>CALVXH010000001.1 GCA_944368945.1 uncultured Bacilli bacterium
TTTAATTATATAAGAAAAAATAAAAAACCACGACAATTAAGTCGTGGACGTGAATCATTTTGATTCACTTTTGTTCTCTTAAATATCAATTTTTCCAGTATGTTTAATTTTTTCCCGTGTGTATTTTTTTGATGGATGAAAGAAACCATCTAATAAACTAAAGAAGAAGTCTGACCAGAAAATAAAACCAAATACACAAAGTTTAAATTTCATAGTTTTACTAGCATTAATTTTTTTTCCACTAATAGCCAACTCAATCATATTGGCAATCGAGCAGATAATAAACATAAAAATTATTTCTAAAACTATTATTCCTAAATAAATCAATCCCCATGAAATATCTAATCGCGAAAAGGCTATTATCGACATTACTAATGTATATATGACATGCAAAGCAAAAGCTGCTTCAATAAAAATAAATAGACCCATTGATAGTCTATATTCTAACATAGCCAAAAAAGAGGTTTTAGAATAAATTACACCTCCGTTTTTAAAGGGTTTTATGGTGTTTTTATTAAAATATCCCCAAATCCAACGTACGTGTTGTTTATGCATTGTTTTATAATCTAAAGGTTGTTCATCATAAAAAATGGCATTTGGATTATAGCCCATATTTACTCCATGATAATAGCAGTACCTAGTTAATTCGACATCTTCAGTTAGGCCTAAAAATATCCATCCACCAGCATCTTCAATAACTTTTTTATCTACATAATATCCTGTTCCATTAATGGCAAATTTATTAAACAATTCGGCTCTAGACTTATTGACAAAATTAGATTGAAATGAAAATAATAAACCACTTGAAGCACTTATAATCGAGGCGTTTGTGTTAGTCGAGTAGCGTTTGCCAACACCAACTTGATGCCCTTCGCCTTTTAATTTGTTTAATTCGAATAAATAATTTTTATCTACAATATTATCCGCATCTAAAATAACAAGTGAATCAAACTTTATATTGTTATGAATTAAATAATCATAACCTTCTTTTAATGCAAATCCTTTCGTTCTTTTGTTTTGAATTTCTTTCCTTACAATAAAATTAAACCCATATGAAAGAGCAATCTCATTTGATTTATCATTTTCTCTTTCAGTTATTACAAAAACCTTAAAATGACTCTTATCATATGTTTGATTATTTAATGATTCTAATATATTTTTAATTACTTTAGATTCGTTCCTAGCAGGAATTAACACTGCAAAATCAAACTTTTTTTCTGTATTTTTCAAAATTCTATCAGGTTTTTTAGATATTTTGAAAAACTTTAAGTAATAAGAAAAAAATATAAAAATTAAAAAAATTATGCCTAATAAAACAAGGTATCCATAAATTAGAAATGTCTTATATTCCATATTTAATATTCTATGCGTTTTGATGTATTTTTCAATAATTCTCTATATTTCTTTGATATAATTATTTCATGCAAAACGCAAAAAAGAATTATTATTTCGAATTTTTAAAGGATTATCACTCTATAAAAGGCACTTGTAAAA
This sequence comes from uncultured Bacilli bacterium, assembly GCA_944368945.1. Taxonomy (GTDB): domain Bacteria; phylum Bacillota_I; class Bacilli_A; order RFN20; family CAG-826; genus Onthovivens. The sequence continues at coordinate 1,495 of CALVXH010000001.1, forward strand.
ATGATGAATTGCCTAAACTATTACTACACGTTTGTTGTGGAGCTTGTTCATCATTTCCATTACCATTTTTCGTAGATTTATTTGATATTACTATTTATTTTACTAACTCAAATATTTATCCAGTTGAAGAATTTAATTTGAGATTAAATGAGCTTAAAAGATATGTTAAATTTATAAATGAAAAATTAAATACAAAAATAAAGGTAGTAACTGATGAATATAATTATGAAAATTTTAAAATGGACCTTATTTCATTTAAAGATGAAAAAGAAGGTGGAAGAAGATGCAAAATTTGCATATATAAAAGACTTAAAAGAACTTTTGATTATGCATTAAATAATGGTTTTATTTTTGTGAGTTCTATAATGACTGTGTCTAGAAACAAAGATGTAGACTATATTAACGAAGTTGGTGAATTGATTAATAAGGAATATCCATCATTAAAATTTATTCATTCTGATTTAAAGAAAAACAATGGACAAGATATTGGGGTAGAAATATCAAAACTTTTTGGAATTTATAGACAAGATTATTGTGGTTGTGAGTTTAGTTTTTTAAATAAATAATTTTCATTTTTTGAATCAAAAATGCGTAATTGCTACTTTTTTATAATTTTTAAAAACCAAGTTATAAAGTTATAAATCTTTTTGATTTTTATGTAGCAAATGTGATAAATTTAAGACTGCAAATAATAAAAAAATATCGATTGTGTCGGTGTTTTTTAAAATTTCAAATTAATTAAAAAAATAATAAAAAAGTGCTTGACTATATTTATCTATATATAGTAATATATTTAGGCTTACGGAAAGCGTTGAAATGCGAGGTTGCTGATACACCCATAAGCGTTGTCATGATGGTGATCAGGTAATTCGCATTGAGCAGGTAGGCATATGTACGAAAGGAGCGAATTCATGGCAAAAGTAAAGAAAATTAGAGTTCGTTTACAAGCTTATGATCACAAAGTACTTGATATGAGTGTTAGTAAAATTGTAAATGCAATTACTAAGACAGGTGCTAGTGTAGTAGGACCTATTCCACTACCAACGGAAAAACAAGTCTACACAATCTTAAGAGCTGTTCATAAATATAAAGATAGTCGTGAACAATTCGAAATTAGAACACACAAGAGAATCATTGATATTGTCAATCCTAACAGCGATACAATCGATGCTTTAAGAAGATTAGATCTTCCAAGTGGTGTTGACATCGATATCAAGTTATAAGGAGGGTAAGACGAATGAAAGAAATCATCGGTAGAAAAATGGGTATGACTCAAGTCTACGCTGAAGATGGAACAATGTATGCTGTCACAGTCGTTGAAGTCTTACCAAATGTTGTTACCTTAAAGAAAACAAAAGAACATGACGGATATGAAGCAATTCAAATCGGTTATGAAGACAAGAAAGAAAGATTATTAAATAAAGCTGAAAAAGGAATCTTCACAAAGGCTAATGTATCACCAAAACAATTCTTATTCGAATTAAAGGGTGATGAAATGAATAGTTACGAAGTTGGTTCTGAAATCAAAGCTGATTTATTCAAAGCAGGTGATATCGTTGATGTTCTCGGCACAAGTAAAGGTAGAGGTTACGCAGGTGTCATTAAGAGATGGGGACATACAATAGGACCTAAAGGACATGGATCTGGATATCATAGAGGACAAGGTTCATTTGCTAATAATGGTAGATGCAACAACCGTGTTATTCCAGGTAAGAAGATGTCAGGTCATATGGGAAATCAACATGCAACAGTTTTAAATCAAATTATTGTTAAAGTTGATGCTGAAAAGAACTATGTATTAGTTAGAGGTGGTATCCCAGGACCAAAGAAATCAATTGTTAAAATTAGAAGTGCTGTTAAGCCAGCTCTTCAAAAGACAACTGTTAAACCAGTTATCGATAGAAGTGTTGCATCAGCCGAAACTAAATAACTAGAAGGGAGAACAGTATGGCAGATTTAAAAGTTAAAGTTTATTCCCAAGATGGTTCCGAAGTTGGCTCTGTTACATTAAGTAAAGAAGTCTTCGGAGTTGAAGCACATAACCAAGTTATGTTCGATGCTGTCTTAACATCACAAGCAAATGCTAGACAAGCAACTGCTAAAACTAAAAAGAGATTTGAAGTATCAGGTGGTGGTAAGAAACCATTCAGACAAAAAGGAACAGGTAGAGCAAGAGCTGGTTCTACAAGATCACCAATTTGGGTTGGTGGTGGAACAGTATTCGGCCCAACTGGAGAACAAAACTTCAAGATTAAACAAAACAAGAAAGCTCACACATTAGCTTTAAAGAGTGCATTAAGCTTAAAGACAAAGAAAGACTTAGTCGTTCTTGACGAATTTAAGGTTAGTGGAAAGACAAAAGAAGTCGTTAAATTACTCTCAGCATTCAAAGCTGAAAACGTTAAAACACTTATCGTAAGTGAAGATCCATTACTTCTCCAAGGAGCAAATAACGTTTCAAACGTTACCTTAAGATGTGTTGGAAACATCAGCGTTTATGATCTTCTCAATAATGAAAAAGTTATTGTTTCTAAAGAAGATATTAAACGTATTGAAGCTTCATTAAATGGAAATAAATAGGGAGGAAGTTAGGTAATGGCTAAAAAGAAAGAAGTTGCTACAGTTACTCCTGAAGTTAAAACAAACAAAGCAACAATTACTGATTTCGAAACAATTATTGAACCATTAATCACTGAAAAAAGTGCTACAGCAACAAGTGAAAATAACAAATTTACTTTCATTGTTAAAAAAGGTGCAAGCAAAGTTCAAATCAGAAACGCAGTTAAAAGAATTTATGGTGTTACAGTTTTAAATGTAAACACAGTTAATGTTCCTAGTAAAGTTACAACACGTGGCTCAAGATATAAAGGAACTATTAGCGGATTTAAAAAAGCTATTGTCACTATTAAAGAAGGCGAAACAATTAACCTCTATGGTGAATAATAAATAAACTTATATATAGGAGATTAAAAATGTCTGTTAAGAATTATAAACCATATACTCCTTCAAGACGTGCAATGACAACATTAGGTTTTGAAGAGATTACAAAAACTACTCCTGAAAAAAGTTTACTTGTCACATTAAAGAAGACAGGTGGAAGAAACCAACAAGGTGTTATTACCACTCGTCATATTGGTGGCGGAAACAAAAGAAAATATAGAATTATCGATTTCAAGAGAAATAAAGATGGAGTAGTTGGAAAGGTTCAAGCAATTGAATACGATCCAAATAGAAACGCATTCATCGCATTAATTAGTTATGCTGATGGTGAAAAACGTTACATACTCCAACCAAAAGGATTAAAAGTCGGAGATAAAATCGTTTCTGGAGAAACAGCTGATATTGTTACAGGAAACGCATTACTCTTAAAGAACATTCCTGAAGGTACTTTAATTCATAACGTTGAATTAATGCCTAAAAAAGGTGGACAACTTTGTAGAAGTGCTGGTTGTTCAGCTCAAATCCTTGGTAAAGAAGGAAAATATGTCATCGTAAGACTTCAAAGTGGTGAAACACGTAAGCTCTTAGGTGAATGTAAAGCAACAATTGGTGTTGTTGGAAATGAAGATTATAGCTTACTTAACTTTGGTAAAGCTGGTAAAAATAGATGGTTAGGTGTTAGACCTACTGTTAGAGGTAGCGCTATGAACCCACCAGATCACCCACACGGTGGTGGTGAAGGTAAGTGTCCTGTTGGTAGAGATGCACCTCGTACACCTTGGGGCAAGAGAGCTCTTGGCGTTAAGACAAGAAAATCAAAGAAAGCTTCTAGTAAATTAATTATTAGAAGAGTTAATGATAAATAGAGAAAGGAGTTAGAAAATGGCACGTAGTTTAAAAAAGGGACCATTTGTTGATGAAAGCTTAATGAAAAAAGTACAAGCTTTAAATGCTTCAAATAAGAAAGCAGTCATTAAAACTTGGTCAAGAAGAAGTACAATTTTCCCAGATTTCGTTGAACACACTTTCGCTGTTTATAACGGACATACATTCATCACAGTTTACGTTACAGAAGACATGGTCGGTCATAAACTTGGTGAATTTGCACCAACAAGAACCTATAAAGGTCACTTTGGAAATAACGCTGAAGATAAGGCAGCTGCAATGAAGGCTGCTGGTATTAAATAAGGAGACGTATTATGGCAGAAACAAAGAAAACTACCAAAAAAGTAGAAGGCGAAGCTACAGAAACAACAAAGAAAGTAGCTAAGAAAACTGCTACAAAAACCAGTGCTCCTAAAAAGACCACTGCTAAGAAAGCAGTAAAAGCAGAAGAAACTGTTGCTGAAGAAACAAAGACCACTGCTAAGAAAGCTGCAACTAAGAAAGCAACAACCTCTAAAAAGACAACTGCTAAAAAAGTTGAAAAGAAGGAAGTTGTTGAAGTTAAAAAACCTGTTGTTACAGAAGCTCACGCAAAGGCAATCAGTGTTAAATGCACTCCTCGTAAAGCTAGATTAGTTATTGATTTAGTAAGAGGAAAAGATTGTGAAGAAGCACTTGAAATTTTATTCAATGTTAATCACAAAGCATGTGCTGCTGTTTCTAAATTAATTAAGAGCGCAATGGCAAATGCTACAAATAACTTCAACATGAATGCAGATAAATTATATGTCGCTTCAATTCAAGCAAGCGATAGCGTAAAAATGAAGAGATATCTTCCAAGAGCTAAGGGTAGCGCAAGCGGCTTAGTTAAAAGATTCTGTAATATCTACGTTACAGTAAAGGAAAGAAATTAAGAGAGGTAATCGAGAATGGGTCAAAAAGTTAATCCAGTAGGAATGAGAATCGGTTTAAATAAAAACTGGAACTCAAGATGGTACGCTTCCGATAAAGATTATGCACATTTCTTATCCGAAGATATGAAAATTAGAAATTTCATTGAAGAAAAAGTTGGACGTGAAGCACAACTTTCTCACATTGAAATTGAAAGAAAAAAGAATGATAAAGGTTATTTCGTTAAAGTTATAATCTTCGTTGCGAAACCTGGAACTGTTATCGGTCAAAAAGGTGAAAATATTAATAAATTAACTGAAGCTTTAGTAAAAATGTTAAAGTGCACAGTTAAGATTGATGTTGTTGAAGTTAAACAACCATACTTAGATGCAAGAATTGTTGCAGATCAAATTGCTGCTCAACTCGAAGCTCGTGCAAGTTTCAGAATCGTTCAAAAGAAAGCTATTTCTCAAGTTAGAAAAGCCGGAGCAAAAGGTATTAAGACTGAAGTAAGTGGTAGACTTGCTGGAGCTGATATCGCTCGTAGTGAATGGTATAAAGAAGGAACAATGGCTATCAATACATTAGCAAGTGATATTGATTATTCATGTAGAGAAGCTATGACAACTTATGGTAAACTCGGCGTTAAAGTTTGGATTTGCCGTGGTGTTAAAGATTTCTCATTAAAGCCTGAAACTCCTGAAACACCTAATAAAAATTCAAAGAAGGGAGAATAGTTATGTTACAACCAAAAAGAGTTAAGTACAGACGCCCTCATATTATTAGATATGAAGGCTTATCAAAAGGTGGTAACACTGTCGCCTTTGGTGATTATGGCTTACAAGCTGTTACAGGTAATTGGGTAAGCGATAGACAAATTGAAGCTTGCCGTATTGTCTTATCAAGATATACCAAAAGAGAAGGTAAAATTTATATCAGAATCTTCCCACACTTAGCAAAGACTAAAAAGCCTGCTGAAGTCCGTATGGGTAGTGGTAAAGGTAATCCAGAATACTGGGTTGCAGTAGTTAAAAAGAATAGAGTTATGTTTGAAATTGGCGGTGTCAGTGAAGAAGTTGCTATGGAAGCTCTCCATCAAGCAAGTTATAAACTCCCACTTCAAACACGTATTATTAAAAAGAATAAGGAGGTTAAATAGTTATGAAGATTAAAGAAGTTAGAGAATTATCTACTGAAGAATTAAATAATCGTATTTACTCCTTAAAAGAAGAGTTATACAACTTAAAGAGAAAGAAAGCAGTTGGACAACTCGAAGATTTAATGGAAGTTAGAAGAGTTCGTAAAGATATCGCACGTGTCTTAACAGTCTTAAAAGAAAGAGAACTCGGAATGGCTAAAGAAGGTAAGTAATTATGGATCACAAGAAGAGAATTACTGGAACAGTCGTAAGCGACAAGAGTGCTAAAACATTAGTTGTTTTAGTTGAAGGTTATAGAAACCATCCTAAATATAAAAAGAGAGTTCAATTCAGAAATAAATACTATGCACATGATGAAGAAGGCTTAGCCCATGTCGGTGATGTAGTTACTATTGAAGAATGCAGACCTATGAGTGCTTTAAAGAGATTTAAACTCGTAAGCGTCGTTAAGAAAGCTTTAGAAGATGTTAAAGTCGATGAAAGTGAAGAATTAAAAGAAGTTTTACATGAAACTTCAGAAGAAGATAACAAGGAGGCTAAATAAACTATGATACAAGTCGAAACAAATTTAGTTGTCGCTGATAATAGTGGTGCTCGTGTTGTCAGAGTCTTCAGAATTTATGGTGGAAGCCATAGAAAATCATGTACAGTCGGTGATGTTGTTCAATGTGCTGTTAAAGATGCTATCCCAAACGCAAAAGTTAAAAAGGGTGATGTTGTTAAAGCAGTTATCGTTAGAACAAGCTACCCATTAGAAAGAAAAGATGGTTCAACAATTAGATTTGATGACAATGCTTGCGTTATCATCAATGAAGATAAGACACCAGTTGGAACCCGTGTCTTTGGACCAGTTGCAAGAGAACTTCGTGATAAAGGTGAAGGATTTATGAAAATCGTCTCTTTAGCACCAGAAGTCTTATAAGGAGGTAAACGAAATGAAACTTAAAAAAGGTGATAAAGTAATCGTTATCTCTGGAAAAGATAAAAAGAAAGTTGGCATAATTCAAAAAGCTTTACCAAAAGAAAATAAAGTTGTTGTTGAAGGTGTCAATATTCGTAAAAAGCATGTAAAACCTACACAAGCTAATCCAGAAGGTAGCATTCAAGAAATCTATGCTCCAATCGATGCTTCAAAAGTTATGTTTTACGATGAAAAAAGTAAAAAAGGTTCAAAACTTGGTTATAAATTCGATAAGGATGGTAACAAAGTAAGAATCATCAAAAGAACACAAAAAGAAGTTAAATAAGGAGAAAAGTTATGGCAGAGACAAAGAAAACTACAGCTAAAAAAACTACTAAAGCTGCAACTTCTAAGGGACATAAAACTCCTGTAAATCATACTCGTTTATTAGATGCTTATAATAACGAAATTAAAGCAAATTTAATGAAACAATTTGGTTACACAAGCGTTATGCAAGTTCCTCAATTATCAAAGATCGTCATTAACATTGGTGTTGGTGATGCAACTCAAGATAAGAAGAGACTTGAAGAAGCAGTTGAAGAACTTGCTTTAATTACTGGTCAAAAACCTGTTATTACAAAAGCTAAAAAGAGTATTGCAACTTTCAAATTAAGACAAGATGAACCAATTGGTTGCAAAGTTACTTTAAGAGGAATCAGAATGTATGAATTCTTCGATAAGTTAGTATCAATATCATTACCAAGAGTTAGAGACTTCCGTGGTGTTAATAAAAACGCTTTCGATGGAAGAGGAAATTATACTTTAGGTATTAAAGAGCAATTAATCTTCCCTGAAATTGACTACGATAAAGTTCAAAAAGTTAGAGGTATGGATATTGTAATCGTTACAACAGCTAAGACTGATGAAGAAGCACATGCTTTATTAAAAGAATTAGGCATGCCATTTAGTAGATAAGGAGAAGGGATATGGCTAAGACAAGTTTAAAGGTCAAACAATCAAGACCACAAAAATTTAAAGTCAGAGAATATACACGTTGCCAAAGATGTGGAAGACCTCACTCAGTCTACTCAAAGTTTGGTCTTTGCAGAGTCTGCCTTAGAGAACTCGCTTATAAAGGTGAGATCCCAGGCATGAAAAAATCTTCATGGTAATTTAAGGAGGAATAGAATATGCATCAAGATCCAATAGCAGATATGCTTACAAGAATTAGAAACGCTAATGCTTTACATCATGAAAAAGTTTCTATGCCTTCAAGTAAAATGAAGGTTGGTATCGCAAAAATTCTTTTAGATGAAGGTTTCATCACTTCATTTAAAGAAGGAAAAGACAAAGATGGCCACAAAAAACTCGACGTCGTCTTAAAATATGGACCAAATGGCGAAAAAGTCATCTCAGGTTTAAAGAGAATTTCTAAACCAGGATTAAGAGTTACTGCTGATAGTAAACACATTCCATTTGTCTTAAAAGGTTTAGGAATTGCAATTATTTCAACTAGTAAAGGACTTCTTACTGACAAAGGTGCTAGAACACTTAATGTTGGTGGTGAAGTGGTTTGCTTCGTTTGGTAATAGGAGGGAGAATTTATGTCACGTATCGGAAATAAACTCGTTCATATTCCAGAGGGATTAAACGTTACTATTGGTGAAGGTTTTGTCGACATTAAAGGTAAATTTGGTGAAGATAAAATTGACTTTGATTCAAAATTAATTTCTTGCGAACTTAAAGATGGTGTCTTAAAAGTTACAAGAGCTAATGATGAAAAGAGTACAAAAGCTATGCATGGTACAATTAGAGCTTTAATTAATAATGCTTGTATTGGTTGCCACGAAGGCTTTACAAAGAAATTAGCTATTATTGGTATTGGTTATAGAGCTGAAATGAAGGGTAAAGATATTGTTCTTTATGTTGGTTATTCTCATCCAATTACTATTACTCCACTTGAAGGAGTTACCGTTAAAGTCATTGAATCAAAATCAAAAGATATTAATGGCTTTGTTGAAGTAAGTGGAAGCGACAAATTCAAAGTTGGTCAAACTGCTGCTTTAATTAGAGAAACACGTAGACCAGAACCTTACTTAGGTAAAGGTATCCGTTATGTAGGAGAACACATCTTACGTAAAGAAGGTAAACGTGCTGGTAAGAAGTAATAGGAGGCTAAATGTATTATGATTAAAAATACTGATAGAAATGAAGTTAGATTAAGAAAACACATTCGTGTTCGTAAAAAGATTAGTGGTACTGCTTCTTGCCCAAGACTTTGTGTTTATAGATCAAATAAAAACATTGAAGTTCAAGTTATTGATGATGTAAAAGGTGTAACCCTTGCATCAAGTTCAAGTGAACAACTCCATATTACAAATGGTAACAATATTGAAGGTGCTAAATTAGTTGGTGCTGACATCGCTAAGAAATGTTTAGCACTTAAAATTGAAACAGTCGTTTTTGATAGAGGTGGATACGTCTATCATGGTAGAGTCAAAGCTTTAGCTGAAAGTGCTCGTGAAAACGGCTTAAAATTCTAAGGAGAAAACTTATGGAAGAGAAAAAAGAAATTCAAAACACAGCTAATGAAGCAACAGCTCCAGTAGCTAGCGAAGAGAAAAAAGCTGCTCCACAAGGAAAGAAATTCTCCAAAGGCAAAAAGAATTTTTCAAGAGCTCCTAAAAAAGAAGTAGTCAAAGAATATGACGAAAGAGTAGTTGCTATTAACCGTGTTACAAAAGTCGTTAAGGGTGGTAAAAGAATGAAATTTAGTGCCCTTGTCGTTATTGGTAATGGTAAAGGCAAATTTGGATTCTCAACTGGAAAGAGCGGAGAAGTCCCAGATGCAATTAAGAAGAGTGTTGATAAAGCAAAGAGAAATTTACATACAGTCAATATCGTTAATGGCGGAACAATTCCACATGAAGTTATTGGTAAATTCGGAGCTACAGAAGTCTTCTTAAAACCAGCTCCAGAAGGAACTGGAATTATTGCTGGAGGTCCAGTTAGAGCAATCGTTGAACTTTCAGGAATTAAAAACGTTTATAGTAAAGTCTATGGTAGTAGAACTAAGATTAACATTATTAGAGCAACAACTGCTGCACTTAACAGCTTAAAGAACTATAAAGATGTTAAAGCTTTACGTGAAGGAGGAAAAGCTGATGTTAAATAATCTTAAACCAACAGTCGGAAGCAGAAAAGAAAGTAAGAGACGCTGCAGAGGATTAGGTAGTGGACTTGGTAAAAACGGTGGTACCGGAAATAAAGGTCAAAATTCAAGAAGTGGCGGCGGAGTCAGACTTGGATTTGAAGGTGGACAATTACCACTCTTCCGTAGATTACCAAAACGTGGTTTTAAAAACTATGGCCACAAAGAATACGCTGTAGTTAATTTAGATGCTTTCAATTCATTCAATGATGGTGATACAGTAAATATCACTTCATTAATTGAAAAAGGATTAGTAAAAAAAGAATTTGATGGTTTAAAAGTCTTAGGAAATGGTGAATTAACTAAGAAAGTTACTATCGAAGCTAAAAAATTCTCTAAAACTGCATTAGAAAAGATAGAAAAGTGTGGCGCAAAAGCCGAAATTAGTAAATAATATTTATTAGTTATTTAATAAAAAAGGCTTTTACCCATGAAGAAATTTGTAGAGATTTTTAAAAATAAAGAAGTCGTTGGTCGTATATTTTTTACGATCATGATTCTATTTGTATTTAGAATTGGCTGTGCAATTCCTACTCCAGGAATTGATGCTAGCGAATTCTCAGATCAATTGAACTCCAATTCTAATAATATTCTTGCTTTAATGAATTTATTAGGTGGTGGAGCTCTTCAGAATTTCTCGATATTTGCTTTAGGCGTTTCTCCTTATATTACTGCTCAAATTATTATTCAGCTATTAAGTATGGATGTTTTACCTGCTTTAACTGAACTTAATAGGCAAGGTCAATATGGGCGTAGAAAAATTGAAATGGCAACAAGATATTTAACTTTAATGCTTGCTGCCGTTCAAGCTTATGGCATCATTCAAACTGCATTAAATACTTCGTGGATAAGCTTCACGATGGAAGAAAACTTCTTAACATATGCATATATCGTTACAGTTATGGTTGCTGGCGCAATGCTTGTTATGTGGCTTGGTGACCAAATTACTACAAAAGGTATTGGTAATGGTATATCAGTTATTATTTTTGCAGGCATCGTTAGTAGTTTACCAAATCAAATTGTAACAGCGTTCCAAAGATGGGTGTTAACAAGCTGGAACCATGGTAGTATTGAAGCTACTAAAGGTGTATTCCAATTCTTACTTTACGTTTTATCATTTATACTTATCATCGCATTTGTTGTCTTTATTGAATTAAGTAGAAGAAAAATACCAGTTCAACATGCAACTCGTAGTGGTGGTAGTGAAAAATTAAGCAAAGCAAGTTTCTTACCTATTAAGGTAAATAGTGCAGGTGTTATTCCTGTCATCTTCGCTAGTAGTATTTTAATGGCACCAAGCGTTATTGCAACATTTATATCAAGTGATGCAGCTAATGCTGAGTGGCTTAAAGTCTTCCAATATAACCAAATGGTTTATATGGGAGGAGGCGTTTATATGCCTTGGGGATTAATAATTTATATTGTATTAGTCTTCGCCTTCACATTCTTCTATGCTAACTTGCAAATTAATCCTGCCCAACTTGCCGAAAATTTTCAAAAGAATGGTAGTTATATCCCTGGAATTCGTCCAGGTGTTGAAACAGAAAAATACGTCAGTAGAGTTTTAAATAGAGTTACATTAATTGGCGCACTTAGTTTGTCGTTTATTAGTGCATTACCTGTTGTATTAACTCTCTCTGGAGTATTTGGAAATGATAGTACTCTTGCTTTAGGTGGTACTGGATTAATCATTGTTGTTGGTGTTGCTCTTGAGCTTAATAACCAAATCAATGGTCTTATTGCTGGTAAGAGTTACGATGAAGTTATTGGAGGCATGTAAATCAAATGAAAAATATTATATTAATGGGCCCACCAGGTGCTGGTAAGGGAACGAACGCAAAACGTATCGCATCACATTATGGTATTCCACATATTTCTACTGGGGATATGTTTAGAGAGGCCATTAAAAACAAAACTCCCCTTGGAGAGCTCGCTAATAAATATATTTCACAAGGATTACTTGTCCCAGATGATGTCACAATCGGACTTGTTAAAGAAAGAATTTCTCTTGATGATTGCAAAAATGGTTTCTTGTTGGACGGTTTCCCAAGATCATTACCTCAAGCAGAAGCTTTAACTTCGATTGGTGAAGAAATATCTAGACCAATCAAATACGTTATAAATATTGTCGTTCCTGAATCTATCTTAGTTGATAGAATTTCAGGAAGACGTGTTTGTAAGACATGTGGTGCTCCTTATCACATTAGAAACATGAAACCAAAAGTTGAAGGTATTTGTGATTTATGTGGTGGAGAATTAGTCCAAAGAAAAGATGATAATGAAGAAACTTTAAAAGCTAGACTTCATGAATATCATAAGATGACTGAGCCACTTATCTCATATTATAAAAATCTTGGTGTTGTCTATGATGTAGATGGCACAAAAGACTTAGATGAATTAAGTAAAGACATTGCAAAAATCTTAGGAGAGTAGTTGTAGTGTCAATTATTATTAAATCACCTCGTGAAATCGAGTTAATTAGGGAAGCTGGAGATATCGTTCGAGGAACATTCAAAGTATTAAAAGAGAACACGCTTCCTGGTAAATCCACCTACGAATTAGATAGAATCGCTGAAAAGTACATTAGATCTAAAGGTGGTATCCCAAGTAGTAAAGGCTACGAAGGATTCCCTGGCGCAATTTGTATCAGTGTTAATGATACTTTAGTTCATGGCATTCCTAGTAAAAAGATAATCCTTAAAGAAGGAGATATCGTTAGTTATGATGTCGTTGTAACTTATAAAGGATATTATGCTGATGCATGTAGGACATATCCAGTAGGAGAAATTGCTCCTCATGTCGCTAAATTAGTCGAGACAACAAAAAATTGTTTTTTTGAAGCGGTTAAATTAGTCAAACCTGGTGTCCATCTTGGTGACATTTCCAACAAAATCGAGACTGTGGCAAAAGCTGAAGGTTATACTTTAACAGATATGTTTACTGGTCATGGTGTTGGTAGGGAAATGCATGAAGATCCTTATATATTCAATGTTGGTAAAAAAGGAACTGGTCCAATTTTAATGAAAGGAATGGTTCTTGCTATTGAACCAATGGTGAATGAAGGAAAAGTTGATCTAGTTGTTGAAAAAGATGGCTGGACTACTAAGACCAAAGATGGTAAAATGTGTAGTCATTACGAAAATACGGTCGTAGTGACTGATACTGGCTATGAGCTTTTAACTTTTAAAGAAGGGGACGAATAAGTAAATGGCAAAGCAAGATGTAATAACCGTCGAGGCGGTAGTAACTGAAGCATTACCTAATTGTAATTTCAAGGTAAAGCTAGAAAACGATGTTGTAATTCATGCCACTGTTTCTGGTAAAATCCGTATGCATTACATTCGCATTTTACCAGGTGATAAAGTTACCATCGAATTATCGCCTTATGATTTAAACAATGGCAGAATAGTTTTTAGACACAAGTAGTCTGTTTGGAGGTAATTTTATGAAAGTTAGACCATCCGTAAAACCTATTTGCGACAAGTGCAAAGTTATCAAAAGACATGGAAAAGTCATGGTAATTTGTTCAAATCCAAAGCATAAGCAAAGACAAGGTTAATAGGAGGAATCGTTTTAGTATGGCACGTATTGTCGGTGTTGACATTCCTAATGAGAAAGTTGTAGTTGTTGCTTTAACCTACATTTATGGTATTGGAATTTCAACAAGTAAAGAAATTTTAAAGAAAGCACAAGTTCCAGAACTCAAGAGAGTTAAGGACTTAACTGAAGAAGAAATCACAAAAATTAGAGCTGAAATCGCTCATTTAAAAGTTGAAGGTGATTTAAGAAGAGAAGTTCTCTTAAATATTAAACGTCTTCAAGAAATTGGCTGTTATAGAGGAATTCGTCATAGAAAAGGACTCCCAGTTAGAGGCCAAAGAACAAAAACAAATGCTCGTACACGTAAAGGTCCACGTAAGACCATTGCTAATAAGAAAGAAGCAGTTAAATAGTTAAGGGGGTAGGATAAAATGGCAAAGAAACAAACAACCCGTAAAAAGAAAATTAAAAGATCTTTTACTAAAGGTGTAGCTCATATTCATGCAACCTTCAACAATACCATTGTTACAATTACTGATGAAAAAGGTAATGCTATTGCATGGTCATCAAGTGGTGTTTTAGGCTTTAAAGGAGCAAAAAAATCAACTCCATTTGCAGCTCAAAGTGCTGCTGAAGCTGCTGCAAAAGCTGCTGTTGATCAAGGTATTAAAACCGTTGATGTCGATGTTAAGGGTCCAGGTGCAGGAAGAGAAAGTGCTGTTAGAGCATTAGAAGCTGCAGGATTAAAAGTTACTTCAATTATTGATACAACACCAATTCCACATAATGGTTGCCGTCCACCAAAAAGAACTCACGGTTAATATTTAAGGAGGATGATATAATGGCTGATAATGAATTAAAAATTGCTCATCCATTTGAAAAATGTTCGTTCAAAATAACATTTGCTGATAGCAAGGAAAACTATTGCAAGGTTGTTGCTGAACCACTCGAAAGAGGCTTTGGATTAACTCTTGGCAATGCTTTAAGAAGAGTTCTTCTAGCTTCATTACCAGGTACAAGCGTCTACGCAATCGAAGTTGAAGGTGCCGTACACGAATTTACAGCACTTCCAGGTGTAGAAGAAGATTTAACACAAATCATCCTAAACCTTAAGGACTTAGTTCTTAGAAGCGACACAATTGGTGAAGAAGATTATGCTGTTTCAATTAATAAGGGTGAGGGTGAGTTTAAAGCAGGCGATTTAGAAATGCCTACAGGACTTGAAGTTGTAAATCCAGATTTAGTAATTGCACATATTGCTAATGGTGGTCATTTAAATATTACTCTTCATATTAGAAACGGAAGAGGATATGCTACAAGTGCTGAAAATAAGACTTTAGGACTTAACGCTGGATTAATTGCTACAGATAGTAACTACTCTCCAGTTGTTAGAGTAAACTACAAAGTTGAACAAACACGTGTTGGTCACGATCCACGTTTTGATAAATTAATTTTAGAAGTTTGGACAAATGGTTCAATCAAGCCTGAAGATGCTATTGCATTAAGCAGTAAGATTCTTGTTAATCATTTTGAAAACTTCTTACATTTAGATGATAAATTTGTCGATGTTAGTTTAGTTAAAGATCCAGTTGTACAAGCTGAAGAAACATTCGAAAACTTAACAATTGAAGATCTTGATTTAAGTGTTCGTAGCTATAACTGCTTAAAGAGAGCAGGTATTGCTAATGTCCAAGAATTAACTCAAAAGAGTGAAGCTGAAATGATGAAAGTTAGAAATCTTGGGAAGAAATCACTTAAAGAAGTTAAAGATAAACTTCTTGAAAAAGGATTATCTTTTAAAGATAGCAAAGACGAATAAGGAGAAAAGTAATGCAATTTGGTAGAAAGAATGTTCATGGTAAAGGCGGTGTAAGATTTAAGACCCCTTATACTTCATCAAAGAAAAAAGCTCAAGTTAGAAACCTTGTTACAGAATTAGTCCTTTTTGAAAAAGTTACAGTTACAACTAGCATGGTTAAAGATGTAATTAAAGAATTTGATCATTTAGTAACATTAGCTAAAAAAGGTGATTTACATTCTCGTAGACAAGCTGCAAGTGTTTTAAGAAATTATCACGTTGAAGGTGAAACAAAGGCTTTAGATAAATTATTTAATGATTTATCTAAGAGATTTGCATCACGTAATGGTGGTTACTTAAAGCTCTACAAATTAGCTAATAGAAAAGGAGATAATGCTCCTGTAAGACTTCTTACATTAGCTGATTAATTAAACTAAACTTTATGACCTTCTTAGACTATAATGTTTAAGAAGGTTTTTTTAATGGAGTGATTTATGTTTGATTATATTGTATTTGATTTAGATGGTACATTAATTGATACACTAGAAGGCTTAACAGTGGCCGTAAATAAGACAATGGAGCAATTAAATTTAAAATACCATTATTCTAAAGAAGAAGTAAAAACTTTTATCGGAAGAGGCGCTAAAAGGCTTTTAACACTAGCTTTAAAGCGTGAATTTAGTGAAGAAGAATTTAAGCTGTTTTTAAATAACTATGAAGCTTTTCAATATGTAAGTAAACCATTTAAAAATGTTATTGAGACTTTAAAGATATTAAATGCAAAAAATATTCCACTTATTATTTATTCAAATAAACCTGATGAAATATTACAAAAATTAATTACTGCTTCTTTAAAAGGTGTTAATTTTTTATACATTCAAGGTCAAGATTTAAATTATCCTCCAAAACCAGATGTTACCCTTTTAAATAAAATTATTGCTAAGTTTAATCTATTTAATAAAAAAGGACTCTATGTAGGTGATTCTATAGTCGATATACAAACAGCTAATAATGCTAATATGAAATGTTTGATATTAACTTATGGATATGGAAAAATAGAAGAGATGGACAAAGAAGAGAATAAAACGTATATTGAAGATTTTAAGGAGATTTTAACTTATTTATGACTTATCAAGAAGAATTAATTTTTGGACTAGTAAGATGGCTAATCAAAGGAACTAAATATTTAGAAAAATATGATGATTGTAATCAACTTATAAGTGACGAACTTAGGTTTGATGCGTTAAGTTATGTTATTTTAATGGTTAGTGAAATAGCTGGTAGAATTGCTAATGAAGAAAACCTCGTTAATAAATATAATACGGTTGATTTTGATGAACTCAAAGATCTTAAAGATGATATTTTTGTCGGAGATAAGATTGATTTCTCATTAATGTTTGATGAAGTAAAAGATAATTTCCCAATGGTTATATCATCTTTAATAAGCAATAAGTAATGTTATTGCTTATTTTGTATCCTGGAGTAGTACTCTAAATCTTTAGAAGTATCAATGCTTTCGTAGTTATCTACATCTTCAATTGGAGAAAATAAAAAGTCTTTATATATATTTAAAAAATCTGAAAAACTCACAGAAACACTATATTTTTTTGTTTTTACATAAATTTTGCCGTTATTTTCAAAGAAAATATATTCTTCTTTATCAAAAGATGACGTTAATATATATTTGTCTTTTAATAATTTTAAAGCTTTGATTGAGTCCAATTTATTCATATGACTATATTTTAAAATAATTTTTAATTAATATCATTTAAAAAATTTAAACTTTGTATCTGATTTTGTTGATTAGTTATCTTTTTGCCGATTTATAAAAATGCGATAATTATCGTATAAAATAGACTATATATTTACTATATTTCAGTGACAATATTGAATGTGTTGATTAACTTTTATAAAATTTTACAATTGTAAAATTTATTCGTGAATTATTCTTATGAAAAAATTCAAAAAATAACTAAAAATATCAATAAGTGTGCAGTTAATATGTTAAAAGTTTATTTTCGAAAGTAAAAAACTTTTGAAAATAATAAAAAAGTGCGCATTATTCAAATACTTTTTAAAAAAACTATTTATTAGAATCATTTAATTATATATAATTGTATCATGATAGTAATATATACATCCCCAAGTTGTTCTAGTTGTAAAAAAGTTAAAAAGTGGTTTAATGACCAAAATATTCCTTTTAAAGAAAAGAATATTTTTTCGAGTGTTTTAAATCCAAATGAGCTAAAAGAAATTTTAGCTAAGTCTGAAAATGGAACAGATGATATCATTTCAACAAGAAGTAATATCATGAAAGAAGGTAATGTACATATTGAAGATATGTCTATTAATGAACTTATTGATTTTATAAGAAAGAATCCTAGCATCTTAAAAAGACCAATAGTTGTTGATGATAGAAGAATACAAGTCGGATATAACGAAGAAGAAATAAGATCATTTATACCGGCTGCAAGAAGAATCGCTAGATCATCTTGCCCAAATCATTTAGAAGCTTGCACCGATGCTTGTAATGATGGATTTGCTGAATATATTCGCGAAATGGAAAATAATAAAAATGTAAAATAATTTTTGATGAAAGTAACTCCTCTAAAGGAGTTTTTTCTTTTACATTATCAATAAAATAAAAGTGCTAGTTGCAAAACTAGCACTATAAATTAAACATTGAATTAAAGAGTTTCTAAACATCTAGTTTGTTTTGATCTAGTGTTGTCTTTATAAGGCACCCCGTTAATTTCACAGATTTCTTGCAATTTATTTTTAGCTCTTAACAATGAATTAGAATTCATTTCTAATTCAAAATCTGTAATTTTATTATACTCATTTTTATCGATTGAGAATGTATTTTTGCCATCATCAAGAGGAATTTCAATTCTATGAGTTTTTAATTGAGCACGAATTTTAAGTAAATCAGGATCAAATCCTAACATCTTAACAAATTCTTTAATATAACAATCAGGGAATATTCCTTTTTCTTTAAATTCTTTATATTGATCTTCATTTAATTGAGCATTCTTTTCAAGTAAACCTTCACTCATTGGAGCTTTTAATGTCATAACATAAGAATTATCCTTCTTTCTAATTCTTAATCCGACACCTAATTTCTTAAGATCTAAATCTTTGCTTTCAATATAATAATTTACTTGATCAAATTCATCTGTTTTTTCTTTTGAGTAAATTTTGACTAATTTATCGTAATCTTCTTTTGTAATTAAAACTTTAGCTTCAATTTCAATATTTGTTGCCATAATTTATATCTTCCTTTCAAAATATGATACAATAATTAAGTAAAATTTTAAAGGGATATAGTATGAAGTTTTTTATTTCTACGATTGATGAATTGGATGCGCAAAAAGAAGCTAGTATTATAAAAAATAAGTTAATTGACAATGGTTTTATTTACGACGAGAGAGAACCAAATTTAGTAATATCCGTTGGTGGAGATGGAACTTTTTTAAGATCAATTCAAAAGTATTATAAGATTAATCCCCTTTTTGCTAATATTAATTTTGGCAACTTAGGATATCTTTGTGAATATAGTACAAAAGAAGTTAGTGAACTTATTAATGATATTTTAGATATAAATCATCAAGAAAAAGAAGTTAGTTTACTTGTTGCGACTATTAAAGGTAAAAAAGCTTATGCGATTAATGAATTTAGAATTGAAGCTGCGCAAGGAAGTACTATAACTTTTGATGTTCATATTAATGGAACATTTTTAGAAAAGATAAAAGGAGATGGATGTTTAGTTTCTTCTTCAATTGGTTCAAGTGGAATGTCTAGATCAATTGGGGGAGCATTAGTAGATAATGAAATAGAAATGATTCAATTTGTTGAGAAGGCTCCAATTAATAATAAATTTTATTCTTCAATCCATTCCCCATATGTTTTAAATAAAGATAAGGTAATAACTATTAACAATTTAAAGCCTAATAGTTGTTGGTTATTTTATGATTGTAAGTCAGTTTTTTTAGAAAATATAAGTGATCCAATATCTTTTAAAATTAGTGATAAGAAAATTCGCTTTTTGAAAAATAAAAGAAATAATTATATTCAAAAAACAAGGGAGGCGTTTTTAAATGAATAAATTAGTTACTTTAAATTTAAATCCTATTCAAATTACTTGGATAGTAATAATAGCTATTTTAGCTATTGTTATTATTGTATTTTTTTGTCTACATTTCTTTAAGAAAAAACCTAAAGTTAATGATGATAAAAAACCTTTAACTATATCGAATGATGACTTCTTTAAATATCTTGGTGGCAAAGACAATATAATTTCATATAAATTAGTTGGTTCAAGATTATCCTTAGAATTAAAAGACTATTCTTTGGTTAACAAAGAGGCCTTAAAAAAAGAAAATTTCGATGGAATCATCGAAATGAAGAACAAATTAATTCTTGTAAAAGAAGATTTAAGTGAAGAACTTAAAGCCTTAGATAATCTTAAGACTAATTAAATCATTTCTAATTTCTTGAGTAGGGAAGCCAATGACATTATCAAGGCTTCCTTTTATTTTGTTAATTAAATGATATTTATCATCAAATTGAATTGCATAGCTTCCTGCTTTATCTAAAACATTATTTTCATGTATATATTTATTTATTAAGTCATTAGACAATTTATTAAAAGTTACCTCTGTAGTGACTTCTTTAGAAATAACTTTTCCTTTATAGATAATAGTATATCCAGAAACAACTTCATGTGTTTTATTTGATAAGAACTCTAATGTTTTAAATGCATCATCTAAATTTTTAGGTTTAAGAAAAACTCTATCTTTATATTTTACAATAGTATCACAAGCAATTATGCAATCATCGAAATTAACAAGATTTTGCACGCTTTTTGCTTTATTTTCACTTTCCAATAGAGATAGATGATTTACCGATTTACTTATTTTACTTTCATCAAAAGTTGGTGAAATAATTTTAAAATCTGTTGTAATCTTTTTTATCAATTCAATTCGTCTGGGAGAAGTGGAAGCTAGATAAATCATTTTTAGTTTACCTTGTTCATGACTAATGGAATAATCATTGGATTACGTTGTGTTTTTCTAAAATAATATTTAGAAACAACACTTCTACAAGTGTTTTTAATATCATTGAATGTTACCTTCTTAGAAGAAAATAACTCTTGTAAAGCCTCTTGAACGTGCATTGAAGCATGTCTTGTTAAATGGTCTTCGTATTTTCCATAACTAACAAATCCAACTGTAATAACCTTTGGAGGGCACATTAATTTTGAAGCCTTGCTATCAATAACAAGCATGACGCTGACCATTCCATCATCTTGAAGAATTTTTCTATCTCTGATGACTGCAGTAGAAACACCATTAATATCATATCCATCAATATACACGTCTTCTGCAGGGATTCTATCTCCATCTACAACTTTATGATTCTTTAATAATAAAGTATCACCATTACCTAGAATAAAAATATTTTCTCTAGGGATTCCTAATTGTCTAGCAATATCACCGTGAAGTTTTAACATATGGTACTCACCATGTGCTGGCATAAAATACTTAGGATTATATAATTTAAGATTCATTCTTAATTCTTGTCTTGATGGGTGTCCACTTGAGTGAATGTCGACAAATACTGAACTGGTGATAACGTCAGCACCAGCTCTAGTTAATTGGTTAACAACTCTTTGAATACTTACACCATTTCCAGGAATTGGCGAAGAAGAGAAGACAACAGTGTCTCCAGGTATTATACGTAATCCTTTAAAAGTGCCATTTGCAATTCTAGAAAGAGCAGCCATTGGCTCACCTTGGCTACCTGTACATAAAATAACGGTTTCGGAATCCTTTAAATCGCTCATTGTATCAATGTCTCTAATCATTGATGAAGGTATTTTGATATAACCAAATTTTAAAGCTATTTCAACAGTATTAACCATGCTTCTACCAACGATGACAATTTTTCTATTATGCTTAATGGTACAATCGACAATTTGTTGAATACGAGAAATGTTACTTGAGAAAGTTGAAATAATTAATCTTCCATTAGCTTTATCAAAAATTTCATTAATAGAATCTAAAACATTCTTTTCACTTGGAGTCCAACCATCTTTTTCAGCATTTGTTGAATCAGCTAATAATAAGTCAACGCCTTCGACACCAATACGTGACATTTTATGAATTTCAATATCAGGACCTACTGGAGTTAAATCAATTTTAAAGTCACCGGTGTCAACAATTCTTCCTTCTTTGGTATCAACGCAGATACCAAAACTATCAGGAATTGAGTGAGTAACTCTAATGAAGGAAACTTTAAATTCACCAGCAGTGATTACGCTATCACTATCATATTCGACGATTTTAATTTTTTCTTTTATTTTTTGGTCTTCTAATTTTTGCTTAATTAAGGCTGCTGCTAATTTAGGAGCGTATATAACAGGTATTTTTACCGTCTTAACCAAAAAAGGAATTCCACCGATATGGTCTTCGTGGCCATGAGTAATAAATAATGCTCTAATTTTTTGTTGGTTGTCCTTTAAATGTGAATAATTTGGTATGACATAGTCAACACCAACTAAATCATCTTCAGGAAACTTAACGCCAGCATCTAAAATAATTAAATCGTTTTCACTTTCAATACAATAGGTATTTTTACCGACCTCGCCTAAACCACCTAAAGCATAAATTTTAATTGGACTAATTAATACATTTTTTCCTTGCATTATAAAATATCTCCTAAAAATATGTTAATTTATTTTATCTAAAATTAAGAAACGTGTAAATTATTTAAATAACAATTGATCCAGGAATTTTCTTAAACGGATTTATTTTATCAATGTGATCATAAAAAAGTATACCTTTAAGGTGATCAATTTCGTGTTGAGCAACTATTGCGCCAAATCCGGTAAAGACATATTCGACATCTTTTTCTACTAATAGATCAAAAGCTTTTACAGTAACTTTATAAGCACGATAAACATATCCTTGATGTTCTTTATCAACGCTTAAACAACCTTCGCCATTTTCAAGATAACATTTTTTAACTGATTCACTGATTATGCGTGGATTTATTAAACAATATTGATGAGCAACATTTTTTTCGTCGACATAATAGATTGCTAACATTTGTTTATTAATACCAATTTGTGGAGCAGCTAAACCAACACCACTACGAACATTTGGATGCTTATCTAAAAAGTCATCATCTTGAGATAATTTAAGATATTCAAGCATATTTAAAAGTGTTTCCTTTAATTCATTTGACAAAGGAAAAGTAATTTGTTCGCTTCTAGCGCGTAAACTAGGTTTGTTATCTTTAACAATTTTGAATAATTCCACGCGTTAATACTAGCATTTTTATAAACATGTTTTAATAAAAATTATAATTTTTTAGAAATAAAGCGCTTACAAACTCTTTATGGCTTTTATTTTGAACAATTAAGTGCGATGTGTGTAAAATATTGATATGGAAATTTCATTAATTGATAAGATTTTAGATTTGAAAGAAGAATTACTTAATAGTAAGGAATTTTTAGATTTCAAAGGTGCTGAACTCGGATTAGAAAATAATGATGAAGTTGCTTTATTATCATATAAAAAAGATATGGCTATTGTTGAATATGAAGATACATTAAAACATTATTCGCGTAATTCAAACGAGGCTTTAAAATCTAATAAATTATTAAGTGAAGCTATATTTAAATTAAATGAAAACCCTTTAGTTAAAGAGTATAATTCTTCTTTAGATATCTTAAATGATTTATTAAGAGATATTGAAAGTAGAATTTTTGAGGGAATAGATGATTAGAGTTATTGCAGGAAAATTTAAACATCGAGTATTAAAGCAACCTAGTTTGAGTATAACTAGGTCTACAAAAGATGTTTGTAAAGAAGGCTTATTTTCTAGTTTAGGTGATATATCCGAACTATCATTTTTGGATTTATTTAGTGGAAGTGGAGCAATAGGGATTGAAGCGTTCTCTAGAGGTGCTTTTCCTGTATATTTAAATGATGTATCTAAAGAAGCTATTTCTATTATTAAAGAAAACTTACGTAATCTAAAAATAGAAAACGAAATTAAAGTGTTTAACTTAGATTATTTAAAGGCTTTAAAAAGATTTAATGAACTTAATATTAGTTTTGACATTATATTTTTAGATCCACCATATAAGATGATAATTGATTTCGAATTTATATCTAATTTACTTAAGTTTAATGTTTTAAAAGAGAATGGCATTATTGTCGCTGAAACAGATTATCCTTTAGATCAAAAATTAATAGATTTATATCATGTTAAACAATTAAAATATGGTAGATCAAGTATGTATATTATAAGAGGTTTTTAAATGAGAAAAGCAATTTATCCTGGAAGTTTTGATCCAATTACTAATGGTCATATCGATATTATTTCTAGAGCAAGCAAACTTTTTGATGAAGTTATTGTTTTATTGGCAGTTAATCCAAATAAAGAATGCAGATTTAGTGTCGATGAAAGAATAGAGATGCTTAAAAAGGCAACATCTCAATTTGACAATGTTAAAGTT
Source organism: uncultured Bacilli bacterium (assembly GCA_944368945.1). GTDB lineage: Bacteria > Bacillota_I > Bacilli_A > RFN20 > CAG-826 > Onthovivens. The sequence continues at coordinate 25,347 of CALVXH010000001.1, forward strand.
GATTTTTATCCTGGTTTAACCATTCAATATGCAAGAAATGTAGGTGCAGTTGCTTTAATAAGAGGGTTAAGAGTTGTTAGTGATTTTGAATATGAGTGGACATTAAGTGCTGCAAATGAGTTTATCGACAAAGGCATTGAAATGGTATTTTTAATGGCACATCATGAAATGACATTTATATCTTCAAGTGCGATTGATGAACTATATCATAGTGGTGTTGATATATCACCATTAGTCCCTAAAGTTGTTATTGAAATGTATAAGAAAAAATCCAAGTAAAAATGTGTATAAAAAAATCTCCTCAGAACGAAGGAGATTTTTTAATAATGCTACTTAATAATTATAATTTGAATTGGTCATTATAAATCCATGCATTTGCTAAGAATGTAGCTCTTTCATATTGATTGGTTCCATCAAAAGTAAATACTGCATTTGTAATGATGTTTGAAGTACTATTAGCATCTGTTAAATCGATAACAACTAATGAAGGAATTGTACTATCGTAATTTGCAACTTCACGGAAGTTTTCGATATTTGTAACATATGCATCGATTGTAGAAGAATCAGATTCTTTTCTTACAAGATTTTGATAGTATGAGAAATCTTGATAAGCATCATTTAATGTGGCATAGAATCTTGAGAACATACCACTATAAAGTAAGTAGTCATAAGCACTATTATCATCGTAAGTGTGATCATTGTCATCGACATCAATTTCTTGATCAGTGAAAATTGTTTGATACTTGAATTCGCCAGCAATATATTGTTGAGCATTATCACGATAAAGTTTATTAGCTTCTTCAACAACTTTTTGTTGCCATGATGATGAAACAAGTAAGTTACTAGCATCATTAATATTAGCGCTAGCATCATTTTCTTTAACAAAATATAAGAACATTTTGTTTGTTGAGCCAACATATTTATTTAATGCTTGTCTAGCTTCATTTTTATTTCCGTTTGACCATTCGACTTGAGCTTCGTTAAATGATTCAAAGAATTCAGCAGCTTCACCTTCAATTTCACGATCTGTTATTCCTTCAAGTGATAATTGATTTTTCTCTAACCAAGTATAGGTGTCATCTCCGAAGTCCCAACTGCTTACCCAACTTGTGATAGAAGGAATAGAGAAAATTACTGCGAAAATAATACCGACAATTAAAAGTGGTTGAACCCATGCTGTTTCTTTAATCCATCTCCATAAACTTATAAATGGAGTAGCTAATTTCTTTAAAAATACCATTAAAAATACCTCATCTAAATGCAATTAAAAGTATATCACTAATTAAAAAGTAATAACAACTAAAAATGTGCTTTCTTATATACTAAGTATATAAATGTAAGAATAATTAAGTTGCTTTTTAGTTATTATATTAAAAAAATAGAAAAAAATAAAACAAGTGTTGTCTTTTTCTTTCAAGATTAATAATATTAATATCATATGTATTACTTTAAAAAATTAAAAAAGGATTTTATCAATTATTTCTTTGATCATCCTATTCAAAAAAATATTTTTGAACATAGTTATTATTTAATTTTAACAGTTATTTCTAGTTTTATTTTTTCATTTGGGTTTAAAGCTTTTATCCAACCTAATTATGATGCGATTGCACAAACTTCATCATTTGTTAGCGACCTTTCTATTAAAACTTTAGCAAGTTGTGGTGCTAGTGGAATTAGTCAAGTTCTAATTTCTATTATGAAAATATGTGGATGTGATTATTTAACTGATAACGTCTTACATGATATTACCTATTGGTGTTTTTATTTAGGTGTTAATATACCATTGTTTATTATTGGATTCTTAAAGGTAGGCAAAAGATTTACATTATATTCTTTTTTAAATGTCGCTTTTGCGTCGATTTTTGGTATTATACTTCCAAATTCGCAGCCTACTGATTTTATAAATCAAGTTACAGCCGCCATTGGAACAGATATTTTTGCTAGAGTTACTTTTGGTGCTTTATGTACTGGTATGGCAAGTGTTTTAGCTTATATGATTGATTCATCAACTGGTGGAACTGACATAGTTGCTTATTATATTTCAGAGAAGAAAAGTGTGCCTGTAGGCAAGTGGTCTGCTTTCTTTAATGTTATTACTGTCTCTGTGTTTTCTATTTTATCAGTAGTTCCATTAGATGAAGTTTTCGCAGCTCATGAAATGGGAAGCGTCCAACCTGCTACTGCTTTAACCATTTTCTTATTTACTATTTTCTATATGATTTTTGTTACTTTAGTTGTTGATACAATTAATGTTAAAAATAAAAAAGTCGAAATTCAAATTATTACTAAAAATTCAAATTTATCAAATGTTTTAATTGCTAATATTCCTCATAGTTGCACTATTTTAGAAGGTGCTGGAGGTTATACAGGAGATAAAATTTATATTGTAAATGTCTCAGTTAGAAAAAAAGAAGCAAAAAAAGTCGTAAAAGTTTGTCGAAGTGTTGATCCTAATGCATTCATCAATGTTATACCTATGGACCAAATTTATGGACGTTTCTATAAAAAACCTATTAAATAGGTTTTGGAGGTATTAATTATTAAGGCAAAACTTTTAAAAATTTGCTCATTATTCTTGTGCGTTTTTATCACTACTTCATGTAATGATACAAAAAAATATGAGGACTTAGATTACAAAGATTTTGAACAATTTAGTTTAAGCACATTAGATGATCTTTATTCATTGAAAGGAACATATTGTGTAGAACTTTATTATCCAACTTGTTCGCATTGCGTTTCTTTAAAACCATATTTATTTAAGTATTTAGATGAATATGAAAGGGGTGAAAAAACGACAAAAGTTTACTTTTTTGATGTTGAAAGCAGTACAACAGCTAATGGAAAATTAAATAGAGCGAAGTTCAAATCAAAGTCTGTTAATTATAATAGAGAAGAGCTTATATTAGAGATGAAGGAGAATAAGCCAAGTACTTTAAGCGAAACTTATTTTTTTGGCACGCCATCACTATATGTAATAGAAAATAATAGTTTTAAGGATTTAATTGTTGGTGATAAAACCATTGCAAGCTATTTTAATTCATTAAAATAAGTTTACATTTTGGTATTAAAATTACACTTATTAGTGTATTATAATTTCATGCTTGAAAAGATAAGTTTTACAAAAACAATTAAAGAAGAATTAACAAAGAACAATTATAAAGAAGGGGAGGCTAGATCTTTATTAGCTGCTTTTATTAAGGTTAATGGAATGATAAGCTTTTCTAATGATGGTGAAAAACTAACTCTTAGAACAGAAAATGCTAATATTGCTAAATTTATATATAGTCTATTAAAAGAAAGATATCCTAAATCAGTCGTCTCTTTTTCTTTTGTAAGAGCTATGAAACTTTATAAATCAACCGCTTATTTGATTAATGTTATTGACGGAGTTGAAGAAATTATTAAAACTTTGCCTGTTGATTTATTAAATTCTAAGATTCCTTACGAACTTCATAATAAAGAAGACAAAATTAGAGGCTATTTAGTTGGCACATTCCTAGCATCAGGAAGTTGTAATGATCCACACACAAGTAACTATCATTTTGAATTTTCTTTTAGCGAACTTGAATATGCTAATTCTATATTAAAATTAACAAATAAAATTAAAAGTACGAGCTTGAATTTTAAAATCACTCAACGCAGAAACAAACATATTGTATATTTAAAAAGAAGCGATCAGATAAGTGATTTTTTAGCTTTTTTAAATGCGAACAATTCATGTATTGAATTCGAAAATATACGAATGGATCGTGATTTTTCAAATACTACTAATAGATTGATGAATTGTGACTCATATAATTTTAAAAAAACAATAGATATTGCTAATAAGCAAATAGAACTCATAAAAACAATTGATAAAAAGCTTGGAATTGATAACATCCAAAACGAGAAGGTAAAATTGCTTTGTCATTTAAGAATTGATAATCCAGAAGCAAATTACAATGAGCTCGCATCTTTGATGAGCGAAAAACTTGATGAGTCTATTTCTAAATCAAATGTTAATCATTTGATGATAAAGATTAAAAAAATGGCGGAGAGTTATAATGAAACTAAGCCAAATTGATATTAACTTTGAGTTAGGAAAAAGAATCCAATACTTAAGAAAAAGAAGAGGAATGTCACAAGAAGACTTAGCTTTAGAATGCAAAATTAATAAAAATTACTTAAGTGATATGGAAAGAGGAACAAGAAATCCTACAATAAAGATATTGGAAAAGGTTTCTAAAGGATTAAATATTAGTTTAGAAGAACTTTTTAGAGGAATTGGAAGCATAAAATAATCAACACTTTTATTTGAAATGTTTATTATTTTTACTTATTATAATATAATGTTGATTGGTGAATTATGTTAAAGTCCAAAGGTTTAATTATAGTATCAGCTCTTATTATTACTACTAGTGCTTTAGGCGGAGTTTCTGGATGGTTTTTAGGAACAATGTTTAAGCCAGTTCAAGAACAACAAAATAAAGTATATTTTGATGAGCCAGTTGTATTTTCAAATAATATAGAATCTGTCAAAAAAATTCTTGATGGGGCTAAGATTAATGATATATCAAAAATTAATGAAGTTGATGTCACTTTATTAATAGGAGTAAATGGCATTACTATTGGTGATATTGCCGAGGTAAGTCAACTTTTATTATATAAAAATGAAAATGCTAAGATGATTTCAAATAACTTTGCAACTAGTAATGCAATGGGAATAGTAAACGATCAAGAAACTAATTCTACATGGATAAAGAAAGATGATTTTTATTTTAAAGAAAATGTTTCTTATTCTAGGAATGCTTCTTTTGGCGAGAGATCATATAATTTTAATAACGAAGCAATTATTTCTCCTTTAATTAATCCGTTTGATAATTATATTGAGTATTTTAGAGTTATTGGTAACACAAATTGTACTAATGTTAGTTTTTTAGAAAGTGCAAAATCTTCTTATTTAGTTAACTCAACTGAAAATGATTTAGATAGTGAAGGAAATCAAATTAAAAGTTATTCTAGTACTTTTGGCTTATCTTTATATAAACCTTTTAATTATGATTTTAGCGAAGATAATTTATTAAAAAATGATAATGGAGAATATGTTTCTTGTACTTTAAAAAATTCAAAGACAAATGAAGAATTTAATTATGTGACAAGTATTACATCTACCGAAAATGGATATGAGATTAATTTAGTAATGGATATAAAAGCCTTAGAAAATTATGCTTCATACATTTATACAACTACAAGAGACGCTTCTCAGCTTGCTAAAATGAAGAAAAAACCTGAATTTAAGAATGCCGGAGTTAAGCTAGTTGTTGACAAAAACTTATTAATTCAATCAATGCATATTGATGAAGATTATAATGTTATTTCAAATCTTGTTGGCAATGTACCAACTATCTGTTCAAGTGATTTAGTTTTTGAGTATGAAAATACGACTATACCATCGATAAAGGAAACAATTACATATGAAGGATAAAAAAGGGTATTTAAAAAGATTCTTAAGTTGGTTTTCTAACTTGCCATGGTTTTGTTATTTATTAATGGCAATTGCAAGTTTCTTTCTTTTTTATACAATATTTTTCTATATTTTCTACTTCATATAATAAAAAACTTTGCAAATCGCAAAGTTTTTTAATATTTCTTCAATAATAATCTTAATGAATTAAGAACACATATTACAGTTACACCAACATCTGCAAAAATAGCAAACCACATTATGTAAGGTGTAATAGGTAAATTAGGAATTAAAGACAATATCATAATAAGAATTTTAACTCCTATTGCGAACACGATATTTTCTATAGCAATAATATGATTCTTTTTTGATATTTTCATAACATAATTTACTTTATTTAAATCATCATCCATTATAACTGCATCGCTAGATTCGATAGTTAAATCGCTTCCATTTACTCCCATTGAAATTCCAAGATCAGATAATGTTAAACTTGGTGCATCATTAATTCCATCGCCAACATAAGCAACAATTTTATTTGTATTAGCATCTTTAATTTTCTTTAATTCATTAACTTTATCAAGAGGCAGTAAATTACTTACATAATTATTAATTCCAGCCTCACTAGCAACTTTTTCAACAATTTCTTTATTATCGCCAGAGAGGATATAGGTTTGACTAACTCCATTTTTATACATGTTTTGAATAGCAAGTTTACTACTTTCTTTGATCTCATCTCTAATGGTAATTGTTCCAATAAAGTTCCCATCATATGCGCAATAGATAATTGTGAATGGAGTAGAAGCTTTATTAAATTTTATATCATTATCTTGAAGTAACTTGTCATTACCTACAAGCAATTTTTTATCTTTATAAGTAACTTCAATACCTTTACCGCTTAGTTCTTTATAATCAGCTAGTAAATTTTTATTTAAAGAATCATGTTCGTTTTTTAATATAGCATTTGCGATTGGGTGAGTTGAATAATATTCGCCGTATTTTACTAAATTAAGTAATTCTTCATTAGTATGATTTATAGTTGGATTAACTTCGCTAATAACGAAATTTCCTTTTGTTATTGTGCCTGTTTTATCAAAAACTACTGCAAATATCTTACGAAATTTATCTAAATAGTTACTTCCTTTAATGAGAATTTTATATTTTGATGCTTGTCCTAGACTTACAAAGTATGCCATAGGAACACTTAAAACTAATGCACAAGGACATGATATGACAAGGAATGATGCACCAACTCTAATATATTGAGACCAAACTGCGCCATCATTATATCCGAAAAATAGTGGTGGTATAATAGCAATTAAAAAAGCTAATAAAATGACAATAGGAGTATATATTTTTGAAAATTTTGTAATAAATTTTTCAACAGGAGCTTTATTAGAAGAAGCGTTTTCAACTAATTCAAGCATTTTAGACATTGTCGAATCATAAAATTCTTTAGTTGATTTAATTATAAGAGGAGATCCAATGTTAATTACACCACTAATAATAACTTGACCTTCTTTAACTTTTTTAGGAATACTTTCACCAGTCATCGAAGAAGTATCTAAACTTGATTCTCCTTTGTAAACGATTCCATCAATAGGTACTCTTTCACCATTTTTTACAATAAATAAGTCACCAACTTGAACTTCATAAGGATCAACAACTTTTTCGATTTCATCATTATAAAGAGTTACTTTATCTGGTCTTAAATTAATAATAGATTTAATAGACTCTCTACTTTTATCTACAGCGTAATCTTCAAATTTTTCTCCGATTTGGAAGAATAAGGTAACAGCTAAACCTTCGACATATTCACCAATTGCAAATGCTGCTATTGATGCGATAAGTGTTAATGTTACTTCGTTAAAGAAATCTTTTCTTGTTAACTGCTTATAAGATTTTATGTATAAGTCATATGAAACAAGTAAATAAAAAACAAGTGAAATAGGTAATATGACAACATTTTTAAATAAATAAATGTCATTTATAACTAGATCCTCATATAAAATGTTTATTACTAATAAAATAATGACAGCAATTAATGAAAACCCAATCCTTAATAAATCGATTTTTTTCTTAAACATATTATTTTATCCTCTTTAAAGAAACTCCATCTTCAAAATTTTTACAGGTAGTAAAAACTTTATCAACTGCATTATCATTTAAATCAATAGTCATTTTTTCGGCTAAAAAATTTATTTGGCAAGATTCAACACCATCAATTTTTTGTAATTTCCTTTCTAACTTTAGTGCACAGTTTGCGCAATCAAGTCCCTTTAGAATATAAATTTGTTTCATCATTTTTCCTCCAAATGTTTTTTAGCAGTTTCTATAATCATACTGACATGGTCATCATCTAATGAATAAACTACGTTTTTTCCGACTTTTCTATATTTCACTAATTTATTGGCTTTTAGAATATTTAATTGATGTGAAGCTGCACTTTTAGTTATATCTATTGCGTTACAAAGATCACCAACACACATTTGATTTGCCTCTAATGCACATAGAATTTGTAAGCGTGTAGAGTCTCCAAATATTTTAAAAAAGTCACTAATAGCATAAATTGTTGTTTCGTCAGGTAGTCTCGACTTTGTGAATTCAACAACATCTTTATTTATTACTGGTGTATCTGCTCTCATAATTGCCTCCAACACAAATAGTATAGTTGAACGATTGTTCAATTGTCAAATAATTTTTTATTTTTATTTTACGCCATAAAGTTTTAAACTATTCTCATGAAGAAAATTGAACGAGATAACTACATTTTTAAAAAGAAATGTTTATTAATATTATTATATTTATACTATATAAATGATGTTGACTATCATGGAATAATATTTAGAAGTTTTGGGTTTCATTTTGACCCAACATGTAACTTTAAAGTTATTGTAAATTCTAAAAATAATCATATTCATAAATATGTTGTACATATATTTGTAAGTAATAGGGGAGTTAATTTAGAAGAACTCGATGTAATGGGAAATATAAATATTTTAAAAGTTAAGAATGTTAAAACTATTGACCCTTATATTCCATCATCTTCGTTAAATATATATTTTGATGAATCAAATTTTCTTGTTTATGGTTATATGGAAGGAAAACTTATTAACTATAAATTGATTCAAAATAGTGGAACATATTTTAAAGATGAAATTCTCTATTATTTAAGCAATGATGTAAAATATGATAATGTAAATAAATCAGCAAATAATTTTACATTGTATTTATTAAGGTTTTTTACTGAAAAGATACAAACTGATTTAATTATGGGTGCAGGAATTAATTGTGATTATGGCGCTAAGGATTGGGGACATTTAATCGAAGCTTTAAATAATGAATTTTATAAAAATGATGATAAAGCGATTGAACAAATAAAGCACTTTGTTGGAGATGAACTCTTCGTTAATGGAAAGGTACTTAAAACAAGTGGATTTGATACATATAAATCTTTAAACCAAGAACTATATTTATTTAAAGAAGCAAAGAGCTTTAATGATTCAAATTCTACTTTATATAATTGCGTTAATTATTTAATAAAACACCCTAAAAGTGAGGTAATTACATATAATTACGACACAAATCTTGAATATTTACTTAAAAAGAGAAATATAAAATATACTAGTGTTTATGATGAAAATAGTTTTGTGCATAATGATAGCATAGTAACAATTTTCCATGTTCATGGCTTATTACCTTTCGATAAATATAAAGAGCAAAAATATCTTGATTCCTTAGTTTTCAATGAATCAGAATATTTTAATTTATACAATAATCCTTACTCATGGAACATATCTAAGCAAATGCATGACTTTACTTTTAGAACGTGCTTATTTATAGGTGTTTCTTTAACCGACCCTAATATGAAAAGGCTATTGGAAGTTTCGATAAATCCATTAAAATTTAACTTTATCTTTATGAAAAAAGAAAATGGATATAATGAAAATACATATCGTACAGTCACTAATTATTTCTTTAGTTATGACCTCATTACTATATGGATTGATAACTACGATGAGATTGGAAAGTGGCTCGAATTAATATAATAATTGAAAATTTTTTCTTTTTTTGAAAATATTTTCATAAATATCTTTTTAAAAAGTAAATTTGAAGTGTTTTCTTTTTACTTATAACGTCTTTTTTGCTAAAATTTTTAGCATGAGAACAAATGGAATTTTAATGCCTTTAAGTAGTTTACCTAGTAAATATGGAATAGGCGATTTTGGAAAAAGTTGTTTTGAATTTATAGACTTATTAACAAATGCTGGAGTGAAATTTTGGCAACTATTGCCTTTAAATCCTTTAGGAGGCGGGAATTCTCCATACCAATCTATATGTTCATATGCAATTGATCCTATTTATATAGATTTAAGTGAATTTTATGATGAAGGCCTTGTAGATGAACTCGAATCATTTAACGAGAAAAAGAAACGTGTCGATTATCCTAAAGTTAGAGCTTTTAAGATGAAGGTTTTACATGAGGCATTTAAAAATCAAAGAGACACTAATAAAGTTGCTTTTAAAAATTTCTTAAAAGAAAATCCGTGGATTGATGCTTATGCACGTTATCTTATTTTAAGAGAAAAGAATAATTATCAAGAATGGTGGTTCTGGCCAAAAGAAGAAAGATATGATTTTTATAAGAATACTTTTGACTATTCAAAATATAAGGAAGAAATCTTATTTACAGAGTGGTGTCAATATATCGCTTATAAGCAATATCTGAAATTAAAAAAATATGCTAATGAGTGTGGAATTAAATTAATGGGTGATATTCCTTTTTATGTTGGAAGTGATAGCAGCGACGCATGGTCTAATCAAGATGAATTCTTATTAGATGAAAACGATAGACCAAGAAAAGTTGCTGGAGTACCACCTGATTACTTTAATGAGAATGGTCAAAGATGGGGCAATTTAATTTATGATTGGGAATATATGAAAGATGATAATTTTACTTTCTGGATTTCAAGAGTTGAACATGCCTCAAAATTATTTGATTATTTAAGAATCGATCATTTTAGAGCTTTTGACACATATTGGGCTATTAATCCTGAGTGTCCAACAGCGATTGATGGAAAATGGGAAAAAGCTTATGGTGAAGAATTCTTTAACGAACTTAAGTCTAAGAATTTAAGTATAAAGTTATTTGCTGAAGATTTAGGAGAATCTGCCCCTGGAGTAGAAAAGTTAAGAGATGAGTTTGAATTACCAGGAATGAATGTAGTTCAATTTACCATCCTAAATCCTGAATTTAAAGAAAAGGAAAATCAAATAATTTATACTGACACTCACGATAATGACACTTTAAAAGGTTGGATTTTATCATTAAATGCAGGTGATAAAGAGTTACTTAAAATCGCTTTAAGAGAAAAAAATATCTCTGGAAGAAGCTTATACGACAAATTATTAAATTATACTCTTTCTAGTGAATGTGATTATGCTTGTATACCTATTTGGGATTATTTAAAATTGGATTCTTCTGCGAGGATGAATACTCCTGGTACATGTGGTTCGCCAAATTGGGAGTTTAGATTAGTTACTTTTGCAGATTTTATAAAAATTATTAATGATATTAAAGGACGTTTAATAAAGTTTAAGAGATGAAAAAAATTGCTTTAATTTCACTTGGATGTGTTAAAAATACTGTTGATAGTGAAGCTATATTAGCTTTATTTAAAAAACCTGATTTTGAGATTGTTACTAAACTTGAAGATAGCGATGTAATTATTATTAATACCTGTGGATTTATTTTAAGCGCAAAAATTGAAGGTATTGATACAATACTTGATACCTTAAAATATGGCAAGAAAGTTGTTGTTATTGGTTGCTTAGTACAAAGATATTTAGATGAACTTAAAAAATCTATTCCAGAAGTTACAATGTGGGTTCCTTTTAAGGATGAATATTCTTTGTTACCTTCAAAAATTCAATCACTTTTTGAAGATGAAAAGGTAGTTGATAAATTTGATATTTTTACTAGAGTAACTGAACCTTCATTTTCAACTTATATTAAAATTAGTGAAGGATGCGACAATTTTTGTGCTTTTTGTGCAATACCTGCAATAAGAGGTAGATTCGTATCTTATCCAATAGAAGAAATTGTAAATTACGCAAAAAAAGCCGCAAATTCTGGCTCAAAAGAAATTGTTTTAATTGGACAAGATCCTACGAGCTATGGAAAAGACATAAAGGATAAGAACATCAATTTAGTTAGTTTACTTAAAGAATTAGACAAAATTGAAAATATTTCAAAAATAAGATTACTATATTTATATCCTGATGGAATTACTGATGAATTAATAGATTTTATTAAAACGCATAAAAAAATGTCTCATTACTTTGACATCCCTATTCAACATTGTTCAACTAAAATATTAAAGCTAATGAATCGTAGAGATACAAAAAAGACCACTGAAATACTTTTTAATAAAATTAAAAAAGAAATTCCTGATGCTATATTAAGAACGACTCTTATCGTTGGTTTTCCTGGTGAAACTACAAAAGAATTTAATGAATTATTAGCATTCATAAACAAATACAAATTTAACCATTTAGGTTGTTTTACATATAGCAAAGAAGAGAATACTAAGGCCTATTTTTTGCCTCACCAAGTCAGAGAAAATACTAAATTTAAACGTAAGGATATTTTAATGAAAAAACAAGCTAAAATATCTTATGAATTGAATAAAAATCTCATTGGTAGAAAATTTAGTGCTTTCGTTACTAAAGTTAATAGTGAAGACTATTTTGTAAGATGTGATTATAACGCACCTGATGATATTGATGGGAATATTATTTTAAAAACAGATAAAAAACATAATGTTGGCGATATTGTTGAAATAGAAATTACTCATGCGTTTGTATATGATTTAATAGCTAAAGAAATCTATTAAAGCAATGTATTAAAAGTCTAATTAAAAAAATTAGGCTTTTTTATTTAAAATGGAAAAAAATAAATAATGATATTGTTGTGCATAATGAAAGGATATATTTGTGCAATCGGCACACTAAGGTTGAATAAACTAAGTAGATTGTCTACACGATTATGGATTTATGTACGAAAAAAGATATCTTGATATTAGAAAATTTAAACTTTATCCAAGAAATAACGAAGTAAAGCTGATTAATAAAGAGTTTAAATTTTATCAACGCTATTTTTTAGCGTTGGAAAAATATGTATCTTCTAATATTGATGGAAGGAAAATAACTAAGAAAACTATTGTTGATTTATGTAATGAATTTAGTAACAAAGTTAAAAAACTTAATTTCGACTATACAAAATATTTTGCCAATGATCATTTTTTATTCGCAAAAGAAAACTTGCTAAAAAAATTATTTTTTAGAAAGAAAGAGAATATAAAAAAGTACATACCTATAAAAAGAACGATTAAATTATCTGGATATGGCTGCTTCATTATGAATGATTATTTCTACTTAAAAAATGTTCCTAAAATAAAAATTAGGCCAAAGTTAGAAATGTATGGTGATTTTACTTTTATAACAATAACAAAAATTCATAAAGATTTTTTTCTAACAATTGTTAAATCTGTTAAAGCAATAGATTTTCCTAAGACAGGTGTTGCCTGTGGTATTGATATAGGTTTTAAAGAATACGCAACCATATATGATTCTAACGATGACGTTACAAAAATAGACTTTAAAAATGATAAATTAGATACTTTGGTATCGAAAGCTAATTTTTATAAAAAAGTTTTGGTGAATATAGAAAATAAAAATATTAATTATAAAAAATCAAAAAATTATATAAAAATTTTATCCAAATTAGAAAAGGTGTATCGTAAAATTTCAAATATTCAGGCTAATTTTTATAGTAGAATAACAAACTTAATTGTTAAAAAATATGATTTAATAACAATAGAAAGTATTAATTTGGAATCACTATATAAAGTTCGGACATCAAAAATAAATTTACAAAGAAGATCGTTTGGAAAGTTTTTTAAAGTATTAGAAGATAAATGCAAAAAATATAATAAAAAGTTAATTAAGGCTGATCAATTATTTATGTCTAGTCAAATTTGTTCTTCTTGTGGAGTCGTTCATCATGAGATGAAGGATTATACATTAAGAAGATTTAAATGCGAATGTGGTTATGAAGCAGATAGGGATGAAAATGCTGCTAAGAATCTTATGTATTATGGAATAAGATTTGTTAGATATAAAAATGTTAGCTTAGAAAATGGTAAAAATGAGGGTGAAATGTATGAACTACAAAATAAAATTAAAAAGTAATGAAAAATCCAATAAAAAAATATTAAAAGTAACTAGTGATGAAAAGAAAAATCTAGTGAAGAAATACAAAAATATTGTATTTTTAGAAAATGTTATAGGAACACCTTATTTATGTTATAAGATTATTAAATCAAATATTATTAAAGAAGATACAATCATATGTTTTGGTAAAATAAAATTTAATAATAGTAATGATGGTAAATACTCTAAAAAGTATAATAATATATTTGTTCTTATAACATTAGAAAAACTTAAAAAAATTTATAATAAGTTTTTAGAAATATATGGTGATGAATATATTAAAGATTATTTAAACATTATCAAAATATTAAATTATACCTATGCAATACAATATGATGAAATAAGAAATGAAGTTACTTTTTTGTCCAGTATTTTATTAAGAAAATATAAGTCTTCATTTATAATTAGTGAAAACAATGATGTAATATTTTTAGATGATATTTCTAAGATTATGTATATCCACGAGACAAGTAATTTTAATTTAGAAAGATTTGCCATAGCATAATAATGAATAATTTTTATATTGATGAAAGTGGGAGTATGACAAAAAAGTATGCAGAAGCTTTTCCTTTTTTCGTTATTTGTTTAATCAAAGTTTTTGAACCAGGTAAACTAAAACATCTATATAAAAAATTATTTTTAAAGAAAGGAAGTTTATTTTTCACAGGGAGTGATAAAAGAATTGAACTTAAAGGATCGAAGTTAAAATATGATGATAAAAAGTATCTAGCGAAATATTTTAATAGACCAGGTTTATTTGAAGTTTATTATATAAAAGTAGTGAACAAAAATTTGGATCAATCAGAAATTTATAATAATAAAGCACGCGCTTTTAATTATTTAATTGCCAAAGACTTGGAACATTTATTTAATAAAAAGCTCATAAACTATGGAAAATACTATCTGTATATAGATAACAGAAATGTTAAGAATGAGTCAAAAAACTCATTAGAAGATTACTTAAATATTAAATTTGCAGTTGAAAGAACTTTTTTAGAAAGCGTTGAGGCAAAATATTTTGACTCAAAAAATGTTAAGTTTATACAACTAGCCGATTTCTTTTCTAATTTATTTTACTCGGATTTAATGACTCAAAATTTTGAAAATGAGATGATTGAATTCGTTAAAAATAAAATTATACGCGATATTTTTATTTTTCCTATAAAATATTGAATATACAAATGTATTGACGTAATTTAGGGAAACTATTAATATAAGTCATAAAGAGTAAGTCTTAATATATTCTATTTTCAAGGTAAGCTATGTTTTTTCGTAGCAGTATGTTAAGCCATTTATGTTAAACTGCCAACGATATTACTTCTGAGGCAGTTTTTTCATTTAAAAAACTTTAATTTATCTAACTAAATTATATCGTTAGAAAAATTTTTAGATTTTTTTCTAAAATTTTTCTAAATACATACTTTGAAAAATAAAAAAAGCCGATTAAATCGGCGCTTTTTTAAATCTGGTGCCTCTTCGCAGAATCGAACTACGAATAGATCCTTACCATGGATCCGTTATGCCATTTAACTAAAGAGGCTTGATAGCCTATTTAGTATAGCATAACGGAGCCATTACACAAAACAATTATTTTTATTTCTTTGCAGCCTTAATAAAATGAGACCTTATATTTTAAGGAATATATGCGTATTTCTAATAAAAATAGATAAAAGACTCGTTTATAATAACAGAAATTACTAATAAACGGATTATGTGCATATTTGAGTTTTGCATAATAAATTAATATAATATTTTTATGTCAACCAATGATTTTAAGGGAATAATTGAAGTTAATAACTTTACTAAAGATTATGGAAGTAATCGAGGTGTTTTTGATGTAAGTTTTGCAATTAAAAAAGGTCAATTCTTCGGCTTTTTAGGTCCTAACGGGGCTGGAAAGTCAACAACGATAAGACATCTAATGGGATTCTCTAAACCTGATAAGGGGAACTTAAAAATAAATGGACTAAATACATTTAAGTATCATTCACAATTAATGAAAGATGTAGGGTATTTACCAGGGGAGATAAATTTGCCAACTTTTTTGAATGGAAAAGAATTTTTAAATGAAATAATAAAATTTAGAAAGAATATAGATTATGATTATTTAAATTATTTATTAAAACTATTTCCGCTGGATTTAAATGAGGAGATAAAATATATGTCTTTTGGCGATAAAAGAAAACTTGCCATAATAGTAGCTTTTATGCATAACCCAAGTATTTTAATACTCGATGAACCAACAAGTGGATTAGATGCTATTAGTCAAGATATTTTTTTAAACTTTCTGATTAGTGAGAAGGACAAAGGCAAAACAATTCTTTTATCAAGTCACATTTTAAGAGAAGCTGAGAAAACTTGCGATTATATAGCCATAATAAAGGATGGAAAAATTGTATCTCAGTTTGATAAAAGTTTGTTTAATATAGAAAATAAAAATAGCTTCAAAATTTATTTTAATACAACTTTTGATGCTGATTGTTTTTTAGAAAATATTGGCAAAAATATTAAGATAACAAACATTTGTAAAGATGATTTTTCTGTTTCAGTTAAAGTTCGCGACGACTCATTAAGTGACTTATTTTTTGTTTTATCAGATGATCGTTTTCAATTTAATAGAATAGAACAAGAGGGAGAAAGTTTAGAAAATTTTTTCCTATCATTCTATAAAAGATAAATATAGGGAGTAGCGTACTATGTATGAATTGCCTCTTTTATCAATTAAAAAGGTAACAAAAAAGTTTGGAAATTATGTTGCGCTTTCTGACATAAACTTTGATGTATATAGTAATGAAACTTTGGCTTTAATAGGTGAAAGTGGAGCTGGTAAGAGCACATTATTAAGAATAATAATGGGCTTTATTTCACCATCATTAGGAGAAATATATATTAATGGGCAAAGCGCTTTTTCTAATCAAAAAATAATACACAAAACAATTAGTTATTTGCCTAGTGAATTTACTCTTTTTGATTTTCCAAAAGGGTCTGATTTTATAAATCTATGTGCAAAATTAAACAATTCTTCAAATAAAAATGCTTTATCATTAATAAAAGACTTTGATTTAGATGTTAATGCTAACCCTAAAAGAATGAGTAAGGGAATGAAACAAAAAACGGCTATTATTTCCACATTTATGAATGATAAAGATGTATATTTATTAGATGAGCCATCGACAGGATTAGATCCTTTGATGCGCGAAAAATTATATAATCAAATTCTAAAGTTAAAAGACAATAGTAAAACGATAATTTTTACAACAAATAGCTATGATGAAGCTATGAGGTTAGCAGATAAAGTTTTAATAATTTCAAATGGAAAAATACTTAAAACTATTAATATAAATGACATAAAAAAATTAAGAATCCATACTTTTAAAATTAAAGTAGATGAAAAGAATAAAGAGAAATTAAAAAACTATATTTATGATGAAGATGATGAGTTTATTTATGCATTGATTGAAGCTTCGCACTTGAAGACTTTTTTTAAACTTTTATCAAATATAGAGATATTAAGTTTTGAAACTTTACAATTTAATTTAGAAAATTACGTGCTGCATCTGTTAAAAGGAGATAAAAATGAAAAGAAGTAAAAGATTTTTTAGTTGGTCAATTTTTTTGGCCTCTTTTAAAAGTAATTATATTAGCTATTTAGTAGTTACTTTTGGAAATGCATTAATTTTATTTATTCTTGTTTTAATTTTATCTAGCTTAACTATAAATGCTACAAGGCAATCCATGAGTAACTTATTTAACTCTGCAAATATGGAAAGGCAAATGAAAGAAGGAGCGGTTTCATTATATCTTTCTTATGATGAAGGCATTCAATTATATAATGATGAAATGCCTTTATTAGGTGAATATAGCCCATTATTATATGAAAGTTTCGTGACAATAATGGAGTTAAATACTGGAGAATATGATTTAGCACTTAACACAATAAAAATAACTTATGATGGGTTATATTCTTCACCTTTAAATAATGGTGAAACTATAGAAGAAAAACATGCATACGCTATTAGTGAAACAATTAATCTAGTTAATACATTTATTCCTCTTTTTAATCTTGATGATTCAATTAATGATTTTTTGCCATATTTTATTAGCGACTTTTTAGATCAATATTCTTTAAATAGTGAAATGAGCAATAAAAAATTAATTAAAGGGTCTATAAAAAATTCTATTGATGATTATTTAAAAAATAAATTCGATTTTAAAAATGAAAATATTGGATTAATTAATGAATCTATAGATAAATTATTAGTCGTAGAAAATAAAGATGAATTTAGTGCAGTTGCTTTAAATGAGGTTGATGTAGTTGTTGATACGTTAGGAAATAATGTAGTCAATTATTTTACTATTGATATTCCAACTAATATTATTATTGAAGCATATCTTTCTAATAAAGATGCTTATCAAGAAAATACGATTCTTGATGGAAATATAGGTTATAAGGATAATGTTTATATAGAAGTGATTGCTACTTTAATGGGTACTTTGTTTGAGGAAAACTATTATTTAGAAGCCTTGCCAGAATTTACAGTTAATTATTTAACAAATGAAAGAGGTATTCCTTATTATGTTAAGGATGGAAAAGAAGTTTTAGTATTAAATATAAGTGATAGAGATAAACTAGTTAAAGTTAAAGAAGGAATGGGCAAAAAAGCAAATTTATTAGAAAAACAATATAAAGAAATATTAACTGGTGAGCCTTATTCTGAAAGCGAGATTAACATTGCAAAAGTTGAATCTAAAGAATTTTATGATATTGGTTATAAGTTTGTTTATGATTTTTTAAAAGAATATATAAATAATAAATCACTTTATTATAATGAAGAAACAAACGTGATAAACGATGATGCAGTTATTAAAAAAGTGGCAAATGATTTAAAAATCTATGCAGAACCAATTATAAATAATCTTTTTGGTGTAAATTCAATTGATGAATTAACAGAAGATAAGTATGGTATTGATGGTAAAGAAATTTTATCAAAAGTATATGATTATGCTTTTAGTTCTATTTCGGTTTATAAGACTGAGTATGATATTTGCAAAGTTGATAAAGGGTATGATGAAAAAACTAGTATTTTAGTTTCACTAGTAAAGGCAAGTGATACATTAGTTGATCAAATACCTGACGATATTTATATAAAACTATATGATCTCTCATCTA
Organism: uncultured Bacilli bacterium; assembly: GCA_944368945.1. Classification (GTDB taxonomy): domain Bacteria; phylum Bacillota_I; class Bacilli_A; order RFN20; family CAG-826; genus Onthovivens. The sequence continues at coordinate 44,234 of CALVXH010000001.1, forward strand.
GAAATTTATATGGCTTAGTAATTGGAAGTATGTTCTTCTCAATGGCTGGATTATTGTTACCAATGGTTTATTCGATTTTAACAAGTAATTCCTTAGTTGCAAGTGAAGTAGAAAATGGCTCTTTAGCTTTTACATTGTCTAGTCCTTTAAGTAGAACAAGCATTATTTTAACAAAGGCCATTTATCAAATTGTTTCAATAACAACAATGTTTATTGTTTTGTTAATTTTTGGCTTAATAGCTAGAGAGTTAGCAATTTTAATTGGTGGCGATGATTTTATTAGTAGTTTTTCTGTTCTGGACCTTACTTTATATTCATTAGGAGCATATCTAGTCATTTTAGCGATTAGTGGAATTTGTTTTTTATGTAGTACAGTATTTAATAAAACAAAATATTCATTAGGAGTAGGCGGTGGAATATCAATATTTTTCCTAGTAACTTCTATTTTAGGATTATTTGGTTTAGATGTTATGCCATTAGCTTTAAGAATTGATACAATGAATATTTTTAATTACCTTACAATTATACGTTTATTCGACGTACAGGCGATTATGGATGGAAATGTTATTTTTTATTATAAAATTATTGGCTTAATATTAATTGCCTTTGTAACATATTCTTCATCAATAGTTATATTTAATAAAAAAGATTTACCTTTATAGTGAAATAACTTTTTAAATATTTTAAAATAAAAAAGATATGGGAGATAAATATGAAAATAGCATTAATTGCGCACGATAAAAAGAAACCAGAAATGATTGCTCTTGCAGTAAAATATAAAGATTGTTTAGAAAAAAATGAATTATACGCAACAGGAACTACAGGAAAATTAGTTGGACAAGCGACAGGATTAAATATTAAATGTTTAAAAAGTGGCCCACTTGGTGGAGATCAGCAAATTGGTTCTATGATTGCTGATAGCGATTTAGATTTAGTTATTTTTCTTAGGGACCCATTAACAGCTCAACCACACGAACCTGATGTTAATGCTTTACTAAGACTTTGTGATGTTACTCAAACACCACTTGCAACTAATTTAAAAAGTGCTGAAATAATGCTTAGTGCACTGAGAAATAATGAAATAGAAGTAAAAAAATAGTATAAAAAGTGTTTTAAATTTAGATAGTTTTGCACCTCCTTGATATGGCTATTATCGCCTCACTATAATAAGCTAAATATTATTAACCGTTTTCAAAATTATTAAAAATTTGAAACACTTTTTTAATTATAAAAATACATTAAAATTACAAGTTTTTTAAAGAATTAATATTAACATAATGATAAAATAATAAGTATGTAAATAGGAGATTGATAATATGGAAGGCGAAAATAAACTTGTTTTAGAGATTGATGCTATTAATAAAGTAAACTATTGTCTTGTTCATAATGGTATTAAAATTATAAGCTCTATTAAACTTATTAATGAAAGTGACAAGATATATAGAAATTTAATTGTCAAAGTTCGCTTTGAACCAACTTTTGCCGATGGCTATACTTTTGAAATTTCATTTATTGACAAGAATCAATCCATTATTGAAAGAAATATTAATCTACCTATTAACTTTGACTATTTATATTCTTTAAATGAATCTTTTAAAGCTAATTTAATTTGTGAAGTCTTTGATGGTGAAAATATTATCGCAAGTGTAATTAAACCATTAGAAGTATTAACTTTTGACCAATGGGATGGCTCACAAGTTGCTACACAATATCTAGCTAGCTTTGTTTTGCCAAATGATAATGTAGCTAAGAAAATTTTAAAAAACGCAGAAGAAATTTTAACTTCTGAATCTACATTAAAATGCTTTTCTGGGTATATTGATGGAGATAAAAATTTAGTTATTAAAGAAGTTGGAGCTATTTATTATGCTTTATTAAAAGAAAATATATCCTACGCTTTACCTAAACCAAGTTTTGAACTTAATGGTCAAAAAATACGTTTACCATTAGAAATAATTAATAGTAAATTTGCAACATGTCTTGATTCAACTTTACTTTATTCAGCAATACTTGAACTTGCTGGGCTTAATTCTTTAATTATTTTAATTGATGGACATGCTTATTTAGGTGTGTGGCTAGATGATGAAAACTATCCTAGTGTTTTAATTGAGGACAAAGCTTACATTGAAAATAAAGTTAAAAATAATGAAATTATTTTAATAGAAACAACTTTAATTACTAGTAAAGCTAGTCCAAGTTTTGAAGAAGCAATTAATGCAGGCAAGCATAATTTAAATACAAAAACAAAGACCTTCTACGCTATTGATTTAAGAAGTGCTAGGGCAAGTCAAATTAAACCTTTACCTATATCTAGTGATGAAACTGGAAAATATATATTGGTTGATGAAAAGGACTTAGATATTAAACCTGATTTAAATTATTCTGTTGAAAATGTGCGTATAATCGACAATAAAATTAATAAAGATAGATTTGATGTTTGGGAGAAAAAACTTTTAGATTTAACAAATAGAAATAAATTAGTTAGTTTCGTGCCAGGCAACCAGCATTTTCAATTCTTTGCTTATGATATTTATAGATTCTTTGGTGCTTTGCTTCATGAAAACTTACTTGTTTTAAGCGAAAAAATGGAAGTGTATAAGGAAGTTGTTGATAAAATCTTTGATGTCAATTTTTCTCAAAATAAAACAATTTTTGATAATGATATTGAAAACGAAAGAGTTAGACTACTAGTCACAGAGAAAAAGCTTCCGACAATATTGCGCAATTTACAAAGCAATGCTAAAAGTTCAATTGAAGAAAGTGGTAGCAATACATTATTTGTAACTTTCGGAACACTTTCTTACAAAGAAAAAGGAAAAGTAAGATATGCGCCTTTAATCTTAGTCCCAGTTGATATTACAAAAAATAGTACTGGAAGAAATTATTCACTTTCAGCTCGTGATGATGAAATACTAGTTAATAATACATTATTTGAATATTTAAAAGTCAATTTCGATTTGCATTTTGATGAGTTACGTAAAATCCCTTACGATGAGGAAAATGATTCTTACGACTTAAAATCTTATTTTGATACATTAAGAAGCAAAATTACTGGTTTAGAAGGTTGGACAGTTAGTGAAACAGCATTTATCGGCATATTTTCGTTTACTAGATTTATTATGTGGAATGATTTAAGAAATAGAAAAGAAGATCTTTTAAAGAATGATATTGTTAAATCTTTAGTAGATAATTCAATTCCATTTAAAAATAAGAATCAACCTGTAAATATTAATGATTTAGATTTAATTCTTGCCCCAAATAAATATGCAATTCCTTTGATGGCTGATTCTAGTCAAACTGAAGCAATCGTTGATGCAAGTAGAGGATTATCGTTTGTTTTAAATGGCCCACCAGGAACTGGCAAGTCTCAAACTATTACAAACATGATTATTAATTCATTATATAATAAAAAGACAGTACTTTTTGTTGCTCAAAAAATGGCAGCTCTTGAAGTTGTTAAAAAAAGACTAGATGAAACTGGTTTAGGATTATTTTGCCTTGAATTACATTCAAATAAAGCGCAAAAAGCAGATGTTTTGTCACAAATTAAAAGAATTTTAGATACAGGAAAATTGAAAAAACCTGAAGAATACGATGTAATATGTGCTCGTTTATTAGAAAAAAGAAATGAATTAAATAACGATATCAAAAAGTTACATAAAAATAGCACTAATGGATTTGATTTATATGAAAACATTACTTGCTATGAAGAATATAAAGATTATTACAAAAATATTAAACTTCAAGGCATTGATTATAGTTTAATAAATAAGGATATTTACTTAGCGACTTTAAAAGAAATAGAAACGTTTATTAACTTTAAAAAAGAACTTGGAGATAAATATATTAAATTATTTAGTCCAATCAAATTAGAAGAATACTCTATTTCTTTAAGAACAGATTTTAAAGAAACTTTAGATCAATATTCAGTTTCTTTATTTAATTATTCAAGTTATCTACAAAATGTTTTGCAATCAACTAATATCACCTTGGCTCTAAATTATTCTAATTTATATAATTTATATTTGGCTGTAACTTTTTATAACTCAAAGAAAAATAATATTTATAAAGAACTTGTTTTATCAAACGACGAAAAAGAGAAGAGTATATTAAAAGGTCTTGTTAGTAAATTAGGTGAGTTCAAATCTACTAATGATTTAATTAATAGTTCATTTAATAGAAGTGTTTTAACATTACCTTTTGATAACTTGCTTTTTAGATATGATCGTTCTTTAAATTTATCATTTTTTAGTAAGCGAAAAGAACAAAAAGCAATATTAAACGAATTAAAAAGATATGCTTTATTGCCAAAATCACTTAATAAAGGAGGACTATATAAATTATTAGATGATTTAAATAAGTTCTCTAACTTTTATAAAGAGTTAAAAGATAATGAAAATAGTCTTAAGCATTATTTTAAAGATGATTATAAAGAATTTGATACAGACTATTCACTTGTATTAAGTAATATAGAAACAAGTTTAGAATTTAAAAAAGTATTCGACTCTTTTGATGCAAGTGACAAATTTAAACTTTTAGATGAAATTTCTAATAATAGTTTTGATCGTTATAGAATTATTGCTGAGAACAGCAATTCAATTGAAGATAAATTAAATACAAAATTCAAATTATCTATTAAATCATTAGGATTTACAAATTTCTTTGCAGAAACTAATAAATTTATCGAAAGTTTAAAAGAGAATCTTGAAAAACTTAAAGAATATGTTTTGTTTAATGAAGAAAAAAATAAATTAAATAAATTGCCAGTTGGAAATTTAGTTAAACTTATTCTTGAAGGTTTTGTTAAAGATGATGACGCAATTAATTTTTATAAAAAAGATATAAACTATAACTTAGCAATGCTTCGTATAAATAATGATAAAGATTTAAATTTATTTAGTGGTGCTAAAGAAAATGACACGATAGAATCTTATAGAAAATTAATTAATGAATATAATGAAATTACTATTAAAGAAGTTGCAGCTAGATTGTCAAAATCTACTTCGCAATTCTTTAATAGTGAAAATTCAAGTTTAAGTAGTGAATTTGTAATCTTAAATAAAGCCATATCAAATAATGGTAGAGGAATTTCATTAAGAAATTTATTTGATTCAATACCAAATATTTTACATTTAATTTGTCCTTGCTTTTTAATGTCTCCTTTATCGGTTGCTCAATATTTAGACCCTAAAAATGAACCATTTGATATAGTTATTTTTGATGAAGCAAGTCAAATTACAACTAGTGATGCAATTGGCGCTATTGCTAGAGGCAAAAGTGCAGTAATTGTTGGCGATGAAAAACAACTTCCTCCAACAAGTTTCTTCCAAGCAAATACTAGTGATGAAGATGATTTCTTTATTGAAGACGGAGAAAGTGTTTTATCTGATTGTCTGAATATATCTATGCCTAAAAAATATCTTTCTTGGCATTATAGAAGTAAAGATGAAAGTTTAATTGCTTTCAGTAATGCTTCTTATTATGACAATAGATTATTAACATTCCCTTCACCTGAAAATATTGAAGGTGCAATTACTTATAATTATATTAGTGATGGTGTTTATGAAAATAGACGTAATAAACGTGAAGCAGAAGAAATTATTAAAGAAGTGACAAGACGTTTAAAAGATCCTATATTATCAAAAAAATCTATTGGTATTGTTACTTTCTCAATTGCTCAACAATCATTGATTGAAGAAAAGTTCCAAGAAGCATTACGTAAAGATCGTGATTTAGAAAATGCAGTTTCTTCACAAAAAGAGGAACTATTTATCAAAAACCTTGAGAATGTTCAAGGAGATGAAAGGGATGTTATTATCTTCTCTATTTGCTATGGTCCAGGCAAAGATGGAAAAGTAAGTTTAAACTTTGGACCTTTATCAACTAACGGTGGTGAAAAGCGATTAAATGTTGCTGTTTCTAGAGCTAGGGAAGAAATGATAATTTATACTTCTTTGCGTAGTGATATGATTGATTTATCTAGAGCTCAAAATAGTGGATCTAGAGGATTAAAGGAATTTTTAGAATATGCTAGAAGAGGCAAGAGTTACATTTTAATTAAAAATGGTGAACAAAAAGAATATAGAGAAGGAATTGAAAAATATATTGCTAGAGACCTTGAGGCTAGAGGATATAAATGTAATATTAATGTCGGAACTAGCGATTTTAGAGTTGATATTGGTGTTATAAGTAAAGAAGATCCTAATAAGTATTCATTAGGCATTTTGTGTGATTCAAAATCTTACATTGAAAGTAAAACTGCTAAAGATCGTAATGTTACTCAAAAAGCAGTTTTAAATCGACTTGGCTGGAAAATTATTAGAATTTGGTCACTTGACTATTTCGATTCACCAAATTATGTAATTGATAAGATTGTTGAGGCAATAAATAATCCTCATTTTGATGAATCCCAAAATGATGCTAGGATTCCTCACATTTCTTTTGAAAAATCTGATGAAGTAGTATCTATGAATCACGCTATTGATTATGTATCAACTGGATATATTAAAAAGAGCGATGATAGTGATAATTTCTTTATGTTTTTAGATGAGGTTAAAAACGTCTGCAATTTCTTTATTAAAAATGAGGCACCTATAAGTTATAGATTATTAGTTAAAAAGGTATTAGATCATTATAATATTTCAAAAAATTCCGCAAAAACTAGAGAAGTATTTTATAAGGTACTTAATGGATATAAAGTCACATATACTGGTGATGTTCCATTTTATTGGAGCGATGAGTTACAATATTTAAGCTTAAGTAAATATCGTGTTGGTGGTGAAAGAGAGTTTATTGATATTCCTAAAGAAGAATTATTAATTGCTATTAGCGATATCATGAAAAAGAAATTATCTCTTAATGAAGTAGAACTCACTAAGGAATTAACAAACTGCTTTGGATTTACAAAAGTTGGTGATACCATTAAAAATGTTGTCGATATTGCAATTCAATATGCTTTAGAGAAAAAAGTAATTAGAGAAGAAAATGGAGCGTATTATTATATAGCGCCAACAAGAGTAGAAAGGTAATAAGTATGAAAGTTATTTGCCCTCGTTGTGGAAATATTATTGAAATATCTAAAAAAGATAAGACTTGTTTTTGCTCAGAATGTGGTAATAATTTTTCTAAGGAGCAAGGTCAAGAAGCCATTAGTAGAAAGTATAAGTCGCTTCAAAATTTAGCTTATCGTCTTGCTTATGATAGATTAGATTATGAAGGAGCAATTCAAGCATACAAAGAGTCACTAGAACTTAAAAGTAATGATTTTTCTTCTATAATTGGTATTATTTTATGCAAATTATATGGTCAAACATTTGATAAACTTGAATTTAAGGAAATTATTAATATTTTAAATTCATATGACATTAGTTTAAATAATGAGAATACTTTTATTTATTTAAACTTTATTAAAGATGTTCTAGGACAAGTAAATGTTTTTTATGAAGAATCTACATCCAGGCTTATGAAAGATGGAAAATTTATTAATTCTCAATATAAGACATACTTTTTAGATGGGCTTAAAGATATTCATGAAGCTTTATTATTCTTAAAAGATAATTTAAGCATTTGCTATGAACCTGAAGTTAAAGAATTTAGTGAAAGTGACGATACTTTGAAAAATTTAGATTTAGTTATTAGTAAAGTTGAAGATGACTTAAATAAAGATTTCGAAGTAGAAAATGAAGAAACCACACTTGATGATTTATCTGTGATTATTGTTGATGAAAAAGATAGAAATAAATTAACAAAATTTTATATTGTTTGTGGAGGCATCATAGTACTTGCAATTATTATACTTATTTTAGGAAGTGCTTTAAAAAATTATTTAATTTATATAGCACTAGTAGTTCCGATCATATTAGGTATTGGTGCTTTTGTTTATTTTAAAAAATACTTTAATTTAAAAAAATAAGGATTTGCTCCTTATTTTTTTATAGATAATTATTTATTTTTAAATATGATAATAATTCTTTAGCTGCATTATATCTATGTGAGATTTTATTTTTCTCTTCAGGCTTTAGCGTTGAAACACTGCAATCATATCCATCTGGTACAAATATTGGATCATATCCAAAGCCGTTAACTCCTTCAACTTTGTTATTTATTTTGCCATACATATGTCCAGTAAAATCTAATCTTTGGCCAGGTTTTAAATTTAATAAAACGAAGTGTGAAGTGAATATAGCTTTGCTATTAGCACATGTTTGAGTAAGTTTTAAATTAAGTGCTTCTTGCCCGCCATTTTCTAATGCATATCGATGTGAATATATTCCAGGGAAATGTTCACCTAATTTTTCAATTTCAATGCCTGAATCATCACTTAAGACAGGTAAATCTGTATATTTAGAAACTGCATTAGCTTTTATAAAAGCGTTTTCAGCATAAGTCTTACCATTTTCTTCTGGATCAACTTTAATACCAACATCTTTTAAAGAATAGAGAATGACACTATTAGATAACATTGCTCTTAGCTCTTGAATTTTATGTGTGTTATTAGTAGCAACAACAATTTTTAACATATAAAAACCTCTTTTAAATTAATACTACAATCTAGAATTTAAACTTATAAAAGTTTAATAATTTTAAGACCTTGTAAGTTTATAAAATAGGTTAGTTAATGTCAATAACTATAGTAATTATCATTCCTTTTATATTATGAATATGATATTGATATTTAATATTTAAAATAAGAAATAACATAAAAATATATTCTTAAGTTATTTTTAAAAAATCAATTTATGCAAAATATAAAAGTATTATTTAATATTTTTTTACTAGTTTAATAATTAATCCTTAACACAAAACAAGAAGTCGAGATAATGTTACTAATTTTCTTAACGGATATGAAGGCTATTTGCTAACTGATGGATATAGCGGATATAAAAATATAGCCGGTATAACAAATGCGTATTGTCGGGCTCATGCAAGAAGAAAGTTTGTTGAAATATTAAAAACACTTACTGCTAAACAACAAAAAGAAAGCGTTTCACTAAAAATTGTAAAATTGATTGATAAATTGTTTGTAAAAGAAGCTCAATTTAAGAAGAATCTTTATGGTCCTCAAAAAAATACTTGAAATGAGAAATGAACCTGAATACATAGAAATCATAGATTCTATATTTAAAATATTAAAAGATACAGACCCAAGTAAAGGTTCAGCTTTAGAGAATGCATTTAAATATATTCTAGATAGAGAAGGTGGCTTTAGATCTTTCCTTAGTGATGGCCATATTGAACTTAGCAATAATATCTCTGAAAGAGCTATAAAACCTTTCGTAATTGCTAGGAAAAACTTTTTGTTTTCCAATACAGAAAACGGAGCTGAAAGTAGCTTAATTTATTTTTCAATTCAGCAAACAGCAAGAGCAAATAATTTAGATCCAATTAAGTACATAGAAAAGTTAATAAATATTTTATGTACTAAAATACAATAACAGATGAACTTCTCGAAAGTTTATTACCTCGGAATATAAAAATTGAATAATTATTATTTAGATTCGAACGGTTCAAATTTTACGCTTACGCCTTAAATAACTAATTTATTTTTTATTAATTTATTAAATAAAAAAACACGATGATTAACACCGTGCATATTCTTTAAACTGGAGCAGGTGACGGGAATCGAACCCGCGTAATCAGCTTGGAAGGCTGATGCTCTACCATTAAACTACACCTGCGCG
>CALVXH010000002.1 GCA_944368945.1 uncultured Bacilli bacterium
GAAAAGCAAAAAACTGCATTTGGTCTGGCAAACTGCGCATTTGCTTATGAACCTGCATTTAGTTTGTCAGTTGGCGAACAATTTTACTTAATTTTATACTTGACTAGTGTTATCAAATTTTTGTTGACATTTTTAGGTTGGTAAACATACTTATGTATGTTTAATCTTTGAACTGTTTATGTCTTTGTTTGCTCCCTTTTTTGCAAGTCTCTTAGCTGATGGCTTTTTAAATTTTTCCGACTATAAGTCGGAAGGAGCTGACCAAAAGTTACATTTTTTATCGGTTTCAAAAAAGCGGAACAGTTTTCTTATAGCATATCCTAATAGATGAATCATAATTTCAGAAATAGTCTCTTCCATACCTCTTCTTCTAAAACGAGTAAATGAATAATTCTGTTTTAAGTCTCCATAAACACAGATACATTTAATAATTTTAGAAAATAGATCTTCTCGTTCTGAATAAATAACTTTATCTATGAATTTGCATATTGTTGAGAAAGTAGACATTTCTTTTCTCATTAAATATTTGCAACGTAAATCGAATTTACATAAGCCTTCAATTTGCCTTAAAGTTGCTTTAGAGAAAGCAAAAGAATATAAAGTTGTAGCAAACAATCTATAGTAATTTACATTAGGTCTATCGCCTTTTTTTGTATTATTTTTAATGTATTTTGAAATATTTTCCCCAACTTTAGAATCGTCAAAAAGTGTGAGAAATTTGTTAATTTTTTGACTTTCCTTAACATCTAGTCGTGTAGGAATGTCCAAAAATAGCTGAGTTGTGGTAAAATAACCCATATATAATAATCTCCTAAGCAAAGATTATTATATTAACGCCAATAAAATATCGCAAATTGGCGTTTTTTATAAAAATGAAAAGACTGTTAATAACTTTGCAAATCTTAGTTATTCAACAACCTTTTTTTCGTCATCTTTTAATTCAGGATTTACACTATATACTTTTTCTAAAGCTTTATTTATTAAAATTCCTTCTTTAATTGCTTCACCATCACTTACTTTTTTATCAAGTTTCTTCTTTCTATCAATTGCAAAGTCTATTTCACTTTTTGTTTTTTCAACTAATCCTTCATATAATATGTAGACTCTTATTTCAGAATAATCTTTGCATGATCTAATTTTCGATTTCATATCGTTATCAAATGTATCTATGTAGAATTTACTGGCTTCTTCTAACTCTTCATTCATAAACATTAAATAAGCCTTGGTTAATAAAAATTCAACTTTAGTTGATCTCGAAATCTTTTTATCTTCTTTTAATGTTAAGTCAATTATATTTGAAGCTTCATCGTACTTATCATGTTCTAATTTATCTAAAACAATTTCCATATTAGTTCTAGCTGTAAAATCAGTAATGACAGTAAATGGTTCAAGTTCTTTAACTGGTCTATTAAAAAATTTATTAGCTTCAACTTCAAGTTTTAAATTATAAGCTTCAACATTAACTTTTTTATTTAATAAAACAAGTCTATATCCATCAGTTAGTGTATCCATTCTTGCTGGGAAATAATTATAAACAATAAAGCATCCGGCAATTGCTGCAAGCACTACTACACCATATTTAACATATAATAAAATTTGATCTGTGCTTGTACTACTTGGTATAAAATTCATTACGCAGTATAAAGCAACGAACTCTAATAACATTAAAATTAATGGTATGAATACATAAAACATCGGATTAGATTTATCTTTTTTAGGTTCAATAAGTGTTTCGCCCGTAAATCCATCAAAAGATTTAAATTTAAACTTTGTAACTAGTTTTCCATTTTCTTCTTTTTTATAAAAGCATAATCCTAAAATATTAAATAATATAACATTATATCCACCGAGTTTTGCTCCAATTAAATGGCCAATTTCTAATAAAATTACGTTAATTAAGACCGAAATTATTAAAGCGAGTAATAAAAAAGCAAAGTTACTTCCTGCGCTTACTGCTAAATATCCTTCTTCCATTGCTGGACGAATTACAGTAAATCCAGTAACTAAAATAATTACAGCCATTAGTATATATATAAATATGCTATAAAAATCTTCTCTTGTCATAGTCATCCTCCATATTGATCAAACGTCTAATAAGAGGTTTACTTTTATTAATTTTAAAAGCGAAACACTATTATGTAAACATTTTAATTTAATTGCTTATAATTTTTAACTAAGTAATCTATCAAATCTTTGTTTATTAAATATGTTATTTTTTGATATATCTCATCTTTTAAATAATCTTCATGCGCAAAATAATATAAAATTTGAGAACTTGTTGCTTTGCTTAAATATCTACTTATATCTCTAATTCCATCAATTCTTAAATCATACATTTTAAGTAAGTTATTCATTGAGCGATATAAATAGCTAAATGAAAATTCTTCTAATACATCCTTAGCACTACTTTTTAATATTTCTCTATTCAAATCTTCATTAGAAAATAAATAATTAATTAAATTAATAATGATAGTTTCAAAATCATCTCCATCATTTACTTTAAGTTCGTTGCCTTCAAATAAAGAATATATAACATCATATATATTTTTATAATGGTAATAAAAAGATTGCCTTTTTATGTTTAAAGTTTCACAAATCATTCTTACATCAATAGATTCTATATCATGATTTTTAAGTAAATTTATAAACGTCTTTTTAATTTCTTCTTCTGTGTTTTTCATGTTTAACCTTTTTTAGTAATCTCGTGAATATATTATCATTTTTATTTGCTAATAGGTAATTAATAAGCCACTTAATAGCAAAAGCACATAAAATAATAATGAGGACAACAACTATATTAATTATCGCTTCTGATGAGAGATATCGTGGCACACTTTGAGGATATAAATCTAGCCAATTAGTCCCATATATTGACCAAATAAATAATGCTAAAAATAATACTGAAGCCACTAAAAAGACAATACTACGGTATTTGTTTAATGGGAAGCAAACTTCGAATAAGACTATCATTGCACTAAAAGATAAAACGTATGTAGCTATTGTTCTATACATATCTCTATTGCCGTTATAAGCACCATTAAAGACAAAATAGAAATAAAGTAACATTATAGAAACTGCTAAAATAATGGCGTTTGGGAGGGCTTTTTTTACAATATTCTTAATAAATCCACCTTTTATTCTTTCGTTATTTGGTTCAAGAGCTAATAAGAAAGCACTAACGCCAATTGCACAGAATTCCCACGCATAGAAACTGGATGGCGAAAATGGCCAACCATAACCAGTAGCAAACCTAAATAGTAAAAAGAATATATTCAAAATAATAGAAAATGATGTTTTGACTAAAAATAACGAACATGTTCTTTCAAGGTTATTAATAACTCTTCTTCCTTGTGCGACTATAGAAGGTAAAGAACTAAACATATTATCAATTAAGATTAAGTTAGATAAATCTTTAGCAGCACTAGCGCCATTAGCAACACTAATCGAAACTTCACTCGCCTTAAAAGCCAAAATGTCATTAACTCCATCTCCAAACATAGCTACAGTATGCCCATCTTGTTTTAAAGATTCTACAATAAACTTTTTTTGCTCTGGAGATACTCTACCAAAAACCGTATTTTTCTTAGCGAGTTCTTTAACTTCCTCTTCAGTTTTGTTTGCTAGTGAAACACCATGTTCTGCATTTTTTAATTTAACATCAGTAGCAATTTTTTGGACTGTTAAATAGTTATCTCCACTAATAACTTTTATATCAACATCATTATTCTTAAACCAATCAAGAATAATTTTAGCATCATCTTTTATGTGATCTTCAATAACTACTATTGCTATACAAACTAAATCGTTTGGCAAAGAATCATCATTATTAATTGAATTTTTCGAATATCCAACAACCAGTGTTCTTTCCCCAGCAGAACTTAAAGAGTTTAATTTATTTTCAATAAACTCATCTTTTGGAAGATTAAAAAAGCCATAAGCGCCAACTACAATTGTTCCTAAGTTATTTAATGTTGCAGCACTATATTTCTTTTCACTATCAAACTTAATAATCTTATCTTTTTTGTAATAGGCTTCATCACCAAAGCGCTTTAATAACGCTAATGCTGTAAAATTAGTATCTTGCACAGCAGCATTAAAAGACGACATTATATTATTAAAATCTTGTAAAACTGGATAATTTTTATCAATTTTTATATATTCTTTAACTGACATTGTACCATCCGTAATTGTTCCTGTTTTATCAATACAAAGAGTATCAATTCTAGCTAATGTATCTAACGAATACATATCATTAACTAAAACATTTGTTTTTGTAAGGCTGATAACACCAGCTGTTAATGAAGTTGAAGCAAGCAAATACATTCCACTTGGAATTAAAGATATAATCGCTCCAGCTAAAGGTTTTACTAACGAGGATCTAACAACATCCATTGTAATTTCAACATTAGAATTTAATAACGAAACAACTCCTGCTGTAATTTGAGCAGCACCTAATATAACAACAAAAAAAGTAATAACTTTAAATATCTGGTTTAGTTGAATATATAGTTGAGACCTTGATGCCTTAAATTCTTTAGATTGTTTTTGAAGTTTATTAATATAATTATCTCCAGCTATTTTATCAATTCTACAAATAACTTCTCCGCTAGTAATATAACTTCCACTTAAAAGCAATGATCCTTTTTCTTTTTTAACAGCTTCACTTTCGCCAGTTAAAATAGATTCATTACAACTGCACTTTCCTCTAAGAACGACCGAATCACAAGGAATTAAATCATTACCTTTTAAAATAACAATATCATCCAAAAAGAGTTCATCACTATATACTTCATGTTTTCTTCCTTCTCTGATTACGGTTATTTTATTTTTTTGAACAAGTGTTAACTTATCTACAATTATTTTAGCTCTTATATCTTGAAATAAACCAATTCCTAAATTAGCAATCAAAATGACCATGAATATTAAATTGGTCCATAAAGAGAAGTAAACAAGAATCGCAGCAATTACTAATAGAAGTATATTAAAAAAAGTAAATACATTTTTAAAAATTATTTGAAAATAATTAACTTTTGTAGAATGTTTCTCTTTATTTATCGCTCTATGATTAATTCTCTCTTGAATTTGATCATCATTAAGCCCTTCATCTGGAGAAACATCATAGTAACGTATGTATTTCCCTTTAATAATCTCCATCATTCACTCCTTAAAGCAATAACGGGGTCCTTTCTAGCAGCAGCTCTTGCTGGTAATAAACTACTCAAAAATGTTAACGCAACAGAAATTAAAATCAAAATGATGATACTAACATAACTTAAATCAGCAATGTTGCCAATTCCATAACTTGGATATAAAGCATTAATTATTATATTGATTGGTATAGTGATTATATAAGCAACAAAACATCCTATAACACCACTTCCAAATCCAATAAATACACACTCTGCTTCAAATAAGTTACCAACATCTCTTTTTCTTGCACCTAACGCTCTTAAAATACCAATTTCTTTAGTTCTTTCAATAACACTAACATAAGTAATGATTCCAGTCATAACGCAACTTACAACAAGAGAGATCGAGGCAAATACAATTAATACAACTGAAAGTATATCAATTAGTTCTGTCATTCCTGAAGTAAACGCTCCAATAAGATCAGTATAAATAACAACTTCATCCTTATTAGCAGCATGATCACTAACATTACTAGGGTCAATTTTGTTAAAAGAATCTAAGGCACTTAATAGTTTTTCTTTGCTAGTTAAGTCCACTGGGAATATAATAACATTTTCTATGTTATTATAACTATTCATATATCCTATCAAACTAACAATATATGGGTAAGCTTCATATAAAGAGTCATTCATTCCAAAACTATATTCAGTTAAATATTTTAAAATCATTCCAAAATATTCTGTTAAAGTTGTAATTCCACCGTTTTTCAACTCATCATTTACAATATCTGCTCCAATTGTATGTGCCCATGTTAAATAATCGTCTATTTTATATAGCCCATCCTCTTCACTTGATTTTTCACCTGAAAATATTGAATAAAAATCAAAATATTTATCGAATATTGAATTAAAACTATCGGCATATCCAGAAGAATTTGCACTAGTTGAAATAGCTCCTGATATATTTTGTAAATCTTTTAAGAAATCAGATACTTTAGCATCTTCTTTCCATGTAACATTGTTTTTAATATTTTCATAGATTGAGTCTTGATCATTTTCATCAACAAGATAGTTTTGTAGCGATTTTTGATAACATAATCCAGGAGACATTGTTTGTAATAATGTACCTTTTTTAGGTCTTAATATACCAACAACTTTTAATTCAATACCTTTGTCAGAATCGTTAAATAATTCATTAATATCATTTTCACTATAGTAATAAATTTCTTTATCGCTCATAGAAACAGTTTTATGATTTTCACTATAGTATTCTTTGTTTGTAAAAACTTTGTATTTTTTATTTAATATTTGATCAAAAGTAACCGGATTTTCTAAAGCATACTCTTCTGAAATTGTGTCATCATTTTTGTCATAAAAACCTAACTCTTTTAAAGCTTCAAACGGAATCTGATTTCTGCTATCAACCATTAGCATTAATTCGTTTTTATTATCTGGTTTTGCATATCGCCCAGCTAAAACATCATATGCACTCATATCTCCATAAAGAACATGAAAGAAATTAGTTGGTAAACCAGTAAATGAAGTAATCATGTCACCTAAAGAGACAAAACTTCCGTTTTTTACCTTATAAGCTTCATTAGTTACAGGATTTGCTGTTGTTAAGTTAAAAGAATATTCATCAGAATATGAAATAATATAATCGCTAATTATTCCTTCTTCATTTTTAAGTTTTTCCAAATAATTAACGTACTTTTGCGTGATATTATTGTAAGAAATCTCAGGAGTTCCAACATTTTCTTTAGTAGGAACAACATAATCTTCATCGCTGTATTCAGGGTTTGCGACAAAGTTAGGATCCTTTTTATAAGTTATAGAATAAGAAGAAACATTTATTGGCATTTGACTTGCTGTTTCTTTTTCAATATTAGAAATATAGTTACTAAATCCATTATTAACACTTAAAACTAAAGCGACACCTATAATACCAAAACTACCTGCAATGGCTGTCATTATAGTCCTACCTTTTTTTGTTAATAAATTTTTAAAAGATAACTTTAAAGATGTTCTAAAAGACATAGAAGATTTCTTTTCTTTATGTACCTTTTTCTTTCTTAGTTTCTTTTCATCGATAATATCAAAATCTTTTAACGAAACATTATTTTGATATTGTTTATCTTCTTCCTCTTTAATTTTATCAATAACATTTGAGTATGTATCTTTGATAACTAATCCATCTTTAAATTCAATTATTCTTTCACTATATTTTTCTGCTAACTCCCTATTATGAGTAACCATAATTACAAGTTTTTCATGACTAATTTCTTTTAAAATTTCCATGATTTGTACACTAGTTACGCTATCAAGGGCACCAGTAGGTTCATCAGCTAAAATAATTTCAGGATCATTTATTAAAGCACGAGCAATAGCAACTCTTTGCATCTGCCCACCACTTAATTGATTAGGAATTTTATTGTAAAGCCCACTAAGTCCAACAGAATCCAGAGCAGCTTTAGCTTTTTTGTTTCTTTCTTTTTTAGAAACTCCATCTAGAGTTAAACTCATTGCAACATTGTCTAAAATGTTTAATTGAGGGATTAAATTGTATGATTGAAAAACAAAACCTATTCTTTTGTTTCTATAATTATCCCAATCTTTATCATCGTAAGTTTTTGTAGATTGTCCTTCAATTAATAAGTCGCCTGATGTGTATTTATCAAGACCTCCGATAATATTAAGCATCGTAGTTTTGCCACTACCAGAAGCTCCCAAAATTGAACAAAATTGCTTTTTTGGAAAGTATAAACTAATTCCTCTCAAAGCTTTGAAAGGCTTTTTATCTACATAGTAATCCTTTGTGATGTTTTTGATTTCTAACATGGCGTTCCCTCTAATTAATGTGCTTAAATAGATTACAACATTATTAAAATATATTTTAATAAAAATTTTACATTTAAGTAAAAATTAAGATATTCATTACAATTATTTTCTTTTATTGCTAAAAAATTCATCTAAAATTATCTTTGCTTTTTTAGATAAAACTCCATTTTTAATAGTTAAATTATTAGCTTGGTATTTTGTTAAATCAATCTTTCCGCCAAACCCACCCATAAGAGGGTCAACATTCGAAAAGACAACTCTTTCAAATCTAGCTTGTAAGATTGCTTCTGCGCACATTATGCAAGGTTCAAGTGTTACATAAATTGTATGATTTTCTAATCGCCAGTTATTTTCTTTTTTTGAAGCTTTTCTAATTGCAATTATTTCTGCATGTCCCGTAACATCTTTAGTTTTTTCTTTTTTATTGTGCGCTTTAGAAACAATCGAATGAGTCTTATTATTTACGATAACAGCACCAACTGGAATTTCATTTTCTAATAGCGCTTTGTTAGCCTCTTTTAAAGCGATAGTCATATAGTAATTATCATCTTTTATCATAAATTAATTTTATCATATTCGCATGTTTATAAAAACAATGCATTTTTTCAATAAAATTTAAATTGCTTCGATTAAATCGATATTTTGCAAACAAAAAACCATTGCACAGATGAATAGAAATCTTAAGGCTGCTATGTTTCCATCCTGACCTGGTTCGAAGTATTCACTCGCAATGGCTTTAATATTATACAATAAAGAAAAATTATTTAATAGGTTTAATTACTTTAATTCCACCCATAAATGGTTGGAGAACTTCTGGTACTAAAACACTTCCATCTTCTTGTTGATATTGTTCAAGAATAGCTGGGAAAACACGTGATGTAGCTAATCCACTACCATTAAGTGTATGCATGTAATGCACTTTACCATCTTTATCTCTATAACGCATCATGCCTCTTCTAGCTTGATAACTTCTTGCATTAGAAACACTACTAACTTCTTTATAAATATCAATAGATGGTAAATAGACTTCTAAGTCATAAGTTCTAGCCATTGAATGAGAACAATCAGCAGCAGCTAACTTTGAAATTCTAAAATGTAAACCTAATTTTTCTAATAAAGTTTTAGCTTTATTTACTAATTCTTCAAATGCTCTATCGCTATCATCCTCTTTAGTATATTCAACCATTTCAACTTTATTAAATTGATATCCTCTAATCATGCCTCTTTCTTCAGTTCTATACGAGCCTGCTTCTTTACGGTAACAAGGGGTATATGCAAAGAATTTTTTAGGCAATTCATCTTCTGATAAGATTTCATTTCTATAATAGTTAACTAAAGCAGTTTCAGCAGTTGGAAGAAGGAACTTCATTGGCTCAACGCCTTTAATTTCAAAAACATCTCCTTCGAACTTAGGGAATTGTCCTGCTGTAAAGCCACTTTCATAGTTTAATAAGTGTGGAGGTAACATGAATGTAAATCCATCTTTTAAATGTTCACTAATAAAGAAATTGATTAAAGCCCATTCAAGTCTTGCTCCTAAATTTGTATAGAACCATGTTCCATGGCCGCTAATTTTTGCAGCTCTGTCATAATCAATTAATCCTAATGATTCTGCAAGTTCTACATGGTTTTTAATTTTAAATCCAAATTTTGGCTTTTCTTTAAAGTATGAAATTGGTTTATTGTTTTCTTTTCCACCAGGTAAAAGGTCTTCATCTGGTAAATTTGGTAAAGCAAAAAGAATTTTATTGATTTCTTCTTCAAGTTTTTCTAATTTTGCTTCATTTTCTTTATTTTCGCTAGCTAACGCTTTTACTTTAGCAAAAATTTGATTTACATCTCCGCCTTCTTTTTTTACTTGTGGAACAGACTTAGATAATTTGTTTTGTTCAGCTTTATTATCTTCAACTTGCTTTTGTATCTTACGTTTTTCCTCAACATTTTCACATAAGGTGTCAATGTCAGCATCAAAAAGCTTTCTCTTCAAGAGTTCTTTGACATGTTCCTTATTTTGCATGATGTAATTAATATCTATCATACGTTTTCTTTCTCCTTTAACATACGTTTATATAATTCAGCTAATTTTTCTCCGACAACCTGAATACGATTCTCACTTGCGAATTTATATTCATTAGTTGATAAATCAACTAGTTCTCCAAGAATTAACTCATTAATACCTTTTATTAATGACGCAAAATCATTATAGACATGACTATTGATTTTATCAATTGCCATGTCTTGGAATACACTATTTTTTAAAGCTAATACTGGTTTTTTAGCAGCAAACGCTTCCATTAATTCAAGTAAAAATAGAGGTACTTCATTAAGCAAAATAACTCCGCTAGATCTATAAAGCATTGAATAATAAACATCCTCTTCTAAATTGTTAGCAATAATGATATTCCATGGATGCTTTTTAAAAATTTTCTTAACACTTTTTGCTTCTTTTAAATTTAAATCTTGTGAATAAATAATAAATCTATAGTTCTTAAAAATGTTTGCTAAGTTTAATACCTTATTTGCAGCTTCTGTATCTGTGTAATCTAATGGTACTAAAAAATATTTACTATTTTCTTCAAAGTGAAAATAAATATAAACAATATTAGCAATCTCTGTTTGATCAAGTTTTAATTTGCTTAATTTAACAGATGGGTTTAATACTTCAACTTTTGAAACAACTCCTTCGTTAAGAAGTAGTTTTTTAGCTTCTTCAGAAGGAACTAAAACATAATCAAAACTATTAAGAATATTTAAATCTTTTTTTGAAATATGATATTCAAATTCTTTAGTTTCTTTATTCTTAACTCTATTTAGTAACCTTCCCTTACTATCGCTTTCAGTAGACAAAACACTAACTGCCTTTATAATTGTTTTATTTTTAAAGTAATTGAATTTGTTATAATCTTCAAAATTTAAGAAATGAACAATTTTAATGTTTT
This sequence comes from uncultured Bacilli bacterium, assembly GCA_944368945.1. Lineage (GTDB taxonomy): Bacteria > Bacillota_I > Bacilli_A > RFN20 > CAG-826 > Onthovivens. The sequence continues at coordinate 10,907 of CALVXH010000002.1, forward strand.
CATCAATCGGTGAATTTATATATTTAACATTATTTAATTCTAAGCCATTTTTTAAATTTCTTCTTAACCTAGCTTCTTCTACATTAGCAAAGTAATTGCGTTCTTTAGAAAATAAATATACATCAATTTTAACTTGGTTTTGCATTGTTTTTGTTTAAAATTATTCGTTATTAGAAGAATTTTCAGTTGTGTTATTTGTGTCTTCTACAGATTCAACTTCGGTATTTTCACTATTAATATCTTCTTCGCTTTCTTCTTCAGGAGGTAAAACAGTGAAGCTAGAAACTCTTTCGTTTTCTTTTAAATTAATAATTTTTACACCACTACTGTTTCTTCCACAAACTCTTACTTGAGAAATTGGAGAACGTATTACTTGTCCGTTATTTGTTATGACAATATAATCTTCACTACCATTAATAACTTTCATACCAACAAGGTCACCAGTTTTTTCTGTAATTTTAATAGTAATAACACCACTAGCACCACGCTTTGTAAGTCTATAATCTTCAATATTAGAAATCTTGCCTAATCCTTTTTCACTTAATGCTATAACTTTATCTCCGTACTGATCAGTAGATAAATCAACTAATTCTGCTCCATCTTCAAGATTCATTCCTCTAACACCAGCAGCGGTTCTGCCCATAGCTCTAACGTCTGTTTCTTCAAACATACAAAGTTTTCCTTTATTGCTTGCAAGTAAGATTTTGCAATTTCCATTTGTTACTTTGACATCTAAAAGGTTATCACCTTCTTTAAATGTTATAGCGTTTTTACCATTGCAATTAATACGCTTAAATTCTGATAAATCTGTTCTCTTTACAATACCGTTTTTAGTAGCAAAGAATAAATAATGATTCTCATATTCTTTTACATTGATTATAGAAACAACTTTTTCGTTTTTCTCAAGATTAAGTAAATTTATTACTGGTATGCCTTTACCGGTTCTACTATATTCAGGAATTTCATGTCCTCTTTTTCTGAATACTCTTCCTAAACTTGTAAAGAATAAGATGTCCATGTGTGTTTTAGAATAAATTGCCATAATAACTTCATCATCATTATAAACGCTCATTCCTTTTACACCTGTGCCACCACGATTTTGTGCTCTAAATTCTGTAGTTGACATTCTCTTAATATATCCTTTATTAGTTAAAGTAATAACAAGGTCATCCTCAGGTATTAAATCTTCATCATCGATTGACATGATTTGATTTGAAATTTGTGTTCTTCTTTCATCACCATATTTTTCTTTAACTTCTTCAAGTTCTTTAAGTACAACTTCTTGTAAATGTTCTCTTGACTCAAGTATGTAATTGTAATTAGCAATATTAACCTCAAGTTGTGTCTTTTCATCTTCAAGTTTTTGAGTTTCTAATCCTGTTAATCTGCCTAATGTCATTTGAACAACCGCTTTAGCTTGAACTTCACTAAATTGATAACGTTCCATCAATCTTGTAGCAAATTCATTTGGATTAGCACTTGTAGTAGCTAAATCGATAAATTCATCTCGACTTTCTTTTCCGCCAGGTTTTTTAATATCTAAAATATCATGAACTCTTAATAAAGCTTCGACAATATGCTTTCTAGCTTCATCTTTCGCTTTTAAGAATTTAGTTCTTCTCTCAACAACTTCAATTTGGAAATCTAAATAGCAATTAATTAATTCTTTTAATCCTAAAACTTTAGGAGCACCATTAACAATACAAAGGTTAATGATTCCATAACTTATTTCAAGTTGTGTATTTTTAAACAATTGATTAAGTATTACTTGAGGAACAGCATCTCTTCTGCATTCAACTTCAATATTTACATCGGTTTTTGAGAAATCTTTTACAGATGTAATTCCATCAATTACTTTATCTCTAGCAAGTTCGCCAATTTTAGCAACTAAGTTTGCTTTATTAACTTGGTAAGGAATTTCAGAAATAATAATCTTTGATTTTCCGTTTGACTCTTCTTTAATTTGAGTTTTACCCCTTAAGCGGAACGTTCCTCTACCAGTTAAATAAGCATCTCTAATTCCACCTAAGCCGTAAATTATACCACCAGTAGGGAAATCAGGACCTTTAATTACTGTCATTAATTCTTCTATAGAACAATCAGGATGTTCAGCAACCATTCTTATTCCGTTAATAACTTCTGTTAAGTTATGTGGTGGCATCTTTGTAGCCATACCAACTGCAATACCATCGCTTCCATTAACTAATAAGTTTGGAATTCTTGAAGGTAATACTGAGGGTTCTTCCAAACTACCATCATAGTTAGGAACAAAATCAACAGTATTACAATTAATATCTTTTACCATTTCAAGAGCTAACTTAGCCATTCTTGATTCGGTATAACGCATTGCTGCTGGATCATCACCATCCATAGAACCAAAGTTACCATGACCTTGAACTAAGCAATATCTCATTGAGAAAGGTTGAGCAAGTCTTACAAGAGTCATATAAATTGCAGAGTCACCATGTGGGTGATATTTACCCATAACATCACCAACAATCTTAGCACTCTTAACAAATGGCTTGTCAGGAGTATATCCTCCATCAATCATTCCAAAAAGAACTCTTCTATGAACTGGTTTTAAGCCATCTCTTACATCTGGAATAGCTCTACTCACAATGACGCTCATTGCGTAATCAAGGAATGCCGTTTGAACTTCGTTAACAATCTCAGTATCAACTAAAGCAGGAACAATGCCAGCTTCTAACTCTGCATTTTCTTGATTTAATTGATCTTGCTTTTCATCTACAGTGTCGTTATTTTCTGTATTTTCTATCTTTTTTTCATCGTTTTCCATGCAAATACCTCATATTTTCTAAAAATTAGATATCAAGATTCTTAACGAATCTAGCATTTTCTTCAATAAAGGTTGAACGTGGTTCAACATCTTCACCCATTAAATCATTAAATACTTGATCTGCTGCAATAGCGTCATCTACAGTAACTCTAAGCATTTTTCTTTCTTTAGGATCCATTGTAGTTTCCTCAAGTTGTTGAGGATCCATTTCACCTAATCCTTTATATCTTTGGTATGGATATCCAGGTTTTAAATCAAGTGTTTTTCTAATAACATTAAGTTGTTCATCATTATATGCGTAATATGCTTTTCCTTTATACTCTATTTTATATAGAGGAGGTTGAGCGATATAAACAAAGCCATGATCAATAAGTGGTTTCATAAATCTATGGAAGAATGTTAATAACAATATTCTAATATGGGAACCATCGACATCAGCATCAGTCATAATAACAATCTTATGGTAACGAATTTTACTAATATCAAAATCTTCACCAAAACCAGCACCAATTGCACTAATCATATTTCCAATTTCAGCATTTTCAAAAATACGATGTGCTTGTGCTTTTTGAACATTAAGTATTTTACCTCTTAAAGGCATAATAGCTTGAGTTCTAGGATCTCTGCCTTGCTTTGCGCTTCCACCAGCTGAATTACCCTCAACAATGAATAATTCACATTCTTCAGGATTGTTAGATGAACAATCACTCAATTTACCAGGTAATGTTGTAGGTTCAAGACCCGTTTTTCTTCTGATATTTTCTCTAGCTGCTCTAGCAGCAAGTCTAGCGTCATAAGCTCCTTTGACTTTTTGTAAAATTTCTGTAGCAATATCTTTATTTTCTAATAAGAACCTATTTAATTGCTCACCAAAGATGTTAGAAACAATCTTTTTAACTTCAAGGTTACCAAGTTTACCTTTTGTTTGCCCTTCATATTGTGGGTTAGGGTGCTTGACAGAAATAATAGCAGTTAATCCTTCTAAGCAGTCATCTAGAGTAATTCTTTCTTTATCACTATCTTTTAAGAATTTATTGTCTCTTGCGTAGTTATTTAATACACGTGTTAAAGCAAGGTTGAAACCTTCTTCATGCATACCACCATTTCCAGTAGAAACATTATTACAATATGAATAGACATTATGGTTATAGCCATTTGTATATTGTAAAGCGACTTCACAATAAATTAATTCTTCAACACCATTATCATCAAATTTTTGAGCACCTTCTGAATAGATGATTTGTGGGAATAATACGTTTGCATTTCTATTTATATATGAAACATATTCTTTAATACCACCATCAAATTTAAATTTTTCTTCAAGATTAGGAGTAACTCTTAAATCCTTTAATATGATTGTAATGCCTTTATTCAAAAAAGCCATTTGTCTTAAACGTGTTTTAATCGTTTCATAACTAAAGATTGTTGTTTCTTTAAAAATAGTTGGATCAGGTTTAAATGTGACAGTTGTGCCATGATCTGTACAATCTCCGATTCTTTTTAATCTATCTACAGCATGACCACCATTTTCAAATCTTATATAGTAAATTCCGCCATCCTTATGGACAGTAACATCAACGAAAGTAGAAAGAGCGTTAACAACACTAGCACCAACACCATGAAGACCGCCACTTACTTTATAGCCTCCACCTTCGCCAAATTTTCCACCAGCATGTAGGACTGTATAAACTGTTTCAACGCCACTAAGACCAGTCTTTTTAACTATATCAACTGGAATACCTCTACCATTATCAATAACAGTAATTGTATTTTCAGGATTAATTAAAACTGTAATAGTATCACAATACCCAGCTAAAGCTTCATCGATACCATTATCAACAATTTCCCAAACAAGGTGATGAAGACCTGTAGATGAAGTTGAACCAATATACATACCTGGTCTCATTCTAACTGCTTGTAAGCCATCTAAGACTGAAAGGTTATCACTTGTATAATTAGCATCAGCTTTTTCTAAAGCTTTTTCATCATCAACATCGATAATTTCTTCACTAATTTTACTATCAATGTTTTTCTCTTGTTCATCGAAACCTTCCTTGTCACTAATCTTCTCGTTTAATTCGTTAGAGTCATTAGTAACAACTTCTTTATTCTCTTTTTCTTCCATACTACTGCTCCTTTTTTATTGTATTCTCCCCACAAATAAAGTAATTTTCCTCGCAAAACTCACTTTTTTTGGTGTTTGTTATAAAAACTTGATTAAGATTTTTTAAAAAGTCTATTAAGTTCTTTTCACGTGTTTTATCTAATTCACTAAGTACATCATCTAAAATTATTACTGGTAATTTATCTTCGTCTTTCACTAAGAAGTAAGGAGATAATTTAAGGGTAATAACAGATAATCTATTTTCGCCTTGAGATCCATATAAAGCTAAATTTCTATCTCCTAGATACATCTCAAAGTCTTCTTTTTGTACTCCAACTGTTGTAACTTTTCGCTTTATATCATTATTTAAATTATCAGTAAAAATTTTTAACGCTTTTTCTTCATACTTCTCTTCGTCGTCAATGAATGCTTTATATTTTATTGATAGATTTTCCTCACTTGAAGAAATTTTCGCGTATACACCAGGTAGAAGTTTATTTAAATCGCTTATAAAACGTTTCCTAGTGAGATAAATTTCTTTTGATAGTTTTACAATCTGATGTGTTAAAACATCAATGAGGTTTAAATTCAGATTAATGCTTTTTAATGCATCATTCCTTTCTTTAAGTAATTTTTCGTAACTTATCAATAAAAACAAATAACTTTTATCGAATTTAGAGATTGTTTGATTTAAGTAATTACGTCTTAATCTTGGTGAATCTTTAAGTAATGATGTATCTTTAGGAATGAAAGAAAGTACATTAATTACATCGATTAATCCGCTTAACTTATTTACAGGCTTTTTATTTAAACTGACTTTCTTACCTTCCTTTCTGAACTGTATTTCAATTTCTTTAGATAGTTCACCACTTGTAATAGTGGCGTTAATTGTAGCGAATAAGGCATCCTTATTAATCATTTCTTCATTTTGCGAAGCTCTAAACGATTTTGCAAAACTTAACGCGTAGATGGCTTCTATGAGGTTTGTTTTGCCTTTTGCGTTATCTCCTACAATGTAATTAAATCCATCATAAAAATCGATATCGAGAGATTTGTAATTTCTAAAATTAATAAGTCTTAAATTTTTAACCTTCATTGCTAATTTCTAAAATTATAGAGTTATCGATATTTACAACATAACCCTTGTATAATTTTTTTCCTCTCATTTTGCAATATTCATTGTTAACAAAAATTTCATGTTCTTGAATATATTCTTTAGCCATAGCTCCGCTAGGAATTAAATCAACAAATTTTAATAGTTGACCTAATGTAATATACTCACTTGTGATGTTAACAACTTGCTTATTAGATTTAGACATATAAAAAACTCCTTTAATATTATATATTAAAGGGGTTTTATTTTAAAGTTTTTTGTAAAAGTATGTATACTTATACGAGAAAATTATTTTTTAAGCGTTAATAAGTCCTTACAGGGGTTATTAATTGAATTACTGAACCATCATTATTATTAGTGACTGTAAATGGTTTCATCTCTCCAACAAAAGAAATTAATACATCTTGGCATTTTAATGATCTAATTGCTGTTGATACGAAGTCGCAATTAAATGACATTTCAAGTCTTTCACCTGTGTATCTAAATAAATCAAGTCTAATATCACTACTTCCGTTTTGTTGAGATTTAGAAGTGATAGAAACTTTACCTTCTTCCATGATTACTTTAACTACGTTTTCTCTTTCGTTACTTGTAATAGCTCCCATTTCAATAGCTTTTAAGAATTCGTTAGCGTTAACTTCAAGGAAGTAATAGAAATTACGAGGAATAATATTTTTAACGTTTGGATAATCTCCAAAAATTAATGTAGTGACTAAAATTGTATCTTTAAACTCGAAAACTACTTTTTTATCGCTTATATATAAATTAACAGTATCTTCATTTGTTATTGTTTTAATAACTTCTGACAACGATTTAGAAGGGACATTAACACTAAACATTTCTGTATTAGTAACTGCTAATTCTTTTCTTCCAAGTCTAGCACCATCAGTTGCAGTAAATGTTAAAACTTGAGAATTACATTCAAGATTTACAGCAGCTAAGATTGGTCTTGATGATTTTTCACTTGCGCAAAAAGCTACTTGATTGACTGCATCTGTTAATTCACTTGCTTTTAATTCAACTTTTATACCATCAATAGATAAATCAAGATCTCTATATTCTTCAGATCTCATTGCTCCAATTTTAAAACTTGAATTGTCGCTTTCAATTTTAGCTAATGAGTCATCAAGGACTTCAAAATAAACTTCATTTCCCTCGAGTCTTCTAATAATTTCAGTTAGTATTCTACCACTTACTAGAGTCGAACCTTCTGTTATATTTCTTATATTTTCTTTCTCGTTTGAAATAGCAGGTATTGAAGTAACTATGGTCAATGTACCATTTGAAGCTGTTATGGTTAATTTGTCTTCAAATAAATCAAGCTTTAAGTTAGACAATATTGGGTCAACTTTATTTTGGGTGACTCTTCCGGCATTCATAATACCTTTTAAAAACTCTTCTCTGTTAATTGTAAATTTCATAATTTGTTACCTTTCATTTAAATTATCCTAATAATAATAAGCTCTGTGGAAAATGTGGAAATGTGGAATATCACATTTTAGAAATTAAAAAAGTTACGATTGCAGGCGCTTTTTTAATTCATCCACAACAGTCTTTAACTGTGTATCAGTTTTTAACATTTCCTCCACTTTTTCAACACTATGCATGATAGTTGAGTGATCTCTTTTTGAAAATAATTCGCCGATTTTCTTGTAAGGGGTATTTAATAAAATTCTTATAAGATAAATAGCAATGTGTCGAGCTGCTACAATGTTAGCAGTTTTAATTTTTCCAGTAATTTGAGTAACACTAAGATTGTAATAGTTAGCAATTGTATTTAGAACTTTTTGTTCAGTTATCTTTGATTTGGCATCGCTACAATCAACCATGCCTTTTAAAGCATCTAAAGCAATGTTTATGTCAATATGATCAGCCCTGTTAATAGAAGCATAAAAATTAAGTCTCATTAAGGCACCTTCTAAACTTCTAATAGAGTCTTTAAATTTGTCTGCTAAAAAGAAGATAACATCCTCATCATAATTTTCTATATTATAACCACCACGAGTGATTTTCTTTTTTAATATTTCAATACAAGTATTTGTATCAGGTTTATAAACCGGAACTGATAATCCACTTGTAAAACGAGTAATTAATCTTGAATCTATGCCATCTAGTTCTCCAGGCAATTTATCACTAGTTAAAACAACTTGCTTGTGATTTTGACGAAAATGCTCGTAAATGTTAAAGAAAAATTCTTGAGTTTTCTTTTTATCTTTAAGCATTTGGATGTCATCAATAAGGAAAACATCAAATCTTCTAATGAAATTTATAAGTTGCTCTCTTTTACTATCACTATTAACAAAATCAAGATATTCGTTAACAAAATCTTGGCTTGAGCATATCAAAATTTTCTTTTCTGGTGAAATATCTTTTATATAATTAGCAATTGCATTTAATAAGTGAGTTTTGCCAAGTCCACTTCCGCCATAAATAAATAAAGTTTCATATAAGGTTCCAGGTGAAGTAGCAACGATTAAACTAGCTTTATGAGCTTCTGTATTACTTGGACCGACAACGAAACTATCAAATGTATAATTTGGATCAATAAAGTTATTTGAGAAATATTCATGAGATGTGGATAAATCATTTTTAGCTGGTGTTTCCACTTCGTTTGAATTTAAATAAAAGCGAACTGAATAGTTACTTGAAGTGCATTTTTCAACTGCTGATTCAACAAGATTTAAATATTTTTGTTCAAGAACACTCTTAGTTAATTTTGATTCACAAATAACATTAATGACATTGTCTTTAACACTATCAATTTTTGTATTTTTAAAAAAAGCATCATATATTGTTTTATCGATTTCGTTCGATATATTCGATAAAACATTGTTCCGTAATGTATTAATTTCTGTAATTCCAACGTAATTCATAATTTCTTATATTCCCTAAAAATTATATTCTAATTTGTGAACATTATAAACAATAAAAATAGTTATTTTTATTTATCTACATTTGATAATGTTAAAAAGAAATGATAGCATCGCAAGAAATAAAAGTTTTCCACAAAATTAGTGTGGAAAACATTGTGGAAAAAAGATTTCCATGTGGATTATGTGAATGAATGTGTAGAGTTTTCCACACGAAAAAAGTTATCTACATCCAAAAAATACGATGGTTAAGGCGCTTTTTGAAGATTTCTACAATGTGAAAATAAGAAAGCCACACTAAGTGGACACATTTTGTTTGTCGAATAAATTTATAAATTATAGTAAACTTATAAAAGACAATTTAATTGACTTATATGTATTTATACATATATAATTTCTTTTGCATATTTAGGAGGATTATATCTATGAAAAGAACTTATCAACCTAGCAAATTACATAAAGCTAGAGTACATGGTTTTAGAGCAAGAATGGCTTCAGGACATGGAAGAAAAGTCTTAGCTTTAAGACGTAAAAAAGGAAGAAAATTCTTAACCGTTAGCAGTAAGTAATGAAAAAAGTTAATCGAGTAAAGAAATATCGTGAATTCAAAGTCATTATGAATTTGCGAAAATTTAAAAGAAATGAACTTTATTCAGTTTACTTTAAAGAAAAAGCACTTGAAGTTGGAAGAGTTGGAATTCTAGTTACAAAAAGAAACGGAAACGCTGTTACAAGAGTAAAAATCAAAAGACAAGTTAGATCCATTATCGATGAAGCGTTAGATTTAAAAAACGAAAAGTACGATTATATTGTTGCAATTAGTAAAAATTATTCCATTGATGAATTTGTAAAGAATAAAACTTTACTCGTGAAACTATTAAACTCTATTAAGGAGAAATAAATGGAGAAAAAGAAAAAAAGAATATTTGGTCTTTTTATTGTTCTTGGAGGAGCAGTTCTTCTTTCAAGCTGTAATTCTTTTTGCTCTGATGTTGATAAAAGTAATTATTTGTATAGTTTAGACCCAATTAACACTACTTTCTTTGATAGTGTTGAACATGGTGAAGACTATATTAAATCCACTTTTGCTAAACAATCTAATTTTGATACTTCAAAAGAGTTAGATTTATCAGATGTTAGAATTAAAAAGTTAAATGAAGAGACAAATACCATTGAAGAAGTAAGTTATGATGCTAATTTAGTATTTGAAAAAGTTAATGATGGATTATATAAAATTAATCCTGTTGACATGGTTGCTAAAAGTGCATCAAAAGCAGATAGTAATAACAATAGATCAGATATTACTTATACATTTGGTTTAAATGATTTTACTAAATCGTTAATAGCAAATGCTCAGGCTAGTGGAATTATTGCCCCAACTTACGAATATTTTAAAGCAATTGATGAAAAGACTCTTGAAGTAATGGAATCAAATGCAAAAGATTATAGTTGGTTATCTGGAATTACATTGGAAAATATCACATACAATCAAATGTATGGTTATTCATACACTGACTTAGAAGAATTTAGAAAGGATGAATCAAATAAAGAATTACTTGATTTAATGCTTGAAGGTGATATTCAAAATGGAGTACCTAGTAGTACAAACCCAGGAAGAAATTACAGCTTCCTTGTTACACTTGGACATGTCAAATTTTATAACGCTGACGAACCAACAAGTTACTATTCTACTGTTAAGCAATGGACAGATGAATTAGTTAAAGAGGGTGTAATTACTGGCAACGATATTCCATCAATAAATTTCCAAAATTATTACGAGCAAACTCTTAATTCAAAAGTTAGTACATTTAAGACTTGTATTACTGTAGATGATGGATTCTATGGGCATATTAGCAATGATCCACTTAACGATACTATTTTAATTCAAGGAAAAGCTGAAAACTTCTATGAAGGATGGGGAAAAGCGTTCTCTGAGCATGGTTTCTTGGAAGGCTTGCTTGTTTATCCAATTGGAACTTTAGTTGAAAATCTTTCACACGCATTTGGCATGAATGGTTATGGTCAAATTGGAGCTGTTTTAATAACAACAATGATTGTTAGATTGTTATTTATGCTCATCACTTTACCATCTACTTTAAGTCAACAAAAGATGACATTTATTCAACCAGAGCTCACAAAAATCCAACAAAAATATCCAAATGCAAACACCAACCAATATGAAAAGCAAAAGTTGGCACAAGCTCAAATGGCTTTATATAAGAAGTATAAAATACATCCATTTGGATCAATTATTGTTATTTGTATTCAATTCCCATTATTTATTTCTGTTTGGAATGCGTTCAGTGGAAGTGCTTCACTTTCAAGAGATGCTGTTTTAGGTTTAAGACTAAGCGACACAATTTGGAGCGCCTTAACTAATTTTAGTGGATGGCCAAGTACTCCAGGTTGGTGGACTGCACTTGTTCTTATTATATTAATGAGTGCTGGACAAATTATGTCTATGTTTATTCCACAATGGTTGAATAAAAAGAGAACAAAGAATGTAACTAAGGTTGGTGTTAACCCTGCTTTAGATAAACAAAATAAAACCATGAAAATTACCTCATGGGTTATGACTATTATGATTATTCTTATGGGCTTCACTTTACCAAGCGCTTTAGGCGTTTACTGGTTAGCTGGTGCTATATTCAGTATAATTCAATCATTGATTATGCATTTTGTTTTTGTTAAGAAAGCAAAGAAAGGTAAATTATGAGAAAATATACCAAAAAAACATTAGAAGAATGTTTAAATGAAGCAAGTAAAGAACTTGGTGTTGATGTAAAAGATTTGATTTATACCATAGATGAAGAGAAAAAAGGACTTTTCTCTAAAAAAGTTACTATTTCTGTTCAAGAAACCGAAGATGTTATTGAATTTGCTGAAAATTATATTAAAGATGTTTGCCATGCTTTAGGATTAGATGCAAGTTTAAAGACATTCTATAGAGATGATATTATTAAGATTTTAATCGAAACAAATCATAACTCAGTTTTAATTGGTAAAAATGGTGCTTCACTTCAATCATTAAATGAATTAACAAAACTTGCTGTATCAACAAAGTTTAAAAAGAAGTTCAAAATCCTTTTGGATATTGGAGATTATAAAGATAAAAAATACTTTAGAGTTATCTCTATAGCAAAAAAGACTGCAAAAGAAGTCTTAAAAACTCATATTGATACAATGCTTGACCCAATGACACCTGACGAAAGAAAGAAAGTTCATAACGCTCTCTCTACATGGAAAAATATTAAAACTGAATCAATTGGTGATGGCAAAAATAGAAGAATAGTTGTTAAATATGTTCCAACAAACACAACTACTTCTACTGCTGAAATATCTACCACTGAAAATGACGAAACTACTAGTGAATCTAACTAGTAGTTTTCTTTATTTTTGAAAAAAAATATATATAATATATTGTATGTTCGAAACAATTGTTGCCTTAGCTACTGCTCCTATTAAGAGCGCTTTATCTATCGTTAGACTTAGTGGTGACGATTGTTTTTTTATTGTAAACAAAATGTTTACAAAGGATATTTCTAAAATTGAAAAATCAACTATCTTTTACGGCTATATTAAAGATGGAGATATCATAGTTGATGAAGTAATTCTCCTAGCTTATAAAGGCCCACACTCTTTTACTAGTGAAGATAGCGCAGAGATTATTTGTCATGGATCACCACTTATTTTTAATAAAATAATTGAAGTAGCTTTGAAAAACGGAGCTAGACTTGCTACAGGCGGAGAGTATTCTAGTAGAGCCTATATGCATGGTAAATTGGATTTAATACAAGCTGAATCAATTAATGATCTTATAAATGCAGAAAGTGAAGAAAGCAAAAAAATATCTTTGATGGCTTTACGCGGTGAGACAAGCAAGTTAATTTTACCTTTAAAGAAAGATTTAGGTGATTTGCTAAGTTTAATTGAAGTCAACATCGATTACCCAGAGTATTTAGATATCGAGATTGCTAATCATCAAAAGATTATAGACTTCTGTACTAAAAATATTTCTTATATTAATTCTTTGATTGAAAACGGAAATAAAGGAAGAATTATTAAAGATGGCATCTCAATTGCTATTGTTGGAAAACCTAATGTTGGTAAGTCCTCTATTTTAAATGCTTTACTTAATGAAGATAAAGCAATTGTTACTAATATTAAAGGCACAACGAGAGATATCGTTGAAGGAAAATTAATAATTAATGGCATTGTTATAAATCTTTTTGATACTGCAGGTATTAGAGAAAGTGATGATATCGTTGAAGGAATTGGAATAAAAAAGAGCGTCGAAAAATTAGAAAAAAGCGATTTAGTAATTGCTGTTTTTGATAGTTTAAATTTTGATGAAGAAGACAAAGAAATTTTAAAACTTGTAAAAAATAAAGATACAATCGTTGTTTTTAATAAGTCAGATATTTTGGAAAATAAAGATAATACGCACTTATTTATAAGTGCTCTTAATAAAGATATAGAACCATTAAAAGAAGAAATTATTAAGCGCCTTGGACTTTCTAAAAAGAATTATGATAATCCTTCTATCGCTAACACAAGAGAACTTGGTATTTTGGAAAATATAAAGGAAATTTTAGAAAATGTTTTGATTGATACAAAGAACGAACTTCCAATCGATTTAATAAATAGCAAGTTAAAAGAAGCGTATTTAAAAGTCTTATCATTAACCGGAGAGGATAATGATTTTGATATAGCTAAAGAAATTTTCTCAAGATTTTGCGTTGGTAAGTAGTATGATTTTTGATACCCATATTCATTTAAATGAAGAGAGACTTTTAGCAAATTTGGATCATTTTTTAGATGAAGCCAAATCCAATGGTGTTAATAAATTTTTATGTGTTGGTTGGGATTTAGATAGTTCTAAAAAAGCTGTAGAATTGGCAAATAAATATAAAGAAATTTATGCTGCTATTGGTGTAATACCAACAGAACATAAACAATATGTTTTAAAAGACAGTCAAAATAATAAGCCTACAATCGATGAAATTCGTAATTTATTTAAAAATTCTGAAAAAATTGTAGCAATTGGCGAAATTGGATTAGACTACTATCGGGAGAAAGATCAAGACATTAAAGATAAGCAAAAAAGAATGTTTATTGAACACATTGATTTAGCTAATGAACTTAATCTACCTGTATCAATTCATGCGCGAGATTCGCTGCAAGATACACTTAATTTATTAAAAGAACACCCTGTAAAAAGAGGCGGGATTATGCATTGCTATTCTGGTAGCAAAGAAATGGCGAAAGAGTTTATTAAATTAGGCTTCTTTATTGCTTTTGGCGGAGTCCTTACTTTCAAAAATAGTAAAGAAAGCAAAGAAGTTTTAAAAACTATCCCACTAGATAGAATAGTATTTGAAACAGACGCCCCTTATTTAGCCCCTACCCCATATAGAGGAAAGATAAATGAGCCTAAGTATATTTTTAATACAGTAGAGTTTGCTAGTACTTTATTAGACATAGACTTAGGAAAACTGCAAGAAATAACTTTTGAAAATTCTTTAAAAATTTTACACGTGAAAAATGAAAATTAGTACTAATTATTTAATTGTTGTTGAAGGAAAAACAGATATAGATTTTTTATCTACTTTTTTAGATGCGAAGTTTTACAAAGTCAATGGATCTGCAGTCTCTAAAAACGACATTGAATTTTTAAAAAAAGCGAAAAGTTCTCATGAGATCGTTGTTTTGACTGACCCAGATTTTCCAGGAATGAAGATAAGAAATTATTTAAATAGTGAAATTGATGGTCTAAAAAACGCTTATGTTAGAAAAGAATATTCAATTAAAAATCACAAAGTTGGTGTTGCAGAATCAACAAAAGAAGAGGTAATAAGAGCGTTAAAAAACACAATAACTTTCAATAAAAATGTATGTTCAAATAATATAAGTGTAGAAGATCTATTTGAACTTGGGCTATTAGGAAGAAGTAACTCCTCTACTTTAAGAAAAAAAGTGGCTGATGATTTATTTCTTGGCTATTGCAACGCTAAATCTTTTTTAAAGAAGGTAAATATGTTAAATATAAGTAAAGAACAAATTAAGGAGTTAATAAATGCTAAAAGCAAATGAGATTATTGATTTTTTTAAACTTGAAAACTCTCACGCTAAAAAGGAACTAGGTCAGAATTTTTTAATTAATGAGAAAGTGGCTAACGATATTGTTAATGCATTAGATATTAAAGACTCTGATTATGTTTTGGAAATTGGCCCAGGTCTTGGTGCTCTATCTGAAATTATTTTTAAACAAACAAAAAACTATGTAGCAGTAGAGTATGATCAAAAATTTGTTAATTATTTAAATAAAGTTTTTGAGAACTCTAATGTGAGAATTGTCAAAAACAATGTTCTTAAATTTAAAGAGTTTACTTTTAATAAAATTATTGGAAACTTACCATACTATTTAACTAGTGACATTGTAGAGTATGTAGCTTTAAATTTTACAAATATAGAAAAAGCAGTGTTTATGGTCCAAAAAGAGTGTTTAAAAAGATTTACTGCAAAGAGTGGAAAAGACTATAACTCATTAAATGTTTTAATATTATATCTATATGATGTAGAGGAATTATTTAAAGTAACAAAAGAAAATTTCTTTCCAGCACCAAATGTTGAATCATTGGTTTTCTCTATGACTCCAAGAAAGAATATTAATCGTGATCTTGCTAAAAAGATATATAAAGTAGCTAAGATTTGTTTCTCAAATAGAAGAAAAACTATTTTAAATAATTTGAATACAATCGCAAAAAATAAAAGTATAATTAGTGAAAGCTTATTAGAATGTAATTTAAAAGATTCTACTAGAGCTGAAGAATTAGATATTAATGATTTTGAAAAATTAACTTTAACTTTAATTAATAAAAACGTTATTAAATGAGGGAATGACTTATGATTGAAAAAGCATATGCAAAAATTAATTTATCTTTAAATATAAAAGATAAAAGAGAAGATGGATATCATGATTTAGAATCGATCATGTTGCCAATTGAGTTGCACGATACAATAGATATTACAATAGAAAAAAGTCAAAAAGACGATTTCGTTGTTTGCGATGACTATTCAGTAAAAATTACTAAATATAATTTAGTTCACAGAATTATTGATGCAGCAAGAAAAGAGTTCGGTTTTGCGGAGAAATTATCTGTAAATATACATAAAAATATATTTTTACAAGCTGGATTAGGTGGTGGAAGCGCGGATGCCGGTGCTGTATTAAGAGCAATTTTAAAGTTATTTAAAATAAAAGCTACTAAAGAGCAATTAATTAAAATTGGAATCGAAATTGGCAGTGATGTACCATGGGCAATTTTCTCTGAACCAACAGTTTTAAGAAAGAAAGGCGAAGTCCTAGAATTTTTTGATCATGTTGCACCGTTTTATATTTTATTAGTCAAACCAGTTGATGGATTATCTACTCCAGAAGTCTTTGCTGAATCAGATAAGATGGAAAACGAATTAGTTCATGGAAACATAGATGAAGTCTTAAAAGCATATAAAGAAAACGATATAGAAGGACTTGAAAAGACTATATTTAATACACTTCAAAAACCAGCTATTGCTTTATTACCAGAGGTTGAAAATGTAATTAACCAACTAAAAAACGATGGATTTAATTGCGTTATGATGAGCGGTGCTGGAAGTTGTGTTTTTGGCTTTACAACAAATAAAAAGTTATTAAAGGCATCAGAAAAGAAATATGCTTTATTAGGTTATCAAGTCGAAGCAACTAAATTTTTGAGTGAAAAACCATCATTTTAATTAAAAACACTGCAAAATTTGTATATTTTGATTCCTCTTATAGAGGATTTTTTATTATAAATTAAAAAATGTCCTATAAAATATAAAAAGGATTTAAATTTTTATTTTTAATTAGATTTTTTAGAAATAATAAAAACTCCTTCCATTGCGGAAGGAGTTAAGTAATCAATTTGTTAAATTATTTTGATTTCTTTTGTTCTCTCTTTAAGAGAATTTCTGCTTGAGCAGCAGCTAATCTTGCGATTGGGACTCTGTATGGAGAACATGAGACATAGTCTAATCCAACTCTATTGAAGAATGCGATTGATTCTGGATCACCACCGTGTTCACCACAGACACCACATAATAATGTAGGTCTTGTAGCTCTTCCATCAGCAACAGCCATCTTAATAAGTTTACCGACACCTTTTTGATCTACGTGTTGGAATGGATCAGATTCGAAAATCTTGTGTTCATAGTAAGAACCTAAGAATTTAGAAGCATCATCTCTTGAGAAACCAAATGTCATTTGTGTTAAGTCGTTTGTACCGAATGAATAGAATTCAGCTTCGCTTGCAATTTCACCTGAGAGTAAAGCAGCACGTGGAATTTCAATCATAGTACCAACATGGTATTTCATCTTGAAGTTATTTTCAGCAAGGACTTTTTCGACTTCATCAACAATAATCTTCTTAACGAACTTGAATTCTTTTAAGTCGAGTGTTAATGGAATCATAATTTCTGGTTCGATTTCTCTTCCTAAATCTTTACTTGCTTTGATTGCAGCTTCGATAATTGCTCTAGCTTGCATTCTTCCAATTTCAGGATATGTAACATCAAGTCTACATCCTCTGTGTCCCATCATTGGGTTGAATTCGTGTAAGTAAGCAATTCTATCTTTGACTGATGCAACTGATTTATGTAAAGAATCAGCTAATTCTTTAATCATATCTTCTTCAGTTGGTAAGAATTCGTGTAGTGGTGGATCGAGTAATCTAACATTAACATTGATGTGTTTTAAGTTCTTCATGGACATAAATAATCCATAGAAGTCGTCTCTTTGATATGGCAATAATTCTGCTAATGCTGTTTCTCTTTCTTCGACTGTATCAGCAAGAATCATTCTTCTCATATGGAAAATTCTATCTGCAGAGAAGAACATGTGTTCTGTTCTACAAAGACCAATACCTTCTGCGCCGAATTCAGCAGCTTGCATTGCATCTCTTGGAGTATCAGCATTTGTTCTAATGCTTAATCTTCTATATTTATCAGCAAGTTTCATCATTCTTCCGAAGTTACCTGCTTTTGTATCTGCTGGAATTAAAGTGATAGCACCTTCATAAACTTGGCCTGTTGAACCATCAATTGATAATGTATCTTTTTCTGTATAGACTTTACCGTTGATTGTAACAGTTTTATTTTCTTCATCAACTATAGCTGCGCTACAACCTGTAATACAGCATTTACCCATACCTCTAGCAACGACAGCAGCATGCGATGTCATACCACCACGCATTGTGAGAATACCTTCTGAAGAGACCATACCTTCGATATCTTCTGGTGATGTTTCAGCTCTAACAAGAATAATTTTTTCGCCTTTTTCTTTTCTGGCCTTAGCATCAGCAGCATCGAATGATAAGTGACCGACACCTGCACCAGGAGATGCTGGGTTACCAGCAGCGATTGGAGTGCTTGTTTTTAATGCTTTTGGATCAAATGTTGGGTGTAATAAAGAATCAAGTAATTTTGGTTCAACTCTTAAGACTGCTTCATCTTCTGTAATAACACCTTCATCTAATAAATCAAGTGCGATCTTGAGAGCAGCAGCAGCAGTTCTCTTTCCGTTTCTTGTTTGTAAGAAGTATAATTTGCCGTTTTCGACTGTATATTCCATATCTTGCATATCTTTATAATGTGCTTCCATGGTTTTGATTGTCTTTTCGAATTGAGCATAAACTTCTGGCATTTGATCTTTTAAGTAATCAATGTGGAATGGTGTTCTAATACCAGCAACAACGTCTTCACCTTGTGCTTGTGGTAAGTATTCAGCATAAACATTCTTTGCACCTGTTGATGGGTCTCTTGAGAATGCAACACCTGTTCCTGAATTTGCGTTTAAGTTACCGAAAACCATTGATTGAACGTTTACAGCTGTACCCCATTCATAAGGAATAGAATTCATCTTTCTATAAACGTTAGCTCTTGGGTTATCCCGTGATCTGAAAACTGCTTCGACAGCTTCGTGTAATTGTACATAAGGATCTGTTGGGAAGTCTTCGCCAAACTTTTCTTTATAGTAAGCTTTGTAATCTTTAACTAATTGTTTTAATTGTTCAGTTGTTACTTCTGTATCAACTTTATAACCATGATCTTCTTTGATTTTATCGAGCATTCTATCCATATCTGTTCTTGGCCAACCTTTTGCAATGTTGGTGAACATTAAGATAAATCTACGATATGAATCGTATGCAAATCTTTCATTTTGTGAAACTTTTGCGAGGATTTCAACTGATTTGTCGTTTAAACCTAAGTTTAAAATTGTGTCCATCATACCTGGCATAGAAACTCTAGCACCACTTCTAACACTGACAAGAAGAGGAGTTTTTGTTTCATCTAATCCGCCAAATGATTTTCCTGACTCTTTTTCAACTTCTTTAATTCCTTTGTCGATTTGTTCAACAAGTTCTTTTGGCATTTTTTTGCCACTTTGATAATAGAGAGTGCAAGCTTCAGTTGTGACTGTAAATCCTTGTGGAATTGGAATTCCAATATATGTCATCTCTGCTAAGCCAGCTCCCTTTCCTCCGAGAAGCTCTTTTCCTAAGCCGTGAGCTTCTTTAAAGAGGTATACATATTGTTTTGCCATTTAAAAACCTCCATGTAGGCAGTTGTTTAACAACCTGATAGTATTATAATATTTTTTTGACAGTGATTAAAGTAATTGCAATAAAAAAATTCCAGATTTTTATGAATAAGTTGCAATATTATTAAAATGATATTGCAGATATTTTACTTATTAAATTTTACAATTTATTTTAAATATTTTTATTGGTTAAATACATATATATGCCAACATTTAAAATCTAAAATCTATGTTGGTATCGTTATTTATTTTAATTTGGAATATAATTTTGGTATGGAAAATAAAGATTTAGTTATTTCAATTGATTATGGAACACAAAGCGTAAGAGTATCAATCATCGATAAGAATGGAAAATTCTTAGCGTTTGAGCATGTTGTTTATGATGAGCCATATTTTTCAATAAAGCCTGGATATTGTGAACAAAATCCAGATTATTACTATAACTGCATGTGTAAAGCAGCAAAAAAACTTACCAGTGAACATCAAGATTTACTTGAAAGATGTGTTTCAATTTCATCAACTTGTTTTAGAGACACAGCTGTCTATTTGGATGAAAATTACAATGTCATTAGGCCGTCAATTATTTGGCTTGATCAAAGACAAGCAGCATTAATTAAAAAGCTTCCTAGACTATATTCTTTTTTATTTGATGTTGTAGGCATGGCAGATACAGTAGCTTTAAATAGAAAAAGAACTCCAGCAATCTGGTTACAAGAAAACGAACCAGAAAACTATAGTAAGATTAAACACTATGCGCCTTTAAATTCTTATTTTAACTATAGAATGTTAGGAACATTAACTGATAGTGCAAGCAATATGACTGGACATTTTCCAATCAATTATAAAAAGAAAAAACGGTATTCAAAAAACGCTTTAAAAGGAATTATCTTTAACATTGATCCACAATTAATGTCTAAAATTGCTCCTGAAGGAACAGTAATTGGGAAAATCACAAGTAAATGTAATAAAGAAACAGGATTTCCTATTGGTTTAAATTATATTACAACTGGGAATGATAAAAGTTGTGAAGCACTTGGATGTGGAGCAATAAATAAAAAGTGTGCCCATATTAGTTATGGAACAGGCAGCAGTATAGCAGTTGTTAGTGAAAGATATTTTGAACCTGAAACATTTTTACCTGCATATAGCACATGTTTCCCTGGAGCATATACAGCCGAAGTACAAATATATAGAGGGTATTGGATGCTAAAGTGGTTTTTACATGAGTTTGGTGAAAAAGAGAACCTTGAGGCGACCATTGAAAAAGTTGCACCAGAAGAAATATTTAATGAAAAAATCATGCAAATTAGACCTGGATGTGATGGATTAATTCTTCAACCTTATTGGGGACCAGGATTAAGTAGACCTTTGGCTAAAGGTTCAATTATTGGATTTTATGATGTACACACAAAATATCATATCTATCGTTCAATAATTGAAGGAATAGGATATGCCTTGAAAGAAGGATTAGATTCTATCGAAAGACATGGTAAACTAAGTGTTCAATATCTTACTGTAAGTGGTGGTGGATCTAAGAGTGATGCAATATGTCAAATTACTAGTGATTTATTTAATTTACCTGTTTATAAAAGTGAGACATATGAATCGTCTAGTTTAGGATGTGCAATGGCTCAATTTGTAGCTTTAGGGATATATAAAGATGTAGAAGAAGCTAAAGATAAAATGGTTAGATATGTTAAAAAATTTACTCCAAATAAATTAGCGGTTAAAGAATATAAAGATCTTTATAACAATATTTATATAAAGGTTTATCCATCATTAAAAAATATTTATAAAGCTCTTAGCGATTTTAAAGAAAAAAGAGATAAAGAAGAAATTGAGGTACATTAAAAAAGCGATTCTCATATATAGAGAGTCGCTTTTTGCCATAAAATAGTTGATTTTTGCAGGCTTTAACTATCTAAAGAGTCTTTTTCCATTGGATTGACTCCAGCAAATTGTGAATTATATAATTCTGCATAGAAACCATTTTTTGCTAGAAGCTCTTTATGGTTACCTGTTTCAATAATATGACCTTTTTTCATGACAATAATTAATTTTGCATTTTTAATTGTTGATAATCTATGAGCAATAACGAAGCTTGTTCTACCAACCATTATTCTATTTAAAGCATCTTGAATTTGTTGCTCTGTTCTAGTATCAACACTACTAGTTGCTTCATCTAAAATCATTATTTTTGGTTTAGAAATAATAGCTCTAGCAATAGTCAAAAGTTGTCTTTGACCTTGAGAAACGTTTTCGCCATCTTCGGTTAACATAAAGTTATAACCACCAGGTAACGTCTTTATAAAGTGATCTATGTGTGCTTCTTTACAAGCGTTTTCAATTTCTTCATCTGTTGCATTAGGATCGCCATAAAGAAGATTTTCTTTTATGGTTCCTCTAAATAACCATGTATCTTGTAAAACCATTCCTATAGAACCTCTAAGGGCTTTTCTTGTATAATTAAAGATTGTTTTGTTATCGAGTCTAATATTGCCGTTATTAAAAACATTTCTAATAATTTCTTCAAAGATATTATCAATTTTTGCGTCATCTCCAGATAATACTTTTGTTGAATTTTGCTTTGCTAAAGATAAGTAATTTAATAATGTTTCTCTAGCAATAGCGGTTTTTTCTTGAATTGTATTTCCTTTTGACAAATCGATAGTAGGTGAAGAAGTTTCTCCATACATATTTTTAACTTTTGTAATTACGTTATTAATCTTTTGATTTAAATCATTTTCATTGGCAATGTTTGTAATGTCATAAAAACGCATTATTAGATTAACCATTGTTGTTTTACCAGCACCAGTAGGACCGACAATAGCTACTGTATCACCAGGATTAACATGTAAAGTGAAATCTTCGATTAAAGGCTTATCAATTAAATAAGAGAAATAAACATGTTCAAAATCAAATTGACCTACAATATCTTTTTCATCATCGATTGCGCCTTCTTTATCTTTTGTTTCTTCAACTTCATCAAGTAATGAATAAATTCTTTCACCACTAGCTAATACTGATTGAATAATATTTGCAATTTGTCCAATTTGTTGGAATGGTCTAGTAAATAAATTTAATAATGTAAAGAAGGCAACCATAGTTCCTACTTGGCCAATAAGACCTCCAATAACAGCAATCGCAACATATGCAACATTATTAACGAAGATAGTTGTTGGGAAGATAAAGCCACTTAAGAATTGGCTAAGTCCATCAGCCTTTGACATTGCAACATTAACTTTATTAAAATCATCTTCAACGTCTTTTTGCTTATTAAATAATTTAATAATATTGAATCCAGAATAATCTTCCTCAATTTTACCATTTAATATACCTAATTCTTTTCTATATTTAATAAATTGTTTTTGCGAGCCTTTTGAAATAATCATGACAATTATTAAAGTAATAGGTAGGGCACATAATGCTACAAGAGCTAATCTCCATTGATAGATAAACATAGCAATTAATGAGCCTAAGAAAAGACTTATACCACTAGATAATTGGGTAATAATTGATTGTAAATTTCTAGAAATATTATCAACATCATTCGTTCCAATTGATAGTGTATCTCCATAAGGTACTCTATCAAAATAACTTAAAGGTAATAAATCAATTTTCTTTATGATTTTATCTCTAAAACCATAAGCGTATTTAGTAGTAACTGAAACAGCAATAAATTCAGCAGCCCATGAAAGAATAGCACTACCAGCATATAATCCAAGTAAAGTACCAAAATTTAAGAAGAAGTAGTCCCGTTTAATACCTAAAAATCCACTCTCCATATTAAAATTAAATAATGGATTATTTTGTAAAATAATTGGATCAGTTGCATCGCTTCCTGAAGGTAAGGAACTATTTAAAAAATCTGCAAGAACTAAAGGAGCGATAATTGTTAGTACACTTGAAATAACACTAAATAAAATAACTAAAAGTAATAAATATCTTTCGTTTTTAAAATCTTGAAGCATCCTTTTAGTTGTTAGCTTCATATTTTTTGGCTTATCAATGACGCCTCTTTTACCACCATGCATTCCAGGCATATTAATTACCTCCTTCTGATGTAGCTTCTTGCATCATCTTAATTGTCTTTTCAACTTCTTCAGGGTCAAGTTGAGATTTTACAATATCTTGGTAAACTGGACAGGATTTGAGAAGTTCAGCGTGTGTACCTTTTCCAACCATTTTGCCTTCATTTAAAACAATAATTGTATCAGCATTTAAAATAGAAGAAACCCTTTGAGCAACAACAATAACGCTTGATGTTCCAACGTATCCTTCTAAAGCTTTACGCAATTTAGCATCAGTTTTAAAATCAAGAGCACTAAATGAATCATCAAAGATATAAATTTCTGGCTTTTTAACAAGTGTACGAGCGATTGCTAATCTTTGTTTTTGACCACCAGAGAAATTTTTTCCACCTTGAGAAACAAAACTATCTAATTTATCAGGAAGCTTATCAACAAAGTTAAAGGCTTGAGCAACTTTTAAAGCCTCGTTTATATCTTCATCTGTAGCTGTTTTGTTTCCGAATTTTAAATTTTCTCTTATTGTTCCTTTAAATAAAAGTGCTTTTTGAGGAACAAAACCAACAGCATCTCTAAGATCAGAAACATTAAGATTTCTAATATCAACTCCATCTAGAGTAATAGATCCGCTGGTTACATCATAAAATCTAGGAATTAAATTTATTACGGTTGATTTACCACTTCCGGTTGAACCAATAATAGCAGTTATTTTACCTGGTTTAGTTTCAAAACTTATATTACTAATGCATGGTTTTTCGCCATCAGGATAAGCAAAAGTGACATCGTTAAATTTAATGATTCCTCTTGTTTTTCTATTAGTGAAAAGTTCAGTCTTTTTAGGATCAATTTCATCTTCATCAAATGATTTAGGTGAATCGATTACTTCTTTAATACGTCTAGCACAGGCACTAGCTTGAGGATACATAACAGCAATCATAGCAAGCATTAAAAATGATTGCATAATTTGTAATGAGTATTGAGCAACAACACTAACATTTGTTATGACAAGTGGAATATCAGGGTTGATTACACCATTAACAAAAATTTGTGTGCCGTCTAATAAAAAGAATCCTAAAGCGTAAATTCCAATATAGCAAAGATTAAATATGATTGAGACAG
This sequence comes from uncultured Bacilli bacterium, assembly GCA_944368945.1. GTDB lineage: Bacteria > Bacillota_I > Bacilli_A > RFN20 > CAG-826 > Onthovivens. The sequence continues at coordinate 35,557 of CALVXH010000002.1, forward strand.
TAGGATTTACGACACTCATCAATCTATTAACTTTTCTAGATACTTCAGTCATATCTTTATTAGCAAAATCAAACTTTTTGTATTCTGTTCCTTGTTGATTATAAGCTCTTACAACACGCACTCCTGTTAAATTACCACGCAAAACAACGGTTAAATTATCTATTTTAGTTTGAATTTTTCTAAATAGTGGTGTTGCAAAATGCATAATTAAAAACATTACTACAACTATTAAAGGTATACAAATAGCTAAAATAATTGATAGCATTGCATCTTGAGTCAATGTTTTTATTAACCCAATAATCATATAAGTTGGCGACATTACAACAATTCTAATAGCCATTAATAAATAGTTTTTAACTTGTTCAATATCGTTAGTGGTTCTTGTAATAAGAGTAGAAGTACCAAACTTGTTATATTGCATTTGATCAAGATGATTGACCTTTTTAAAAACCTCTTTTCTTAATTCTCTACCTGCAATAGCACTTAAAGTAGCACCTAAAAAGTTTTGAATGGTTGCTAAAATTACAACACCGACAGAAATTAAAATCATCCACCCGCCGTTAATCCAGATGTCATTAATTTTTGAAGGTGAATCACTCATAATTAATTGAGTTATTTTACCCATATATTCAGGTAACATTAACTGTAAATAACATTGAGCAATAATAGCACCCATGACTATTAAGAATAAGTACCACTTATTTTTTAAACAACTTAATACTTTAGTCATTTACTTTCCTCCTATTCTATTGAAAAAAATGTGTTATAAATAATTCGATGATCTATCTTTTTAACAAATAAACCAGGATATTTAATATAATTTGTTGCTAATCCGCTTATAAAGATAAAATAACATTTGACCCTTTCTTTAAGCTGCGCTTTTGTTAGTGTTGGATGATTTATTAAAAAAGCTTTAAAAGTATCTTTAAAGTGATTCTCTAGTTCTTTGTTTTGTGCAAATAGTTGTTTTGAACTAGTAAGACCATATAAGCAAACCAAGGTATATAAATAAAGATAATAACAATCTGTTTTATTATCAGAAAATATAAGATTAATAAAAAGTTCATTAACTGCTTTTAATAATGATTCATCTTTATTATATAAAAGAGTGCATTCTGTAATTTTACCTTCTATTAAAGATTGACAAAGTTTCTTATGCTCATTAAATAAATCTTCTTTATTAGAAAAGTAATGATAAAGTAGACCATGTGAACAACCTACAAATTTAGCTATTTGATCCATAGTTACACCTTTAATCCCGACATTAGAAAAAATAATTAAACTCTTTTCGAGAATTTCTTTTCTTCTTAAATCTTTCAACTCTTTGTTCTGTTTATAAGTCCTTGGCATAATAAAAAATATAGTAGTTTTAGTTGACAATTTTGTCAATAAAAAAGCAGGGTTTGAAATTATAATTTAACTTAAATTTTTTAGTAGTTTTAAAATATATAAAAAATTAATAAAAATGGAAAAAGACTTTCTTGGTTAATGTTATACATATGTAAAGTATTAAAAGTTTTTACTTTAAAAAGAGAATGCGTAATACTATTATATGAAATTGGAGAAAGTATGATTTTAATTGTTGGATTAGGAAATATTGGAAAAGAATACGAACACACAAGACACAACATGGGTTTTGATGTTATTGATAAATTAGCTGATTCTTTAGGTGTCTCTTTTGATAAGACAGGATTTAAAGGGACTTATGTAAAAACAAGTTACTTTGATCAAGATCTTATTTTATTAAAGCCATCTACTTATATGAATTTAAGTGGCGATTCAATTATTGAAGTCATGAATTTTTTTAAAATAAATATTGATGATATTATTGTTATTTATGATGACATGGATACTCCTGTAGGCCACATTAAATTAAAAATAAAAGGATCTAGTGGTGGACATAATGGAATTAAGTCTATTATTGCAAGAACGGGACACGAAGATTTTAAACGTATTAAGATTGGGATTGGACATCCAACATTTGGTGTTATTGACTATGTTTTAAATAAGCCTTCTAAAGAAGAAGAAATAGAGATTTTGAAAGCCCAAGATAATGCTGTTAGTGCGATTAAAGTTGCGATAAAAGAAAGCTTTAATAAAGCTATGACAATGTATAATAAGTAAGGTGAACACATTGACTAATTTACTCGAGAACACTTTAAATTTATTTGATTCTAAAAATAAAAATTCAAATTTTATTGTAGATCCTCTAATAGGGACGCTTTTTTTAACAATTAAAAAATACAATGAATCTGATAAGTCAGTATTAATTTACGCACATAATACATATGAAGCAAATAATTTATACCAAAAAATTATTAATTTTATTCCTAAAGAAAATGTTGTTTATTTGCCCTCAAATGATTTGATTCGTGTTGAATATATAAGTGAGTCAAAAGAGTTAAAAAGTGAATTAATTTATGGACTTTATAGGATTAAAAACGAAAAACATTTGGTAGTAATTGCAACAGTATCAAGCGCGATTAGATTTTATCCTACAATAAAGACATTTGATTCTAGTTTTATTAATTTTAAAGTTGGACAAACAATTGATCTTGAAAAAGTTAAAAAAGATTTATCTAAAATAGGATATACAAGAGTTAATAAAATTGATCAATCTTTGGAGTATGCTTTTAGAGGTGGAGTCATTGATATTTTTTCACTTAATTATGAAAATCCAATTAGAATTGAATTATTTGATGACGAGATAGAATCAATTAGATTATTTAATATTGAAACACAAACTTCGTATGAAAAAATTAATGAGTGTGTAATAATTCCTGCAAGTATAAATTTACTTAGCGATGATGAAATTAATAAATGCAAAAATAAAATTTTTAATCAACTTGAAAGTGATTCAAAAAGAATTAAAGGAGAAGACTTTGAGACTTTAAAAAGCAATACTGAAAATGATTTAAATGACATTTTAACTTTAGGAATAGATAACAAAAACTATAAATATTATGGGTTTTTGCAGGATATTCATACATCTTTAATAGATTTTTTACCAAATTGTAATGTAATTGTTACTTCAAAAGACGACTTTGAAAAGTCAAAAGAAATGTTAATAAAAGAAGCTAATAATTTTTTATTAGAACTTCAATCAAATTACAAATGTATATCCAGACTTGAGTATTTTAATACAAGAGCCTCGCTATTTACTAACTCTAATTCTCAGTCAATTTTAAATCAATTTTATTTGTCTAAAGAAGATGTTTCTATACCAGTTAGAAGCGTACAAGAATTAAATCAAAAAGAAAAAAACACTCAATTAATAATTAAATTTTACTATGAGCAAAGATATAAATTACTTTTAATTTATTCTAATGAAAGCGAGAAGAATCTATTAGAAAATTGTCTTAATAATTTAGAGATTGATTATGCGTCAAGCGACAAATTTGAAGTTGATGAAAATAAAGTAGTTACAATTTCTTCATCTAAAATCGATATATCTTTAGAATTTACAAAAGAGAATATTGTAGTTCTTTCTTCGGATTATTTATTTACTAAAAAAGGAACTATTAAAACTTATGCATCAAAGTTTAAAGAAGGGAAGATTCTTGAAACTTATGAAGATCTTGAACCAGGAGATTATGTTGTTCATGAAAAGTATGGAATTGGTAAATTTTCTAAAATTGAAACTATTGAAATAAACGGAAAACATAATGACTATATTGAGATTCTTTATGCAAACGATGATAAGTTGTATATTCCGCTTTATCAGTTTAATTTTATTAGAAAGTATGTCGGAAAAGAAGGGAGTGTTCCGAGGCTTACAAACATTGGAACAAAACAATGGGAAAAAACAAAAAAGAAAATCAAAGAAAAAATTAATGATTTAGCCGACAGACTCTTATCTTTATACCAAGAAAGAGCAAAAATACCTGGCTATGCATTTGAAAAGGATGATGATATTCAAAAGTCATTTGAAATTAGCTTCGCTCATGATTTAACAGATGATCAAAAAAAGTGCGTTGAAGAAATAAAAGAGGATATGGAAAAACCACACCCAATGGATAGGTTACTATGTGGTGATGTTGGCTTTGGAAAAACAGAAGTAGCCTTAGAAGCTGCCATGAAAGCTATCTTAAGTGGCAAACAAGTTTGCTTTTTATGCCCAACAACTCTTTTAGCAATGCAACATTTTAAAGTGGCAACTGAAAGATTTAAAGACTTCCCTGTTAAAATTGAAATTTTGACAAGAATGGTAACTTCTCAACAAGAAAAAAATATAAAAAAACTTTTAAAAGACGGGAAAATCGATTTATTAATTGGAACACATAAAGTTTTATCAAAAGAAGTTGTTTTTAAAGACCTTGGCTTACTAATTATTGATGAAGAGCAACGTTTTGGAGTAGAGCAAAAAGAGAAAATAAAAGAGATGCATAAAAATATAGATGTCTTGACTTTAAGCGCAACTCCAATTCCTAGAACTCTACAATCAAGCCTAGTTGGACTTAAAAGTATTTCTACTATTGAAACCCCACCAGAAGGTAGATTTCCGATTCAAACATATGTAATTAATTATGATGAAGGAGTTATTAAAGAAATTATCCAAAGAGAATTAGGAAGAAATGGTCAAGTTTACTATTTATATAATGATATTGCTTTATTAAATAAAAAGGCTTTAATTTTACATAAATTAGTACCTAATGCAAGAATAGGAATTGTACATGCGAGGATGGATAAAGAAGATATTGATTCAGTCATGACAGATTTTTATGAAGGAAATATCGATATCTTACTTGCTACTACTATTATTGAAAACGGAATTGATGTTAGAAACGCAAATTTATTACTTGTAGAAAACGCCGATAGATTTGGCTTAGCTCAACTTTATCAAATTAAAGGAAGAGTTGGTAGAGGCGATAGAATGGCTTTTGCCTATTTAATGATTAAACAAAATAAAGAAATTACTGAGGATGCTAAAAAAAGACTTAAAGCAATTCAAGATTTTACTGAACTTGGAAGTGGATATAAAATTGCACAGCGAGATTTGTTAATTAGAGGGGCTGGAGATATTTTAGGACCTGAGCAAGCTGGGTTTGTTGATTCAGTTGGTATAGATATGTATATTCGCCTATTAAACGAAACAATGGCCGAGAAAAAAGGTGAAAAAGTTGCTCAAAGCAACATTAAGTCTTTAAATACAATTGATGGATATATACCTAAAAACTTCGCAAAAAACGATGATAAATTGGAAATTTATCAAAAAATATTACAAGTTACATCAATTGGAATGCTTAATGATTTAAAAGCAAATATTACTGATCAATTTGGTAAATTACCTGAAAGCGTCGCTAAGCTTTTTATAAAAAGATCTGTTGATATTTATTTAGCAGAAGAAGAATTTAAATCGTATAACGAATATCCTAAATATGTTAAATTAGTTTTAAATGATAAGTTCTCTTCAATTAATGGAATCGGCACAAGTTTATTTACAGCATTATTAAAATATATAAATAAAATTAAAATGTCTTATAAAGATAGACTTATTAATATAGATATAGATAAAAATAGTGATTGGGTAGATACATTATTAAATGTTTTATCTACCGTACATCAGGTTTATATATCTCAAAGGAAGGTGAAAATCGTAGATGAGAATTGATAAATATTTAAAATTGACTAGATTAATTAAAAGAAGAACAGTAGCTAAAGAACTTCTTGATAGAGGAATCTTTACAATTAATGGTAGGGTTGCTAAACCTTCAAGTGAAGTTAATGAAGGCGATATTGTTGTTTTGCCTTTAGGAAGACATAAATTAACAATTAAAGTTGTTAGATTAGTAAGTTATGCAAAAAAAGAAACCGCTCAAGAGCTATATGAATTAATTAAAGATGAGATTATTGAAGAAGGAAATAATGAAGACTAATTTAGATAAAAATAAAAAATATATCCTTGCTTGTAGTTATGGGCCGGACTCAATGGCACTATTTTATTACCTAATTAAAGAAAAGATTTATTTTGAAATTGCGCATGTTAATTATCATATTCTTAAACAAGCTAATGATGATGAAATTGGTATAAGAAACGAAGCAAAAAAATACAATATTAAAGTACATGTTTTAGAAACTAACATGCCTAAAGGTGTTAATGAAGAAGATTGGGCAAGAGAAATTAGATACGAATATTTTAAAGAAGTGGCGATTAAAACAAGTATTAAAGATGTATTAGTTGCACATAATGAAGATGATTTAATCGAGACGTATTTATTACAAAAAGAAAGAAATAATATCGTCTCTTATTTCGGATTAAAAGAAGTATTAAATAGAAATGAATACAATGTTATTAGACCATTATTAGGTTACACAAAAAAAGAACTTTTAGATTATTGTAAAATTAATCAAATTCCTTATTCTATAGATCCATCAAATTCAGATGTAAAATTTAAAAGAAATAAGTATAGAAAAGAAGTCATAAATAATTTAACAAAAGACGACAGAATTAACTTATTGAGAGAAATAGCTGAAAAAAATAAGGAAATTGCAGCGTTTTTATTAAATACAAGAAATTGTTATAAAAACAGTAAGTTAAATATAGATGAAAAATTTAAAGAAGAAATCGACGATAAACATTTTGAAATTATCCTTATAGATTATTTAAGAAAGAAAAATGTCTATACTCCAATATCAAAGGGCGAGGCTAAAGAAATTTATATTGCCATTAAAGAAAGAAAAGGAAATTGGAAATATAAATTAAATGATAAATATTATTTATTTTATGAATATGGATTTTTATCCATTCACGAATTGCAAAATAAATATTTTTATTTGATTGATAAACCTGATGTACCTGGAATTTTTGTTATTAATTCTAAGGCAAAAAACTTTGAAATCCTAAAAGATAAGTTTCCTCTAATTATAAAGAATGTTAATCCTAATGATGTTTACTTTTATGATAAAAAAACGCTTAAGGTAAATAGGGAATTTATTTCTTGGAAAGTGCCTTTATCTATTAGAGATATTTGGCCAGGAATTTATGATAAAGACATGAATTTAATATATGTTCCTCGCTATCAATCAGGCAAAATAAATAAAGAAGGTTTACTTAAATTCAACCTAAATGATATTTATGAATAAGTAAAAAGTTTTGTAAAAAATATTAATCAATGTAAAATTAATATCGTATCGGTATTAAAAATTTACTTTATAAATAAAGTATAAAATAAAAACTCAATTTGAAATGAAAGGAGAGAGAACATATGGAAAAAAAGAAGAATTCTAGATGGTATAGTTTCTTAATATATGTCGTAATTATCGCTCTTATTGGCTTCTTGGTTTACTTTATCTTTAATCAAACAAACCAAAGATATAAGACTATAGCTAGTTCCGATGCAATTCAACTTGTTCAAGATGATCAAGATGATTCTAAAAGTTATGATATCTATCAAGCTGTTGCTGAAGCTAATGGAAACCAAGTCACATTCTATTTTTCTTTAATAGAAAAGAGTTCTACAAATACAAATGAATATAGGTCATTAAATTACACAAGTACCTTTATTTATAGTGACTACTACACACCAGTTATTACTGCTGGAGAAGGAAGTAAAATTACTATTTATGAAGCTGTAATTGAACAAATTAATAGAACTAAGACAAAAGCTGAATATAGTAACATTTTAGATGCTTCACAAATTTACTATAACAGTAAGCAATATCAAGAAAGTGCGTTAATGAGTTGGTTGCCAACAATTATAAGTACAGTATTAATTATTGCTTTAGGATTTATCTTCTTTAGATTCTTAATGAATAGTGCTGGTGGAAACCAAATGGCACTTGACTTTAATAAATCTAAAGCTAGAAGAATTGATGATAGTAAAGTTAAGTTTAAAGATGTCGCTGGATGCGATGAAGAAAAAGCTGAAATGATGGAGCTTGTTGACTACTTAAAGAATCCTAAAAAGTACACAAGATGTGGTGCTAAATTGCCAAAAGGTTTCTTACTTGTCGGCCCTCCAGGTACAGGTAAAACACTCCTTGCTAAAGCTGTAGCAGGTGAAGTTGGTGTTCCTTTCTTCTCAATTTCAGGTTCTGACTTCGTTGAAATGTTCGTTGGTGCTGGTGCTGGAAGAGTTAGAGACTTGTTTAAAACAGCTAAACAAAATGCACCTTGTGTTGTGTTTATTGATGAAATTGATGCTGTTGGTAGACAAAGAGGTGCTGGTTTAGGTGGAGGTAACGATGAAAGAGAACAAACACTTAACCAATTACTCGTTGAATTAGATGGCTTTGAAGAAAATTCTGGTGTCATTATTATTGCTGCAACTAATAGAGCGGATGTTCTTGATCCAGCATTACTAAGAGCTGGAAGATTTGATAGACAAATCACAGTTAATTTACCTGATAGAAATGGTAGAGAAGCAATCTTTAAAGTACATGCAAGAAATAAAAAGATTGATCCTTCAATTGACTTTAGTCAATTAGCAAAAAGAACTGTTGGCTTTAGTGGAGCTGATATCGCTAATATTCTTAATGAAGCTGCAATTTTAGCTGTTAGAGGCGGTCGTGAAATGATCGTTATGGCTGATATTGATGAAGCTATCGATAGAAGAATTGCCGGACCTGCTAAATCTAATAAGCACATGCTTGAAAGAGAAAGAAAGCAAGTTGCTTACCATGAAGCTGGCCATGCTATTATTGGTTTGACTTTACCTAATGCTGATAAGGTTAGAAAAATTACAATTATTCCTCGTGGACAAACCGGTGGCCACGTATTAATGGGACCTGAAGACGATAGATTCTTATTAACAAAGAGTGAACTCGAAGCTGAAATTTGTGGTTTACTCGGTGGAAGATCTAGCGAAGAAATATTCTTTAAAGATATCTCTACTGGTGCAAGTAACGATATTGAAAGAGCAACACAAATTGCTAGAGCAATGGTTGTTGAATATGGTATGTCTTCATTAGGACCTATCCAATATGAAAAGAATACAGGTAGTGTCTTCTTAGGAAGAGATTACAATTCACAAAAGAACTTCTCAGTTGCTGTTCAAGATGAAATCGATAAGGAAATTAGAAAGATTATTGAAAATGCACACGCTTTAGCTCTTTCTATTATTGAAAAGAGAAAAGAAGATGTTGTATTAATCGCTGAAACCTTACTTGTTCATGAAACTATTACTGAAGAAGAAATTGGTTACTTGTTAGAACATCGTGAATTACCTCCTGAAAAGGTAACACAAAAAGATTCTGCTATGAGTAGCACAAACACTTTAAAAGAAAACGAGGAAAAGGAAGCTAAAGAAGAAAAAGAAGCAACCACTTCTTCAGAAAACGCCGATACTAAAGTGGAAGAAGATAAGAAAACCGAAAATTAACAATTAAATGGAAATTAATTTTAACGAACTATTATCAAAGAAGAAAGTTATCCTTGCTCCAATGGCAGGGATAACTTCTTTTTCTTATAGAAAATTTATGAATAAATTTAATCCAGCATTAACCTATACAGAAATGATCAGTGATTGTGGATTAATTTATGGAAATAAAAAGACTTTTGAAATGCTTCAAACTGATGGAAGTGACAGGCCACTTGGTATTCAACTCTTCGGTGGGAAAAAAGAAACTATTTTAAAAGCTATTGAAATATTAGAGAACTTGCCAATTGAATATGATGTATTAGATATAAATTTAGCTTGCCCAGTTAATAAAGTTGTTAAATCAAATGGCGGATCTACTTGGCTTAAAGATCAAGATGCATTATTTGATTTAATGAGTGAAGTAGTTAAAAAATCTAAAAAGCCAGTTAGTGCAAAAATTAGACTTGGGTATAATGAAATTAATGTAAATGAAACTGTTCAAACTTTAGAAAGAGCAGGTGTTCAATTTATTATGATCCATGCTAGAACTAGAAAAGACTTATATCATGGAAAAGCTAGATATGAAGAACTTAGTAAAGTTAGAGATTTAATTAAAATCCCTTTTGGAATTAGCGGAGATATTTATACACCTTTTGATGCTATTAACGCTTTAAAAATAACTAGAGCTGATGCAGTATTAGTTGCTAGAGGTGGAGTCGGTAATCCTTTATTAATAAGTAACATAAATCACTTGTTAAATAATGAAGAACTTGAAGAAACTAATTTTAATAAGCAATTTGAATATTTTAAGGAATATAAATCCCTATTAGTAAAAGAAAAAGGTGAAAAAATAGCCACATCAATTCTTAAGGGTATTGCGCCAAAGTTCTTTTTGAATTTAAAAGAGGATAGTAAAGAAGTAAGAAAAAGATTAGTCGCTGCACAAAATATTTCTGATTTTGATAAGATCATTGAAGAATTTATAAATGAAAGCAATTTATCAAAAATAAACGGTGAAGTGTAAAGTTAAATTCAACTTTAAAGGGTTTCGAGAAAATAATTGATTTTTTTCTTTCAGAAATAATTAAA
>CALVXH010000003.1 GCA_944368945.1 uncultured Bacilli bacterium
TTTTGCTTATCGCTACCGCTTTTTCAATTCTCGCCCCCATAGGAGGCGGTTTTATGTTGTCCCTTCGGTTCACATAACTAAAAAACGATGCAAATATGCATCGTTTTTTGTTAATCAAGCTAGAAACTATTATCTTCTTCTATTTGCCGCAATAATCAATACAAATCTTAAAATTTGTATAAAGATTGCTATAAAATCGCTATAAATGGTTAATGCACAATATAATGCGATATTATTTGTTTGAGCACCTGATTCAGCGATTTTTCTAATACGAGCAAAGTCAAATGCAGTCATTAAAATAAATATAACAAGAACAACCGCTTCAATGATCCAATAAATCATACCATAAGCAAAATAAGTTTCATAATTTCCACCAAATAAAGCAAATGGTAAAATTACTAAATTAACAATTGCTAAAAGCGCTACAGCGATAAATAAAGTACCAATAATTCTTCCTAATGAACTAATTCTATTATGTGATAAATATCCAAATCCACACATAGAAAGGAAGATTAAGGCTGTCATACCAAGTGATATCCCTAATACCATTGGATCTTGAATTAAAGCAGCGATTGTTGAGAATAAAACTCCATACACTGCTGAATACAATAAGTAAGGCACTAATATTGATTTTCCATTAGTTGCTACTCTTTTCATAATTGTAAAATTAAGAATAAGTAAAACAATAAAACTAGCAAAAAATACAACTAAATATGTAATTAAAAAAGTGTCATAATTGCCATTATTAATCATCGTAACTTGGAAAATCCAACTTAGTAAAATCGTAATTACTGATGTGAGTAATATTCCTAATCCAAAGTATAAAAATATTTTTGAATAAAATGACGATGTAGTAACTTGATCTTTATTTAAAAGCTCGTTTACTTTTTCACTGCTGAAATTACCATTTTCAGGATTTAAATTAACATTTCCTTCCATATGATACCTCCTAGATATAATGATATTGTATTTATATATTTTTTAAAATATATAAACATCAATCTAATTAAAAATTACTAATAAAAAAGCGCATAATCGATAAAATTTCTCAATATGCGCTTAATTAACAAATTAAAGTAATGATGTTAATAATTCTTTATAAGAATTTACATCTAATGAAGCACCACCAACTAAAGCACCATCAATGTCTTTTTGAGTTAAATATTCTTTAACTGTTGCTGGTTTAACGCTTCCGCCATAAAGAATTCTTACTTTATTAGCAACTTTTCTATCATAAAGTTTTGTAATAACATTTCTAATAAAACCACAAATATCTTCAGCGATTTCTTTAGAAGCGTTTTTGCCGGTTCCAATTGCCCAGATTGGTTCATAAGCAATTACAACTTTTGCTGCATCATCATAAGAAACATCTTTAAAACCTGTAACAATTTGTTCTTCAACAAACTCTTTTGTTTTATTAGCTTCAAATGTTTCAAGTGATTCACCACAGCAATAAACAGGAGTAATTCCATTAGCAAGTAATGCAAGAATTTTCTTATTGCATTTCTCACTAGTTTCGTTATCATAGGTTCTTCTTTCTGAGTGACCAATAATACACCAATCAATTCCGATATCCTTTAACATTGGAATTGAGATTTCACCAGTATAAGCACCTTTTTCTAAATAGTGGCAATTTTCAGCACCAACTATTAAACTCTTTTTTAAGATTTTTTTAACTGGAACTAAGTCAACATAAGGAACACAAATTCCCATATCAACTTTATTAGCACGTGCTAATTTGCCAAGTTCTTTAGCTTCTTTACAAAACTCAACAGCTTCGCTAGGAGTTTTGTTCATTTTCCAGTTACCTAATAATAATTTTCTTCTCATATTATCCAATAATATCAATTCCTGGTAAATGTCCATCATTTTCAATCATTTCAAGTGATGCACCACCACCTGTTGAGACGTGTGAGAATTTATCAGCAAATCCAAATTGTTTAGCAGCAGCAGCACTATCACCACCACCGATTACAGAAAATACTTCTTTATTTTCTGTAATTGCTTTACAAACACCAATTGTTCCAGCTTGGAAATTAGGATCTTCGAAAACGCCCATTGGTCCATTCCAGAAAATTAATTTTGCTGAAGCAATAATTTTTGAAAATTCAGCAACAGTTTTTGGTCCAATATCAAGTCCTTGATAGCCATCAGGAATATCTTCGCTAGCTGCAACAACTTTAATATTTTCTTTATGATAATCATCAAATCCATCAGCAATAACATTATCAAATGGTAAAACAATCTTACCACTAGCATAGCATTTTCTTGCGTAATCTAATTGATCATCTTCAACAGGGCAATGTCCAACATGTGCACCAAGTGCCTTTTTAAATGTATATGACATAGCACCACCGATTAAAATCTTGTCACATTTCTTGAGTAATGAATCAATGACTTTAATTTTATCTGAAACTTTGAATCCACCTAAAATTGCAATGTATGGATGAATATCACCTTTAACACATGCTCCTAAATTTTTAACTTCTTTTTCCATTAAATATCCAAGAGCAACTGGTTTACCTTCAACTTTTAAAACTTCTGGGACACCATATGTTGAAGCATGAGCTCTATGTGCACTACCAAATGCATCCATAACAAATCCATCAACATAACTTGCCCATTCTTTTGCTAAATCTGGGTTATTTTTACTTTCGCCTTTTTCATATCTTGTATTTTGAACAAGCAAAACTTCTTTTGCTTTTAAAGAAGCAATTGCTTCTTTTAATTCTGGTCCGCTTGTTACTGGTGAAAATTTAACTGTATAACCTGCTAAATATTTTGCTAATACAGGATAGACAAATTCCATATTATTCTTTGCCTTTTCATTAGCGATTTCAGCATCGTCAACTTTTCCCCATTTAATTTTTCCTAAGTGTGACATTAAAACTAAAGCTGCACCTTTTTCTAAAAGAGCTTTGATTGTTGGTAAAGCTTGTACAATTCTATTGTCATCTCTTACTTCTTGTCCCTTTAAAGGTACATTAAAATCGACTCTGACGAGAATTTTCTTGCCTTCAAGGTTAGTTAAACTATCGATTGTATGCATAATTTTCTCCTATTTATTATAAAAAATGCTCTAAAGGGTCTCTACCCATTTAGAGCATTAAAAGTTAATCAAATTAAAGTCCAAGAACTTTGCCCATGTGAGCAACAAGTCTGATCATTTGGCAAGTATATGAATATTCATTATCATACCAAGAGACTACTTTGACTAATTCAGTTCCATCTGGTGAAGTGAAAATCTTTGTTTGTGTTGCATCGAAGATTGAACCATGTGTTTCGCCTAAGATATCGCTTGAGACGATTTCATCTTCTGTGTAAGCTAAAACATCTTTTAAGTATGTTTCACTTGCTTCTTTCATAGCAGCATTGATTTCTTCAGCTGTGACACCTTTCTTCTTTAAGACTAAGCTTAAGTCAACTAAAGAACCATCACAAACTGGAACTCTGATAGCACCACCTTGCATTCTTCCTTTTAAGCTTGGGATAACAAGGTTAATAGCTTTTGCAGCACCTGTTGAAGTAGGAACGATGTTAGCAGCAGCTGCTCTTCCTCTTCTTAAATTGCCTTTTTTAGCAAGGTCAAGTGTTGTTTGGTCATTTGTATATGCGTGGACTGTTGTCATAAATCCTGCATCAATTCCGAATTTTGCTTCGAGGACTTTACAAACTGGACCTAAGCAGTTAGTTGTACATGAAGCACCACTAATAATTGTATCAGCCTTTGTTAATGTATCACTATTGACGCCATAAACAAATGTTGGAGTTTCTTTATCACTTGGAGCACTAATAACAACACCTTTAGCACCACCACATGTCATATGAACACTAGCATCTGCTTTGCCTTTAAATCTTCCTGTACATTCAAGAACGATTTCTGCACCATAGTCTTTCCAATTTAATTTTGTTGGATCAGGTTGTCCTAAGACTGGGACTTTTCTTCCATCAAAGATTAAACTATTTGTAGCTTCATCATAGCCAATTTTGTCAGCATTCCATTTTCCATGAGCTGTATCATATTTTAATAAATAAGCGAGTGTTTTTGCATCAACTAAATCGTTAATAGCAACAACTTCAATTCCTGTTTCTACACAGCGTCTGAATGCGAGACGTCCGATTCTTCCGAATCCGTTAATAGCAACTTTTAATGCCATAAATTTTAAATTCCTCCTTTAGAATTTTACCATTAATAGTATATATCAAACTTTCTCAAATTAAAACAAATTACATTATGTTTTTTAACATTTTTAAAGTTTTTCTTCTTAATTAATATTTTTTTAAAATGAAATGTATTAATTGCAATTATTACTATAAAAATATTTCATAAATTTTCTTAAGATTAATAGACGTTTTAACAAATAACTTTATAAAATACTGATTAGTGGAAGAATTTTTTTCATTACCTTGAAAATTTAAAAATCTTTCTAAAAAAATTTAACCATAATTGCAATATAAATATTGCTATAAATTAACATTATATTTTGATTTAATTTTCTTATTCTTCTAATTGCATGAATGCAAGTAAATTAATTGCGAATTTATATTCATAGAATATAAATAGCTAAATAATTATTACAAGTTAGCAGATTTTAACTTCACTTTTTATATTGAATTTTAATAGATAAGTGTTTAAAATAAGTCTAAAGTTGACAAAGATGTTTACTTTTATGAGGAGGAAAATAAAATGTCTGTAAAATTAAAAGTTAATTCAGAAGCTTGCATCGGATGTGGATTATGTGTTGGAAATTATCCTGAAGCATTCGAATTCAACGATGAAGGAAAAGCTACAGTCGTTGCTGAATTAGATGAAGCAACTGCTGAAGATGCTATCGCTAATTGCCCAGCTGCAGCAATTGAAAAGTAATTAAAGACAATTTGATTATAAAAAATCCTGACCGATTTAAGGTCAGGGTTTTTATTTATAAACTTTTTCTAAAACATATCTTAATGGTTTATAAGCAATAAATGTTACTGCTATAACAATTGCATTTTTAATTAAATTAAAGGGAAGCAATAAAATAGCTATTCTAGGATCCAAATCACTGGTTAAATTCCAACCAAATATGGCATTAAATGAACTTGCAATATAACCATCTTCAAGACCATATACAATTTTATAAAGTGGAAAAATTGTATATAAATTGACTATTGTTGAGAAAAATAATGTTGATACTAATCCTACTGCTGTACCAATAATTGCGCCTTTAATCGTTCTATTCTTTTTATAAATTAAAGAAGCTGGAATTATTAACGCAGCTGAATATATCATATCGCCTAATTCTCCAGCACAAAGTGATGAAGTCATAGGAAGTTTAATCAGCGTTTTTAATAAAATTTCAAAGATTCCGAGTAATGGACCATAGGCGAAACTTGATAATAATATTGGAATATCATCAAGATGAATGCTCATAAATGGTGGAGCAACAAACGGAAGTTGAAATTGCAAGCCAGGAACGCAATATAATATCGCTGCCAGGCCTCCAAAAACAGCTGTTAGCGTTATGTAACGTATTACTAATTTTTGTTTCATAAAAAAATGACCTCCAAACTTCAGGTCATTAAAAGTAAAAACTACTTCTTTCATCCAGACTTTAACTGTTGCCACAAGAATTTCACTTGTTCTAATTACCATAGTAATTTCGTGGGGTTTACCACCAATAAGGAATTACACCTTTCCCTGAAGCACTTCTATAATACTACTAATTGTTAATATAAACATCATATTTTATATATAAGTGTTAAATAAAAATTCAAATTATTTTTAAAAATGCAGAATTATATTGATTAAATCAAATAAAAAATGATTTATAAGTCTTTTAATGATTTTTTTATAATTCTATAAGCTTTGGCGATTTTTGTTTTCGATTTTCCTCTTACAATAATTTTATTATCTTCAATACTAATTCTTAAACCATTTTTAAATTTTCGACTTGAAGATTTAATTCTTTGCACAAGGGCTTCAGTGTCTCTAACGCTTAGTTTTTTACTATATATTTTTTCAACAATATCTATAGTTTGTTCATTAGTTAATCTAGATATTGCTTTAGCATGCCCATAACTTAATTTATTTATTGAAACATCTTCGATAACTTTTTCAGGCAACTTTAATAAGCTTAGATAATTTGACACTTGTGCGCAAGATTCATGAAGAATTCGAGCTATATCAGTTTTTTTATAATTGAATTGCTCATTTAGCTGCTTGATAATCATTGAAATTTCAATCGGATTGACATTTTTATTTTCTCTAGAGTCTGCTAGTAAAATAAGTAGGCTCTCTTCATCGTTATAACTAGAAATTATTACAGGTATGCTTTCTAATTTCATTTTTTTGCAAGCAACCCATCTTTTTCTACCAATCAAAACTTCATACTTTTCACTATTATCAATCTTTTTAACTATCAACGGATTGTATAATCCATTTTTTTCAATAGATTGTACAATAGTGTCGATTTGTTTATTATCGTATTTAATTTTTTTCACATAGTGGTTATCACATAAACTTTTATAAGAAACATGTCTGATGTTTTCAATCTTATAATTACCCTCAATATGAGAGATAACATCAGCTTTAGAAAATTTTTCTATTAATTCTTCTAAATTTGTCTTTAAAAGTTTATCTGACATTATCGATAACCTCTCTAGCTAATTGA
The DNA here is from genome assembly GCA_944368945.1 of uncultured Bacilli bacterium. GTDB lineage: Bacteria > Bacillota_I > Bacilli_A > RFN20 > CAG-826 > Onthovivens. The sequence goes on from CALVXH010000003.1 coordinate 6,654, forward strand.
TTGTACGCCAAAGATCCAGCACTAGTAGGTTTATATAAATTACAAGGAACTCCTCTTGCTGTAGCTTCGCTTAAAGCGATATTTCTGGGAATCATTACATTAAAAGTTGATTCCCTAAATAAGCCTCTAACTTGGTCAACTACTTCCTTTCCAAGCTTTGCTCTATTTTCATACATTGTAAGTAGGAAGCCTTCAATAGTTAAATTCTTATTATAGTTTGCTTGAACTTTAGTTATAGTTGCTAAAATTTGAGCAACGCCTTCCATCGCAAAATATTCACATTGTACAGGTATTAATACAGAATCAGCGCAAGATAATGCATTTAAGCATAATGCTCCTAACGATGGAGGGCAATCAATTAAAACAAAGTCATAACTTTTATTTAATGAATTTAAACTTGTTTTTAAAGAATAAAATGGATCCAAATTTAAACTTTGAATATCGCTTTCAAAATTTGAAAGTTTTAAATTTGCAGCGATTATATCGACATTTTTAAGCAATGTTTTTTTAATTGCGTCTTCAATTTTTATTTTTTTAAGTAAAACATCATAAATAGTCTTGTTAACTAATGTAATATCAATTCCATATCCTCTAGAAGAATTTCCTTGTGGATCAAAATCAATTAAAAGAACCTTCTTATGAAGTTTTGCTAAACTGGCTGCTAAATTAATTGCAGTTGTAGTTTTACCTACACCACCTTTTTGATTGGCTATAGCTATAATTTTAGTTTTCATAACGGCCTCTTTTTAATTTCTTTATACAATCTAGGATATTTATTACTTGTTGATTTATTTTTTTGAATAATTAGATTAAATCTATTCTCGGTTGTAAAATCTAATGTATCTTCATTTATTGCAATTAAAGTAGAATTTAATTCTTTTAGTGCATTTGTACTATCTAAAATTTCTTCTTTATAATTTAAACCTTTATATGCTACTAGTTTACCATTAACTATAAGATAAGGAATAGAAAGTTCAAGCAAAATATTCAACTTAGAAACAGCTCTTGAAACAACAAAATCATATTTTTCTCTTTGATTTTCATTGATATAATCCTCAGCTCTTTTACAAACTACTTTAACATTTTTAAGATCTAATTTATCAGCGACATAGGCAAGAAAATTTGCTCTTTTGGATATTGGCTCTAATAAGACAAACTTTGATTCTTTATAATAAATTGCTAATGGAATTCCAGGTAAACCAGCTCCGCTTCCTATATCTAAAATTTTACTACGATTTAAATCAATATTTTTGATAATTAATAATGAATCTAATATATTCTTGATAATAAATTCGTCATTAGTATCGTTGCGTGTCAAATTAAACTTTTTATTTTCCTCTAAAGTGATATTCATATATCGCTCTAATTTATTTAAAGCATCATCGTCAAGAGATAAAAAGTCCAAACTTTTTAAATCATTGATAATCATAATTTGTTCCCTTTTCTTAAATTCATTACTAATATAGAAATATCACTAGGATTAACTCCACTAATTCTGCTAGCTTGTCCAATAGTTAAAGGCTTAACAGCGTTCAATTTTTGTCTTGCCTCTAATCTAAGACCATCCATATTAGAATAATCGGTATCTTTATTTAATTTAATATCTTCTAATTTTCTAAATTTAATAGCTTCTTTTCTTTCACTTTCGATATAGCCTTCGTATTTGATGCTAACTTCTAATTCGAACTCTCCTAAATTATCTAGTTCTAAATCACTATTAAGATTTAAATAATTCTTTAATTCATGGTAAGACACACCATTTCGTTTAAGTAAGTCTTTTCCACTTACACCATATGTCAATTTATCGTATCCTAGTTTAACTAAATAATCATTAATAGGACTTGTAGCACCAAAAAAAGTATCATTCAAAATAGAAGTTATTTCATTAAATTTCTCTTTTTTATTTAAAAATTTTTGATAACGCTCTTCACTAATTAAGCCATATTTATGTCCAAAATCAGTAAGTCTTAAATCTGCATTATCACTTCTTAAAAGTAATCTATATTCAGCTCTACTTGATAATAACCTATATGGTTCTTTTGCACCTTTAGTAATTAAATCATCGATCATAACACCAATATATGCTTCATCACGTTTCAAAATAAATGGTTCTTCACCTTTAATATATAATGAAGCATTGACACCAGCCATTAAACCTAATCCAGCAGCTTCCTCATATCCACTAGTGCCACAAATTTGGCCACCAATAAATAATCCAGGATACTTTTTAATCATTAAAGTTGAATCATATTCATCAGTTTCAAAAGCATCATATTCAATCGCATATGCATATTTTAATATTTTTGCATTTTGTAATCCTGGCAAAGAATGGACCATTAAATCTTGGATATTTTCTGGCATACTTGTAGAAAAACCCTGCAAATATATACTATTTGTATCGTAACTTTCTGGCTCTAAAAATAATTGATGTCTAGGTTTATCACTAAATCTAACAATCTTATCTTCAATAGAAGGGCAGTATCTTGGTCCGATTCCTTCTACTAATCCACCATACATCGCACTATCTTTTAAATGCTCACGTATGATTTTATGAGTCTCCGCAGTTGTGTAAATTAAGTAACATGGAATTTGATCTTTTATTTTAATAAATGAGTGAGTTTCATAGCTAAAAGCTTGATCTTCTACATTTCCATATTGGACTTCTGTTTGGCTATAATCTATTGACTCTTTAGCGATTCTTTGAGGAGTACCCGTTTTTAAACGTTGAAGTCTAATACCCATTTCTTTAAGACAATCACTAAGTCCAATTGAAGGCTTTTCTCCATCAGGACCGCCCATATATTTAGTATGTCCTCTAAGAATATCACTATTCATATATGTTCCAGTTGTTAAAATAACAGCTTTAGAATAAATCTTTTTATCTGAAGTAAATACACCTAAAATTTTATTTCCTTCGTATAAAATTCCTTTAACTTCATCTTCAAGAACAGTTAAATTTGGTGTGTTTAAAAGAACCTCTTGCATATGATGAGGATAACGTTTTTTATCAGCTTGTGCTCTTAAGCATTGTACTCCAGGTCCTTTTTTGGTATTAAGCATCTTCATTTGTAGATACTCTTGATCACATACTTTACCCATAAATCCACCAAGAGCATCTATTTCCCTAACAACAATGCCTTTAGCACTCCCACCAATAGAAGGATTACATGGCATATTAGCCATCATCTTAATATTTAGTGAAATTAATAATGTTTTATCACCACGATGAGCACACGCTAAAGCAGCCTCGCTTCCTGCGTGGCCTCCACCAACAACAATAATATCGTAATCAAATTGCATAGCGAATAGTATTTTATATTTATTCCTTAATTAATGCAAGAAAGTGTAGGTAATTAACCTACACTTCCATCCATATCCATTTTAATTAATTGATTTAACTCAACGGCATATTCCATTGGCAATTCTTTTGAGAATGGTTCAATAAATCCCATGACAATCATTTGAACTGCATCTTTTTCTTTTATTCCTCTACTCATCAGATAGAATAATTGATCTTCATCTATCTTACTGACTGTTGCTTCATGCTCTAAGTAAGAGGAGTTATTTTGACATTCATTCTTTGGAATAGTATCGCTTTTTGAGATTGAATCAAGAATTAAAGTATCGCATTCAATATGAGTTTTACTATTTATAGCTTCTTTTTTAATTCTTGCTGTACCTCTATAGTTACTAATTCCACCATTTTTAACAATAGATTTGGAGATGATTGAACTTGTAGTATTTGGAGCTTCATGAATCATTCTTGCTCCAGCATCTTGGTATTGCCCTTTTCCAGCAACAGCAATAGAAATACAAAGTCCTTTAGCACCTTCACCTTTTAAAATGCAAGCTGGATATTTCATGTTGATTTGACTTCCAATATTTCCATCAATCCATTCCATAGTCGCATTCTCATAGCAAACTGCTCTTTTTGTAACTAAATTTACAATATTATTAGACCAGTTTTGCACAGTTGAATATCTACATTTAGCGTTTTTCATAACAACGATTTCAACAACTGCCGCATGTAAACTTTCTTTACTATATATAGGAGCTGTACAACCTTCAACATAATGTACATCACTACCTTCATCACAAATAATTAAAGTTCTTTCAAATTGACCAGTCTTTTCATTATTAATTCTAAAGTATGATTGAAGAGGTTTTTCAAGTTTTACACCTTTAGGTACATAAATAAAACTTCCACCGCTCCAAACAGCACCATTTAATGCACTAAATTTATTATCAGCAACATTAATTACAGTTCCAAAAAACTTTTTTACTAAATCTGGATACATTTGTAAAGCCATATCAGTTGAAAGAAAAATAACACCTTTTTCTTCAACTTCTTTAAGCATATTATGGTAAACCATCTCACTTTCATATTGAGTAGCAGCACCACTTAAATATTTTTGTTCAGCCTCAGGAATACCAAGTTTATTAAATGTATTTTTAATTGTTTCAGGTACTTCATTCCAATCGTTTTTATCACTTTTAACATAACGCGTAAAATACGTAAAACTATCAAAATCTAAATGAGAAACATCTGGTCCAAATTTAGGAAAAGGCATTGCTTTAAATTTTTTATAAGCATCAAGACGATAATTAAGCATCCATTCAGGCTCATTTTTTGCTTTAGAAATTTCTTTAACAATTTCTTCATTTAAACCTTTGCCAGTTGTAAAAATGCTTTTTACATCATCTTTAAAATCATATTGATATTCTTTATCTATTTTAAGATTTGTATCTTTCTCCATTTTTACTCCTTAATTTATTTATGCTTATCAATAAGTTCTTCAACTCCATTAAAGCCAATTGTCGCACATTTAATACGTGCAGCTTGTTTGTGAGTATTCACAAAAGCAACGAGTTCATCGAGACAATTTTCATCAAAATCTTTTTCAAAGATCATATTTTCATATTGCTCAATGATATATCTAGTTTCTTTTAAAGTTTTACCTTTAATCATTTCACATAAGATGTCAGTACTAGCTGTAGATATAGCGCAAGCTACTCCATCAAAACAAGCATCACTAATAATATCGTTTTCGACTTTTAAATAAATAGTAATATCATCAATACATGTATCACTATCCATTCTTATACTTTCATAACTAGTTAAATCATTAGGAACGTGTTTATTTAATGGATGTGAATAGTGATCCATAATAATTTCACGCATCATATTTGCATCAAGAGAAATAGGCATCGAGAAAATTACCTCCATTTTTTAAAGCTTCATATAGAGCATCAATTTCTTCTTTAGTATTATAAAAATATAAACTAATTCTTACGGTTGCGACTGTTTTTAAGACATCTTTTAATAATTTAGCACAGTGTTCTCCGCTTCTTACACAAATGTTTTTACTATTTAAATAACTTGCTTCATCTTGAGCAAAGACGCCTTTAACATTAACAGTAATAATACCAGTATCAGCAGTTGGATTATAAATAATTAAATTATCAATAGTCTTTAATTTTGAAATAGCATAATCGTGAAGTTCTTCTTCATACTTTTCAATATTATCCATTCCAATTTTTGATAAATAGGTGATCGCAGCATCTAAACCATAAATTCCAGCAAGATTCATAGTTCCAGCTTCAAATTTTGCAGGTGGTTCTAAGTAAGCAACATTTCCACACATATCAAAACGTGCGTTATCTCCTCCGCCAGTCATAAATGGTTCTACTTTTTTAAGTAAATCAAATTTACCGTATAAAACACCAATTCCAGTAGGTCCGCACATCTTATGTCCACTAAATGCTAAAAAATCACAATCAAGATCTTTTACATCAATTTTTATATGTGGTGCGCTTTGAGCCGCATCACAAACTAAAATTGCTCCACCTTCATGAGCTATCTTTGCAAGTGATTTAATATCATTAATAAAGCCTAAAACATTAGTAACTTGAGCAACACTAACAACTTTAGTGTTTTTAGTCATAACTTTTTTAAGATTTTCGCTTGTTAATCTACCTTCTTGAGTTAATGGGATATATTTAATAATAGCGCCTGTCATTTCAGCAACTTTAAACCATGGTAAAACATTACTAGCATGTTCAGCTTCAGTTAATAAAATTTCATCTCCAGCTTTAAGATGCTTTACTCCATATCCATAGGCTACTAAATTCATTGACATTGAACATCCACTAGTAAATACAATCTCAGTTTTATTTGCATTTAAAAATTTAGCTACATTTGCTCTACAACGATCAACTTCAGTATCAACTTTGAAAGCCAAATCATAATCACCTCTATGAGCGTTAGCAGAATCTTCTAAATAATATTTTGATGTTGCTTCAATAACACTATATGGTTTAAAAGTAGTTGCAGCATTATCAAGATAAATTGGAACTTTTCTAGTTCCATTTTTATCATCTAACATTGGAAAGTCTTTTCTTATTTTATATACATCAAACATTAAAAATCACCCTCCACATAATTAACAATTTTATTTTTATCTTCTTCATCAAAATAATCTTTAATTGGTAAAAGATAACCCATAATGATTAATCTACGAGCCTCTTCTAAAGATAAGCCCCTACTTAATAAATAAAATATGTGATCATTATTTAATGAACCAATAGCACATGCATGGCTAGCAATAATATCATCACAATCAATCTTTAAAATAGGGTTGGCAATTGCTCTAGATTTTTCATCAAATAAAAGGCATTTAACCTTTTGATGGGCTTCGCTTTTAATGGCATTTTCTTTAATATGAGAAACTCCATTAATTTTAATAAAACTATCATCCATAGCTACGCCATATCCTTCAAAATTTGAAGTTGTATATCCTACTTCATGATTAAATGATATGTCATAATTTTTAAGATTAGTGCCTTTAGCTAAACTAGTAAAATATACATTAGTATTTGAATTATTTTTTAATAAATTAATGTTAGATTTAACTGTGGTATTTTCTTTACAATAATCTGCAAAATATAAATTAAAAGTTGAGTTTTCGTTTAAATTTCCCTGCAAATTGATTGTTTTTTCTTCATTTTCAATTAAAAACTTAACTTGGCAAAAAGAGTTATCACTTATATTAAAGCTAAGGCTAGTATTTTTATTAAAACCAATTAATAATAAATCTACTTTAATATTTTTAAGGACCTCAAAAGTTGCACTTTGATTATATTTTGTTAAATCAAAGACATATTTTCCATCCTTATTAATAGATATAATATTTTCTAAACTATTTACTTGTTCCATTTTTAACATACTCTTTAGTTGCACAAACACCAATTGAAACTTTATTCATTGGTTGTTCTTCTTTTTCAATATTAATTCCATATTCGTCTTTAATCCATTCGTATCCTTCTTTATCGATACGTTTATAAATTTCTGGACCACCTTCACATGCAACTTTTCCATTTACAATAACAACCGATCTAGTTGGTTTAATTAATTCAAATAGTCTAGCATAATGAGAAATAATTAAAAAACCTGTATGTTTTTCTTCAAATTGTTTATTTATGCAGTCACTTACAATATTAATTGCATCAACATCAAGTCCACTATCAATTTCATCAAGCATTGCAATACTAGGATTCAATAATAACATTTGAAGGATTTCATTCCTTTTTTTCTCTCCTCCACTAAATCCATCATTAAGTGAACGGTTAAACATTTCAAAAGGAATTTTAACTTCCTTTGTTGCTTGATCAAGTATTTTATAAAATTGATATAATGATACTCTTTTTTCAGAATGTTCATTGATAGCAGCCTTTAAAAAATCTGCACTATTTACTCCAGGAATTTCGCTTGGATTTTGGAAGCATAAAAATAATCCTTTTTTACTTCTAGTTGGAACATCCATTTCAAGAACATTTTCACCATCAAGGAAAATCTCCCCTTTTGTAATTTTATAGCGTGGATTCCCCATAATTGCGTTGAAAAGCGTACTTTTTCCATGCCCATTAGGACCAAGTAAAGCAACTTTTTCTCCTTCGCTAACTTCAAGATTTATTCCTTTTAGAATCTCTTGTCCTTCGACTTCTACATGTAAATCTTTAATTACTAATTTCTTCATCTTTCTGTCCTCAAGTCTATTATATTAAATCAAAATTCAAATTTATGGAATTATAATGACCATTTTTTTAACAAAAATTAATAAATTGAGTTAATAAACTAAATCAACCCTTAAAAAATCAATTTAAAAAAATTATTATTTATCAAATTCTATCAAACTTCCTGTATAATATGTAAGAATCAAAAAAGTTATTGAGTTATTTATACTTAAAGTATAAAATGATAACGCTATTTGATTGAGCAATATTTTTTTATTTGAAAGGAAAACTATATGAAGAATGGAAAAAAAGCGATAAGTTTAGTGTTTACTGCTTTAGCTGTTGTTTCTCTTTCAGGATGTAGTGATGTTACTACTAATAGTGATGGTAAAATTTTAACCTACACTTATCAAGGTCAACATTTAGATATTTCAACAGATGATATCATCCAAAAATATCTTAACGAATCTAGAGATGAACATGCAAAAGCATTCTATGATGCACTTTATGAAATCGTTGTCCGCGCTAGCTTTGAAAAAGGTGGTGATTTAAGCACTTATAAAGACGCTGTAGAAGCTACTGCTAGAGATGCAGTCGAAGAAGCTAAAGATAGCGCAGATAATTCAGGAACAAGTTGGCATGATTACTTAGTTAATCAAGGATACAACGATGCTAACATGACTGATTCAGAAAGAGAAAATGAATTCTACCTTGATAAACTTTATACAGCAATGACTGGCAGAGTTGACACTGAATTCAATAGCAAATTCAAAACTTGGGTTGTTTCAAATGATGAGGTACAAAAACAATATAATGCTCTTTGGGGCGTTAATGGTTATATCAATAAAAAACTTCCTTACCATGTAAAACACATCCTTGTTAAGGTTGATGCTAGCGATGATAATGGATATTCACGTGGTCACATCTCAAGTGATAATGCTGCAAAGTTGTATAACACTATTACAAGTTTAGTTGAAGGCAACTCTTTTAGTAATGTCGCAAAGAACTACTCTGATGATACAGGTAGTAATACTAAAGGTGGTGAATACATTATGGATACTGAAGCTGGTTTCGTTAACGAATTCCAACTTGGTATTTATACCTATGACACAATTATTAATCCACAATATAAAGAACAGCCTAATTATGATGAAAAACTTGATGTATTAAATATTACTGAAGATGCACAAGATGAATTAACTGATTTTGGTGTCACATTCATTCCTTATGGTGTTGTTGATGAATTAAACAAAGTAAAAGATAAAACTACTACTGATAATGGCTTAACAATATATGATGGTGATGAAGACTACTTCCCAAGAAATATTTACTTCAATAAGTATTTCCAAAATCGTAATGTAGGCTTTATTACAAATGAAACTGCATTTGCAGAAGCAGATTTCCCTACTGATTTCGTAAATCCTGGTGAAACTGGCGATAATAATGCTGTTGGATATAGAAAATTTGAAGATAATGTCTCAGGAAGTTCAGTCTTTACAGATATTGATACTACAGGACACTATAAAACATCAGGTATAGAATTCTTTAAATCTGGTGATGATGATGAGCGAGCAAAAAGGTTTAAACCTTTAACAGTCTCGATTGAAGGCCAACCAGTCACTAAAAATGTTCTTTGTGATACAGAAGGAAACCCTATCTTAGTTGTTAGAAATCAAGAATCATCAGGTGGTGTCCATTTCATTATTGTTGAAAGATCAGCATTTGATGAAAATGATGTTAACTTTGATTACAGTGGATATAAAGAAGCTGGTGCAACTGGTTCTTCTGATGAAGAAATTTATAATGAATATCACACTACTTTAAATGAATACTATGCTGCTGCAAACCCTAAAGAAAAAGACGGAATTAAACCTACCACAAATAAACCATATTATGTTGGTGGTGATTTATTCCCAGCATATGAATATGAAAAAGGCGCATATGTTCCTAAGAAAACTTATGTGCAACAAAATATCGTCACCTCTTCTCCAACAAACTATGTAAACGATACTGTTGAAAATTACAATTTAAGAGTTGATGATATTGATAAAAAGATTGATGGTATGTCTTCAACAACACAATTCAGTAAATATGAATGGTTAAATAGCACATTGAATTTAAGTTTGAATGAATTCACAGATGCAAAAGTCGATGTACAAGGATTAGTTGACAGATACATTAATACACAAATGAATTCTCAAGAAAGAAGCTCAGCAAAATCCATGCAAGATAAATGGACAGCGTATGTTGCTTCAATTAGAAAACAATCTTGGGAAAGAGAATATAACTTATTACCTGAAATTTTAGCAGCTGATTTCGGAAATCCAGAATTATATAAAAATGGTGCTCCAGGTTATAATGCAAAATATTATACAGTCAATGGAAATTTAACTACAGGAGGTAATAACTAATGAAAAAGAGAAATTTATTAATCACATTAGCTTGTTCTACATTATTATTAACTTCATGTGATAAGATTACTGCTACTCTACCAAATGGAGATCATCAATTAGTTAATACACAAATTTATATTGACCACAACACACTTTCAACAATTTATGACACTATTAAAGGCGGAGATAGTTACGCAAGTAATGTCAATGATCTTTTAACTCAAGGAATTGCTGAAGCTGTCTTAGGAAAATATGAAGTTGTTCTAGATTCAAATGCTGCTCATGGTTATAAAATTAACCTTTCAGGATACGATGATGTTGATGATGATAAGAAAACTGAATTTATCAATAATCATCCTGCATATAACAATTGGCAAAGTAGTTCATATAAATTAACACTTGCTACTAAAGCTCCTTCTAAAGAAGAATTCGAAGCAAGAGTTAATATAATAAAGAATTTAATTGATAAACAAATTGTTACCACAATGTGGAGTGAGGCAAATGCTACATCATATAAGAGAAACAATAGATTCTACGAAGTTTTATACGCAAGAAATTTAAGTGATAAATTATATGATGTCACTGATGGAGCAGGAAAAGCAATTAGTGATGATATAATTTATAATGAGCAAATCAACTATGAATATGGTGAAAATGCATTATATGAAGAAGTAAATGGTAAATTTAATGGCTTCAATGAATATGCTGCGGGTACAAACTTATTTGGTGGATATTTTACTCAATATGCATTGATTGACGGAAAATATGATTCTTCTACAGAAGCAGGTAGAGAAAATATTAAATCAATTCTCCACTTAAACTACTATCTTGATTACATTAATTCTTCAATTATGCCAACAATTATGAAGAATTTACTCATTGAACAATATGTTTTACAAGAACAATATGTTGCAATTGGTAATACAGGTTCTAGAAAAGTTAACTACATCGCTATTACAAATAACGCTGATAAAGATGGCGATAAATTCTTCGATGAATTCTTAAATAAATATTTCACTGGTTCAGATGATAAATACTTAGAAAAAGACACATTTGATAAATGGGAAATAGCAAGTGATGCATGGAAAGGTGATCCAGCAATTATTGATCCAAACGCGGAAACTAAAGCACTTGCTGAAAGTGTATTTGGCACTGCAAGTAGTGAAAATCCATCTGCAAATTCTGATGGACACAATGCTAATGATAAAAATGGTGGATATATTGCTCAATATGGTGATAATAGAACATTAACATATTATGATGGAACACCTTATGCTGACATTATTGATGACTTCTCAACATTAACTAATAATATCACTACAAATAACACCACAAATTACACATCATTTACAGAAATTGATAGTATTTCATATGAACCAATCGTTGGTTTATCAATCAAGATTGATTCTAACACTGTAACTGATTACACAACTTATGGTTGGCAAACAAGAGATTCCTCTTCTTTACCAGATTCCGTTAAGAACAAATTATTCTCATACGGATTTGTCAACGAATGGAATAGCGCTATTGCTAGTGATAGCAAGCAATATTCAGGTTCATACCTTTATGAAGTTGGCAATACTGGCAAGTACTTATTAAGAAAAGATACATATTCAAATTTAAATGAATCTGTATTATGGGAAGAAAGTGGATCATATTATGTTGTCGAAGTCGAAGATATTATTACTCCAGACTCAACAGCTATTACTGAAAATTTAACCGCTGAACAAAAAGTGAAAATTGAAACTAATGCTAGAGAAGCTGCTTATACATTAGCAAGTGGATCTACATATACTACAAACGCAATGATTTATTATCTTGAACAATGTAATATTAATTACCACGATCAAGATGTATATGATTATTTCGTTTCAACTTATCCAAGATTATTTGAGGATTAATTAAAAAATAAACTGCTTCAATTTTGAAGCAGTTTTTTAAAAGGAGATATAAATATGGATTTTGATACAAATTGTATATTTTGTAAGATAGCTAACAAGGTTATCCCTTCTACTATTATTTATGAGGATGAAGATGTTTTAGCTTTTTTGGATGTCAATCCTGTTACCTATGGTCACACATTAGTTATTCCAAAAAAACACTATGAATCATTTTTATCATGCCCTAAAGACGTTTTACATAAAGCATTTGACCTTGCTCAAAGAATTGGTCAAGTTCAAATAAAACAACTTGGCGCAAAAGGTGTTAATATTTTGACAAATTGTTTTGAAGCTGCAGGACAATCAATACCTCATTTCCATATCCATGTAATTCCTAGATATGAAGCTAATGATGGCTTTAAACTAGAAATGAAAGAATTGAAAAATGTTAATTTACCTGTATTAGCTGCAGAATTAAAAGAAAGTTTAAATAAATAGTATCAAAAAAGAATCGACTCAATCGAATAAATTCGAGAAATCGATTCTTTTTTTGTCATTTTATAAACTTCCATTAAAGAAACTTCTATTGTCTAATCCAAACACTCTTTCAGAATAATCGTTTTCTTTAGTAGTTTCAAAAGCTTTTTCTAACATAACCATCTTAGCATCCATATCATCAATCATCGAAAGAAGTAAAGCTTCTCTAGTTAAAGGCAAAACTGGAGAACCATATTCTAACTTACCATGATGTGATAATAACATATGTTCTAACAATAATGGTGCATTTCCTTCTATATGCAGTTTATCAGCAGCTTCTTTAACAATAGTCATTCCAATTACTAAATGGCCTAATAAGTTACCTTCATTAGTATATTTAGTTGCTTCAGTCCCACTTAATTCAACTACTTTTCCTATGTCATGAAGTAAGCATCCACTTATTAATAAATCTCTATTAACTGATGTATATATTTTGCACACGCTATCAGCTACCTTACACATTGTTACTGTATGGAATAGTAAACCATTTATAAATTCATGATGATTTCTAACTGCTGCAGGATAATCAACAAATTTATCTCCGTATTTTTTAAATACTTCATTTACAATTGCTTTTAAAGATTCATTTTCAATGCTTGAAACGAAACTATGAAATTCTTCTACTAATGTTTCTTTATCAACTGGAGCATGTCTATCAAAATCTTTAGGATCTTTGTTGGACTTTTCTACTCTCTTTATAGTAATTTGATGCTTATTTTGATAGAGACGAAGCTCACCTTTTATTTTTACAACATTTCCTACTTTAAATAAGTTTTTTTCAGAATTCTCATCATAATCCCGTTTATAGCCTTCAATATCTAAAGAGCCATCTGTTAAAATAACTTTCAAATATTTTGATGCTGGATTTGTTCTAGATTGTTTTGGATCATCCATTGATTTAATCTTAAAATCGCTTTCAAATTCCTTTGTATTATTCATTATTAGATCTTTAATCATCAAGTTTACCTTCCTTATCTAAACTCATAGCATGATGAATCATTGATAAAGAATAACCTTTATCAATTAGTTTATTCACTATCTTGCTATATTTATCAATACCATTAGTACTCTTTGTCAAAACTTTATTTTTTATCTTTTTATAATCCTTAATTAATTCTTTTTGCTCTTTATCTACATCAATTTTTAGATTATCTAACACATTCAAAATTGCATCAACAGAAAATCCTCTTTCAAGCATTGCATCATAAATTTTTCTTTTTTGCTTTGCAAAAGTAAAACGAAGAAATTTATTTTTTATGCTTTCAAAATACTCTTTCGCTTTTAAAGCTTCTTTATTGTCGTCAAAAGTGATCTTTCTAATAGCAGTTTCCGTTACACCATGGCTTTTACAAAAATTTAAAATGTAATACTTACCATAAAGATTTTCATCAAAATAAGTTAGATAATTTTTTAAAAAAACTTCATCATCTAAAATATTAGATTTTTTTAACTCTTTCAATGCTAATCTTAACTCTTTTGGACAAGCAAATTTCTTATTAATGAGTTTAATTAAATCACGTTCACTATAAGGTTTTTTAGAGGCTAAAGATTTTGCATAACTTAAAATTTCTTCCTTTTTTTCAAAACTAGCAATCTCATAAGCTAAGCTTTCGCTAATAACATCTCCAACCTTTAAATCAAATTTATTAAATGTTGAACTATGTAATTTAACTTTTGCAAAAGGAAACTCAACAATATATTTATTACCTTTTTGTTTTATGGATAATATCTTTCTACCAGTATCTTCTAATTGCACGTTTATATACCTCTATAATATTAATATAAAAACTTTGTTCACTAAAACTATCAATTGATTTAAGAGCATTTTCACAAATTGTATTAATTTGTTCTTTATTTAAGTTTAGCACATAAAAAAGTTTGTCAGCAAAATCTAGTTCATCAATAAAGAAAAATCCAGTTTTATTATTATCAATAACACCAACTAAGTTATTATCAAATCTGCATAAAACAGGCACACTACTAGCCATTGCTTCCATAAATGTTAAACCTTGAGTTTCACTAATAGAAGCATTAACAAATAAATCAGAAATTAAATAGTATTTAAATACCTCTTCATTTGAAACCTTCCCTAAAAATTTAACATTATTACTTAGTTCAAGTTGATTAACTAAATCTATTAAATCATTTTTTTCCGGACCATCTCCAACAAAAATCAAAATAGTATTCTGATTAGTATATTTTGTTAAATAATTTTTATAACCTTTTACAATGATATCAAAACTTTTCTCTTTAGCTAATCTTCCAAGACACAATAGTACTTTTTGTTCATTAGAAATACCTAATTTTTCTCTAAGATCTGCAACTTTTTTTAAATTATCATAGCTTCTAGCAAATTTATTAAATTCAAACCCAGTAGGTACAACATTAACATATTTTTCTACACCAATTGATTTAATATAGGTTAAAGTCTTTTTTGAAGGAGAAATAATTTCTGTTGCTCTATTCATACAAGTTTTATCAAACTCTCTAATAGCCCATTTAGAAAATCTGTCAAAATATCCTTTTGTAGCATAATAAGTATAATCTTCATACATAGTATGATATGTATAAACAGAAGGAATATGCAAATTACTCGCCACAATAAAACCAAATTGTGATATACCAAATTCAGTATTAATGTGGACTAAATCAAGATTAAGGCTTTTTAAAATTTTGAATGCTTCTTTATTATAAAAAAATGAAGCCCTATATCCATAAAGCTTTTTAAGTTCTAATCCAGGAATTCTTAAGATATTGTCTTGAAATGTTACACTTTTATCCTTACTTGTTGTAACAATATAAGCATGATGTCCATTTTTTCTTAGTAGCATAAATAAAGAGTTAACACTAGTCGCAACTCCATTAATTTCTGGTAAATATGTATCTGAAAAAATAGCTATATTCATTCTTCGTCATCATCCCCGATTACAATTTTATCTTCATATTCTCTTTTTTCAATATTTTCATTTTGTAAAGTAGATATTTCTCTAGTTTTTTTATTTTTATCATGATGAATAATTTTTTCCAACATTTGTTTTCTTTCTAAAGCTTTTGTTTCATAAATAGTATCACTAGAGGCTTTTCTTTCTGCGTATGTTTCAAGTTGAATAGTAAGCATCGTTTTTCTATTACCAACAGGAATAATTCTCTCTTTGACTGAAAGACCCCTACTTTTATAAGTAGCAGCGAAGATGCCATTAATAATAAAAGGAATATAGAATGTCCCAAATCTCCAAACAAGTAAAATAATATTAAGACCACCGCGTAAATAAAATTCATCACTATAGTAGCCACTTGATTGTCCAAATAAACTTGCAAAAACGATTTCACTAATACCAGCACTTCCAGGTAAAGGTATTAATCCAGTTACCATTTGATGGAAATTAGAAAATACAACACAGTCATACATTTTTTGAAATATATTTATATCATTTAAATTAAAAGCGTTAAGTGCTAAACCACTAAAAAATGGAGCTAACTGATTAATAATTAAATTTACTAGCATTAAGAAAACAATTAATAATGTAAATGGGATATTACTTTGTAAACGTCTAAGCTCGATTCTATAGTTTTCAACCTGAATTCTAATATTTTTTCTTTTTTCGTCTGCGTTTTTAATTATTCTTAGTTTTGCAAAAATATTGACTAAAGTTACTGTAATAAAGTCTAATACTTTTTTTGAATATGACATGAAAAGTAATAAGAAAATAACTAATAAATTTAAAGCGAAACCGAATATAGCAAAAGCCCATATAGGTATTGAAAAACTAATATCACCAATAGTTATTGGAATAGCACTTAGTGAAAATATTAAATCAAAACTTGTTATCAAAGAAACCAAGCCAACAAATATTAACACTGATTGACTTATGATAAAACTCATAACAAAAATAGAGGCACTATTACTAACTGGTATACCTTGTTTTTTAAATGTATAAACTTGGGCAAATTGACCTCCACTAGATCCTGGAGTAATAGCGCTATAAAATGAACCTATCGCATTATTCGCATATGCTTGATGATACTTATAATGTCTTGTGTATAATCTTGCGAATAAAAAGATTATTAAGGATGAAAGTAAATAATTGACAAAAACAAAGAAAATAAATAGGAGAAAATACCATAAGTTCATTTCTTTAAATACACTTCCAATTGTTTGATAAACATAAATTGGATTGCCATTTTCATCTACCATTCCAGTAACACTTGCTAAGTTATACCATAATACAAAAACAGTAATTAATAAAATTAAAAAAAGATAGATGATGTATTTATAATTGTCACTTTTTTTAGCACCACTTATCGATGAAGCAGAACTAGTACTTTTTTCATTAGTTTTTTCCTCTTCTACATCTTCGCTAATGGATTCTCCTAAATTAATTTCCTTTTCTTCTTTCTCATTAATTTGAATTCCATCTTCGCTTTGAATTATAGTGTCATTATAAAAATTGTCATCAATTTTTGTCTCTGATGAATTATTTTCATGCAGTTCCTTGTTTTTTTCTTCATTTATCATAATTCGACATCCATTTAAATTTTATCAAATAGAATTGCAAAAAACTATATTAAAAGTATAATTTTCTATATGAAGAGATATTTTAAGATGTTACATATAATGACAGAAGGATGTAGGTTTTTATACTACTTTTATTTTGTATTAATGTTTTTTTCTGTTTTATTCTCTATAACTTCAACTTATATAACAAAAATATTAATTGATATTTTACAAACTCAAGACTATTTAGGAGGTATTGGAATTCCGATTGAAAGCATTTCTGAATTAGGGACTGATTCCAATTTTTTAAGTGTCTTTTTTATTAATTTATTTGGCGGAATTAAATTTTTAAGTAGTAATATATGGTTTTTTGCAATTTTAATAATTGGTTTTGCTTTATTAGCAGCCATCGTTTCTGCAATTAGATTTTTATTCAGAACTAAATTTATGAATACAATGAGTAAAAATCTTCAAATGCTATTATTTAATCACATTGAACGTCTTCCTTATTCGACAATTAAAAGTATGAAAAATGGTGATATTATCCAAACATGTACTCGTGATGAAGATATTCTAAAAAGATTTGCTGGATTTGATACTTCAATGATTATGTATACTTTCTTTATTGTTAGTATTTCATTTATATTTTTATGCATTACAAATTATCAGATTGCTTTAATTAGTATGGTCTTAATGCCATTCATGTTTATATATTCTTTCTTTGTAATCAAAGAAGTCAGAAGAAGATATAGAAAGACAGATGACAGCGAAGGTGAAATGACTTCAAAAATTGAAGAAAATTTAGCGAGTGTTAGACTTGTTAAAGCTTTTAATAATGAAGAATATGAAATTCATGATTTTGAAAGATACATTAATGACTACAAAGGTAAATATATGAGATGGGGAAAATTAAGAGCCTTCTTCTTTTCAAGTAGTGATATATTAGTTTTTGGACAAATAGCTATAACAACAATTTTTGGCTTTGTTTTATGCTTTAATGGCTCAATTGGCGTTGGAACATTATATATGAGTTTTACATTTGTAAACCTAATGGTATGGCCAATCAGAGATGTCGCTACTGTTTTAAGCAATTTGGCTAGAGCAAATGCTAGTTTAGATAGAATTAACTTAATACTAAATGAGCCTTTAGAAGATGTCGAGACCGGCGTAACGCCTTCAATAACTGGTGATATAAAATTTGAAAATGTATCATTTAATTATCCTGATGGTACGGAAGATGTATTAAAAAATGTCTCTTTTAATGTTAAAAAAGGTCAAACAGTTGCGATTATGGGTAAAACTGGAAGTGGTAAATCCACTTTAGCTTATTTATTAACTAGATTATATGACGCAACTAGTGGAAATATTTATATTGATGGCATAGACATTAATAAGATTCAAAAGCACTATCTAAGACAACATATCTCAATTGTTTTACAAGACCCCTTCTTATTCTCAAAAACAATCAAAGATAATGTCTTAATTGCTAATCAAAAAGCAAAATATGAAGATATGATTGAAGCAACTTCTATTTGCCAAATTCATAAATCTATTATTAATTTTCCTAAAGGCTATGACACAGCTGTAGGAGAAAAAGGAACTACTTTAAGTGGAGGTCAAAAGCAAAGAGTTGCTATTGCTAGAACACTAGTCTTGAAATCACCAGTTTTAGTTTTTGATGATTCATTATCAGCTGTTGATACAGAAACAGATTTTAATATTAGAAAATCAATGAAAGAAAGAAAAGAAAAATGCACTACCTTTCTAATTACACATAGAATTGCTACAGCAAAAGATGCTGATTTAATTATCGTTTTAGAAAACGGAATGATTTCTCAAATGGGCAAACATGATGATTTAATAAAACAAGAAGGCTTGTATAAAAGAATTTATGATATTCAAACAAAGATGGTATAAATTATGGCGAAAAGGGTTTTTGAAGAAGAATCAATTACAAATAAAATTAATATAGGTATATGGTCAAAAGCTTTTAAATATGTCTTACCAAAATGGCCATTATTAATTTTGATATTGTTTACAATGTCATTTACATCTTTTTATGATGCTAGTTTTATTCCTAGTATGAGCGCTGGATTGATTAATGCTTTTAGTGAATCCACTTTTTATCCGAATGAAGACATACTAACTTGTATACTCAATGTCAAAATTTTAGGAATTCAATTATCTATAACTTTCTTACAATACATAATTTTATATATAGTTATGATTATTTTAAGAAGTATAGCCATCTTCGGAACATTCTTTTTAACTAATTTTTTTGAAATGACTATTATGACTGGCCTAAGAAAAGACGCTTTTAAAAAGATCCAAGAATTAAGCTTTTCATATTTTGATAAAACGCCTAGTGGGTGGTTAATTGCTAGGCTTCAAAACGATGCAGCTAGTATCGGAGATGTAATTTCTAACTCAGTTTTGCGTATTTTTTGGATAGTTTGCGAACTTTTATTCACTTTAATAACAATGTTTAGTTATGAATGGAGACTATCTTTAATAATTCTTGCAACCACTCCTTTAATCTTTGTTATTGTTTTATTCTTCGAAAGACAAATTCTTAAATTCTTTAGAATCGCTAGAAACGCATATAGTGAATTTGTACGTTGGCTTGCAGAATCTATTAACGGAAATAAAACAATTAAAACTCTTGCTATTGAAAATACAATTTATGATGAATGCGATGAAATAACTGAAGATGTAAAAAAGAAAAGAATTAAAGCAGGATATGTTAGCGCATTATTTCAACCTTCAATTAATATTTTAAGTGCATTAACAACTGCCTTAGTTATTTTAGTATTTCCTATTATTGGTAT
The DNA here is from genome assembly GCA_944368945.1 of uncultured Bacilli bacterium. Taxonomy (GTDB): domain Bacteria; phylum Bacillota_I; class Bacilli_A; order RFN20; family CAG-826; genus Onthovivens. The sequence goes on from CALVXH010000003.1 coordinate 26,800, forward strand.
AAGTAATGAAACGACAAGCATGGTCGCTTTAATTGTTTTATTTATTGGCTTCGTTGGAAGTGTTTATAATCCTATTCAATCATTGGCAGAAATCTTTAGTGATTTAATGGGCACACAAGCTAGTGTAGAAAAAATATTCTTATTAATTGATAAAGAACCTGATTTAGTGGATACACCTGAAGTAATAGAAAAATATGGTTCAATATTTGATAATAAAAAAGAAAATTTTGAAGAGCTTAAAGGCGATATAAAATTTGAACATGTTTCATTTTCATATAAAGAAGATTTAGAAGTCATTCATGATTTAAATATTGCTATTAAAGCTGGAACTAGTTTAGCGATAGTCGGTGAAACAGGAAGTGGAAAATCCACTACTGTAAATTTATTATGTAGATTCTATGAACCTACAAAAGGAAAAATTCTTATAGATGGCGTAGATTATAAATCAAGAAGCGTTGGTTGGCTTAGAAGTAATATAGGCTATGTGCAACAAACTCCTTTTATATTTAAAGGAACTGTTAAGGATAACATTAGATATGGTAAACATGATGCTACAGATGAAGAAATAATCAAAGCATGCAAGATTGTTGACATTGATGAATTTATTATGAGTTTAAAAAATGGATATGATACTTACTTAGAGGATGGGGGTAATGAATTAAGTCAAGGGCAAAAACAACTCATATCCTTTGCTAGAGCAATCATAAGAAATCCTAAAATCTTAATTTTAGATGAAGCAACTTCTTCAATCGACACAGAAACAGAACATACAATTCAATCTGCAATCAATAAAATTTTAAAAGGTAGAACTTCGATTATGATTGCACATAGGCTTTCTACAATCATCAATTGCGATAGAATTTTAGTTATGAAAGACGGCAAGGTCATTGAAGATGGCAATCATAAAGAATTAATGGAACTAAAAGGTTATTATTACACTTTATATATGAACCAATTTAAAGAATTGGATATCGAAAATCAAATATCTACTTATGAAACTCAAATAGAGGCAAAGAATATTATTTTATAGTTTCACTTTCCATTTTAACAGCTGCAGGTACTTTTGGTAAACCTGGCATAGTTAAAATATTTCCAGTCAAAACAACAATAAAGCCCGCTCCATTTGAAAGATGTATATCTTTAACATGTAAGGTAAAATTACGAGGCACGTTTAATAATTTTGAATCATCAGAAAAACTTGATTGTGTTTTAGCAATACAAATTGGCAAATTTTCTCTATTAAGTTTTCTAATATTTTCAATTGATCTAAGAGCCTTTTCTTCATATTGAACATCACTTGCATGATAGATTTCTTTAGCAATTTTAGCTATTTTGTTCTCAATTGTATCTTCATATTTATAAAGAGTGTGATATTTAGACTTTGTAGTTTCTAACGCTTCAACTACTCTATTAGCTAAATCAATGCTGCCATCGCCACCATTTAAGAAACCATCTAAGAACGCAAACTTAATGCCTAATTTATTTAACATTTCTTTTAATGTATCAATTTCAAGTTTTGTATCATCTTTAAAATGATTAATTGCAACCACAACTGGAACATCATATTTTCTTAAATTGTAATAATGCTGCTCTAAGTTTTTAAATCCTTCTTTTAAAGCACCAATGTTTTCAACCGTTAAATCTTCAAACTTAGTACCACCATGCAATTTTAAAGCACGAATTGTAGCAACTAAAACTATTAGATTTGGAGTTAAATTGCCAACTTTTGCAGTGATATCTAAAAATTTTTCAGCACCTAAATCAGCACCAAATCCTGCTTCAGTGATTGTAATAGGAGCTACTTTGAGACCTAATTTTATAGAAATTAGGCTAGAGCATCCATGAGCAATGTTTGCAAAAGGACCTCCATGAATCAAGGCTGGATTTCCTTCTGCAGTTTGTACAATATTTGGAAGTAATGCATAATGCATTAATTTCATTACAGCGTTTGATATTTTTAAATCACTTAAATAAACAGGATTATCATCATAAGTATATGCAACAATAATCTTCTTTATTCTCTCGTAAAAATCCTCTTCCGAAGTAGAAATACATAAAATAGCCATTAATTCACTTGCAACAGTTATTTCAAAATGGTCAGTTCTTTTTATTCCATTTTTTTCACTACCTAACCCAATTTCAATCTCACGTAATTCTCTTTCATTCATATCGAGAGCGCGCTTCCAAACAATCTTAGTTGGATCAATATTTAATTCATTACCTTGATAAATATGATTATCGATAATTGCAGCAATCAAATTAATTGAACTAGTCAATGCATGCATATCACCAGTAAAATGAAGATTAATATCTTCATGTGGCTCAACTGTGACTTTTCCTCCACCAGTCGCACCACCTTTAAGTCCAAATACAGGACCTAAACTAGGTTCTCTAAGCGATAAAATCGCTTTTTGATGGATTTTAGCAAGACCATCCAATAAAGCGATGCTTGTAGTGGTTTTGCCTTCACCAGCTTTTGTTGGTGTAATAGCAGTTACTAAAACAAGTTTCCCATCAGGTCTGTTTTTAACACTATCAATAAATTTTTTAGATATTTTCGCTTTATAGTTTCCATACTTTTCTAAAGCACTTTCAGGAATATCAACTTTTGCTGCAATTCTTTCAATCTTCTCTAATCTCATAATTTACCATCCTATTATTTTTCTAATTACAAAACTTGCTATATTTAATCCTGCACTATTTGGAACAAATACAACTGAACTTATAATCTTATCTTTTATTATAGGAGTTTCACTAGAAAAGGCCACGTCAATCTTTGAAAGATCAATATTTTCCTTTCTAAGTAAGTATCTAAATTTTTTAGCTAAAGGGTCATTTGTAGTTTTATTTAATTTGGTAATTTCTACTTTACTTGGATCAACTCTATTTCCCATTCCTAAGCTAGATATTAGAGGAATACTTCTCTTAAAAGTTTCTTTAGCAATTAAAACTTTTGCATTAATATCATCAATGCAATCAATGACATAATCTGCTTTGTCTAAAACACTAAAATCAAAATTTTCATCAATATTTGCAGGGATTTTAGTGATTTTGATGTCATCTTGAATTTCATATAAGTGACTATATAAGGCATCAACCTTAAATTTTCCTATATCATTTATATTATAAGCAATTTGCCTATTTAAATTAGACTGATCAACTTTATCTTTATCGATAATTGTTATATTTTTAATTCCAGTTCTCACTAAAGAAATTGGGATAATTGAACCAACTCCACCAATTCCAATAACAACTATTTTTTTGTTATTCAATTTAAAAAAATCTTCTTGCAACAATAACTTAGTTCTTGAATCGATATCCATATTAAATACCTAAAAAACCCTCTGCGTCTTTCATAGAATTAAACCATTTAACATTTTCAAATTGATGCTTAAAAAAAGTCATCTGCCTTTTAGCATAATTCCTAGTATTTTTCTTAATTAACTCTTTAATTTCTTCTATACTTCCTTCGTTATTAAATTCTTTATATCCAATAGCTTGAAAAGCTCTTAATTTATTTCCATAAAAAGAGAATAAAGAGTTAACTTCTTTTTCTAATCCATTATCAAACATAATATCGACACGCTTATTAATTCTTTCATATAAAAGAGAGCGTTCAATATTTAAGCCAATAAAAATTACATTAGAATATAAAAGATTGTTTTTACCATTATTGTTTAATTCAGTTTTACTTTTTCCATGAATCTTATAAACATATAAGGCACGTAATAATCTTTTTCTATTATTAGGTCCAATTTTAATCGCATCCTCTTTATCTATTAATAGTAACTTTTTATATAATTCCTCATTTGATAAATCATTTAAAAAATCATCAGGCATTTTCTCTTCTTCTAAAAATTTATAATCAAAAAGTAAAGCTTTTAAATAAAGTCCAGTTCCTCCAACCAAAATAACATTATCATTATTAAATTTGCTTAATAAGTTTCTCGCATCTTCTTGATAATTCATTACATCATATGGTTCAAGTACACTTCTAAAGCCATACAAAAAATATCTTCCACTTTCGAGTAATTCTTTCGAAGGTTTTGCTGTGCCTTTATCAAGTTCTTTATAAACTTGAAAAGCATCAAAATTAATAACCGGATAATTAAGTTTAAGACTCAATTTTTCAGCCAAATCACTTTTGCCGGAACAAGTAGGACCTAAAATTGCATAAATCATATTTTTAATAAACTTCTAACTTCATCCTTTAACTCTTTAATATCTTTTTTTAACGAATTATAGTTAGCAACTATTGGATTATTTTCGTATTCCTTTTTTAATTTAAAATATTCTTCTTTTTCTTCATCAGTTGGATTGCATTTTTGAAGAAACAAAATCTTATTTTTCATTTGGGTTAAAGTTACATCATTTTCAAGTAATTCTTTATAATGAAGATATTCTTTAACTAGTGACATTTCTTTTAATTCTTTATTTATGTCATCTGCTTTTAAATATAAATTATTCATTAATAAGTTCTCCGACTAAGAAATGGAGATGACTTTCAGTAATTTTTACTTTAACAATTTGTCCAACCAATGACGAGTCGCCTTTAAAGTGAACAAGTTTATTTGTTTCAGTATATCCACTTAATAGTTCTTTATTCTTTTTGGATTCTCCATCAACTAAAACTTCATAAACATTTCCAACCATTTCTTTGGAATGCTTTTCAAAATTAACTTCTAATGCACTAACAAGTTCTCTAAATCTTTTACTTTTTTCTTCATAAGGAACATTGTCAACAAGTCTTGCTGCTGGAGTGCCTTTTCTTGGCGAATATATAAAAGTATATGCACTTGTATAATCAGCCTTTAAAGAAACTTCGATTGTCTTTTTAACATCCTCGTAAGTTTCATTAGGGAAACCGACAATAATATCTGTTGATAATGCAATATTTGGGATTTTAGCTCTAATTCTGCTAACAAGATTTAAATATTCTTCACTTGTATATCTTCTTCCCATTCTTCTTAATACATCATCACTGCCACTTTGAATTGGTAAATGGAGATATTTCATAATGTTTGGATATTTAGCCATAACATCAATAACATCATCTTTAAAATCACTTGGATAACTAGTCAAAAATCTTAGTCTTGGGATTCCTAATTTAGCAACCTCTTCTAAAAGTTGCGCAAAAGTTACACCATTTTTTAAATCTTTACCATAACTATCAACATTTTGGCCCAATAAAGTAATTTCTTTAAAGCCTTCATCAACAAGAATTTTACATTCATCTAAGATGTCATTAATGTCTCTACTTCTTTCTTTTCCTCTTGTATAAGGAACAATACAATAAGTACAGAATTTGTCACAGCCATAAGTGATATTAACAAAAGCTTTATAGTTATCTATACGAGTAACAGGCATTTTTTCAATAATATTACCTTCAAAACTAGACACATCAACATAACGTGACTTCTTAGTTATATATTCATCTAATAATTTAAGTAAATCTTGAATATTATGAGTTCCAAAAAATACATCAACATGAGGATATCTTTCTAGTGTTTGTTCGATGATATGTTTTTGCTCAACCATACAACCACAAAGCATCAAAACTAAATTTTTATTCTTTGCCTTTAAATTCTTAAATTCCCCAATTTCACCAAAAACTTTATCTTCAGCATTTTCTCTAACAGCGCATGTATTAATAATAGCGACATCTGCCTTACTAGGATCATCAGTTTTAATCATTCCAATTGATTCTAAAAGACCCATCATTGTCTCTTCATCTCTAACATTAGCTTGACAACCATGAGTATGTATATATGCATATTTGCCTGAAAAACGATCAATTAATTCTTTACTTGGCTTATAATCATAGTAAATTGTTTTAATAGAATCTACTCTCTTTCTAGCTTTGTCCATGTCTGGCATATTTTCAAATATTGTTTTTTTCATAATTAGTTTTGTGCCTTTCTATTCAAAATATTAATTGGGATAATTTCTAATGGTTTTAAAGTTAAATCATCAAATTTTAATACAACAGCATTAAAAATTGAATCATCATCTTCTAATAGTTTAAATCTTGCTTTATCATTGTGTAAAATAACACGCTCAACAACGCTATTAATCTCATCTCCGAGTACACTATTATACGAACCACACATACCTACATCAGATATAAATAATGTGCCATTATTTAATACTTGGGCATCACTAGTTTGAACGTGTGTATGAGTTCCTACTAAAGCACTAACGCAACCCTTGAGTGCATATGCTAACGCCTTTTTTTCTCCAGTAGCTTCTGCATGAAAATCTACAATGTGAATGTCACTTTCATCTTTAGAAATAACATTAATTAATTCTAAATAAGGATCCTTAACTTCAAACTTGCTAAATGCAGCTCCAAGAACATTAGTAACCCTTATTTTTATACCATTAACGTCAAATAATTTTGTGCCTTCACCAGGAAAGTCATCCTTTAGATTTAATGGTCGAACTATTTCATCACTAAAATTTATATAGTTTTGAATCTCCTCTCTATCCTTATAATGATTTCCTAAAGTAATGCAATTAACACCATTATTTATTAAGAAATGATAATGATTTTCATTCATGCCTCTTCCATTTGAGATATTTTCTCCATTAGCAATAGTAAAATCAATATCATATTTTTCCTTAACAAAAGAAAGGTTCTTACTAAGAGCCTTCCTTCCAACTTTACCTACTATGTCTCCGATAAATAATATATTCATTACTTAGCAGTCTCTTGCGCACGATATTCTCTAATGACATTAACCTTAATTTGACCTGGATAAGTCATTTCTTTTTCGATTCTGTCTTTAATATCTCTTGCTAATTTAAACGCTTGTAAGTCGTCAATCTTTTCTGGTACAACCATAACTCTTACTTCTCTACCACTTTGCATAGCATAGCATTGGCTAACACCATCATAAGATTTAGCAATTGATTCGAGCTGTTCAACTCTCTTTATATAAGTTTCTAAAGTCTCACTACGTGCTCCTGGTCTTGCAGCACTTAATGTATCAGCAGCAATAACAAGATAAGCGATTACTGATTTTGGTTGAACATCTCCGTGATGAGCTTCAATAGCATTAACAACTAAATCATTCTCACCATATTTCTTAGCCATCCTTGCACCTAACTCAATATGACTACCTTCAACTTCAAAATCAAGTCCTTTTCCTAAATCATGTAACAAGCCAGCTCTTTTAGCAAGTTGTTGATTTAAGCCTAATTCAGCTGCCATTGCTCCACAAAGTTTTGCGGTTTCAACACTATGATCTAATTGATTTTGACCATAACTAGTACGATATTTTAAACGTCCAACTAAAGCCACTAAATCTTTATTCATATTACTAATACCAAGTTTAAAGACTGCATCTTCACCAGCTTTTTTAATGGTATCATTTACTTCTTTTTGGCACTTTGCAACTACTTCTTCAATTCTTCCAGGTTGAATACGTCCATCTTTAATCAATACGTTTAATGCTCTAGTAGCGACCTCTCTTCTAATAGGATTAAAGCAGGAAACTGTAATTGCTTCTGGAGTATCATCGATAATAATATCTACACCAAGCATTTGTTCAAGAGACTTAATGTTTCTACCTTCTCTGCCAATGATTCTACCTTTCATTTCATCACTAGGTAATGTAACTGTAGAAACAGTTCTTTCAGTCGTAACTTCTTGAGCATGTCTAGCAATAGCGCTGCAAAGAATTTCTTTTGCATCTTCATCAGCTCTAGCCTCAGCTTCTTCTTCACGTTCCTTCATCATTTTAGCAATATTTTGTTGCTCTTTTTCTTCAACACGTCTAAAAATCTCATCACGTGCATCTTTTTCAGTTAATTTTCCAATGTTCTCAAGTTCAGCAAGAATAGAATTAATTTTTTCATCAAGAACTTTTGATTTTTTCTTATTTTCTTCAATTTGATTATCAATCTGTTGCTCTTTAATTTCGAGGTTATTTTCTTTTTTTAGAAGAGCTTGATCTCTAGCATCAATTGATTGTTCTCTTTGAAGAAGTTTTGCTTCTTGTGAAACAATTTCTTGTTTCCTCTCTTTAATGTCTTTTTCAGCTTCTTGTTTCATCTCGAAAACAGTTTGCTTTGCATCGATTTGAGCATTCTTCTGAATTTTTTCAGCCTTAACATTAGCGTCATTAATTATTTTTTCAGCGTTGTTTTGCGCTCTTTTTGCCTTCATATTAGGTAAAACTACACAAATTGCAAATCCAATAGCAGCGCCTATTAGTAAGCAAACAATTAATAATATTACCCAAATATAAGTAGGTAAGGCATTATCAACTAAGACGTTAATTGTGCCAAATACACTATTCATAATAAAATCTCCTTTATCAAAAAGGTATCATCAGACACAAATCAATAAAATAAAGTTTATTTATCTATATATAACAAATTATATTAATAATTAATTAGTATCTTTTTGATACTAAATTATTATATCTTAATTTGTTCTGGCCTTCTACATTAAAAAATAGGATTTTGTATAGGCGCAGGATCTACTACGCCGTTCACTATCTCGTCTTTAAGTCTTTTAAATATATCGTTATTTTCTCTTAAAAATTGTTTAGCAGTTTCTCTGCCTTGTCCCATTCTTTGTCCATAAACCTCATACCATGAACCACTCTTTTTAACAATTCCTTTTTCAATTGCTAAATCAAGCAATTCACCTTCTTTTGAGATTCCTTTTCCGTATATGATATCAACTTTACAACTTTTGAATGGTGGTGAAACCTTATTCTTTACCACTTTAATTGTTACAACGTTTCCAATAATATTTATTCCATCTTTAATCGCTTCGCTTCTCCTAATATCAATGCGAACACTTGAATAGAACTTTAAAGCTCTCCCGCCAGTTGTTGTTTCATTATTTCCATAAATAACACCAACCTTTTCTCTAAGTTGATTTATAAAAATTAATGTACAACCATTTTTATTTAAAACTCCAGTAATTTTTCTCATTGCTTTTGACATCATTCGAGCCTGCAAACCAACGCTAGAATCAGTCATTTGTCCTTCTAATTCAGCTTGAGGAACTAATGCAGCAACGCTATCAACTACAATTAATGAAAATACACCACTTTTTGCAAGTCTTTCAACAATTTCAAGAGCTTCTTCACCAGTATCAGGTTGACTTAAAATAAGGTTATCAATGTCTACACCTAGTACTTTGGCATAATCAGGATCGATACTATTTTCAGCATCAATATATGCCGCATATCCTCCTTTAGCTTGTACTTCAGCAACCGCAGTTAAAGCAAGGGTGGTTTTACCACTACTTTCTGGACCATATATTTCAATGATTCTCCCTTTAGGATAGCCACCAACTCCAAGGCAATTATCTAGAAGTATACTCCCACTAGAAATCGCATCGCAATCAACATTAGGATGATCTCCTAATCTAACAACCGACCCCTTGCCAAATTCTTTTTCAACTTGGAATAAAATATTTTTTAGTGCGTCGCTACTAATAGTTTTCTTTTTTTCTTCGTTCATTAAAAACTCCTTTCACTATGCACAACAAACAGAATAACAATTTTTTTCTTTTTTGTTATTTAGATTGTGTAATAATGCTTAAAACTGTTGAAATTACAGCTTCAACACAATATTCTCTTAAAACATTTCTTTCCATTTGTAAATGTAATGGGATTGGCCATGCTTGTCCATTGAAGACGATACACATAAAGCATGTACCAACATCTGTACCTTCTTCACAAACTGCTGGTCCTGCATTTCCAGTAAATGCAACACAAACATCAACACCTAAAAGTTTTTGACCTTTAATAGCCATTTGTTGACAAACTTCATAGCTAACAACACCATATTTATCGATATATTCTTGTGGAATACCAACAACATTAACTTTTACTTCTGGTGAATAAGCGACTATGCTTCCTTTAAAAACTTTACTTGCACCACTTACATCTGTAAATGTTTTTGCAAATAATCCACCTGTAAAAGATTCAACGGAACCAATAGTTAAATTTCTATTAGCTAATTCATCAATAAGTTTTTGGACATTATTCATTATTTTCCCCTCCTAAAACATGAATGTTTTGTTTTACATAAATTACGCCACTTAAAACACTAAAGAATGTGGCAATATAACAAAGCCAATCACTAATATGCAAATACATTGGCCAATTATAATCAAAATATGAAAATGGGAATCCATTTAATAAAACAATCAAAATAGCAAACATTTGAGTAATTGTTTTAACTTTTCCAAATACATTAGCAGCAATAACAACTCGTTTTTGAGCAGCCATGAACCTTAATCCATCAACTACTAAATCTCTAACAACCATTATAATTACGCAAAAGAATGGAAATTTAGCATCAAGACCTAAACTTGTGAAATTTAGTGCTAAAAATATCATCATTGAATTAACTAACATTTTGTCAGCAATAGGATCTAAGAATTTGCCCAAATCAGTTACTTCGTTATTTTTTCTTGCTAAATATCCATCAAGTGAATCTGTAAGACTAGCTAATGCGAATACAGCAAAAATAATAATCATAATCCAATTAATTGTTGGACCATCTAATGATGAAGTTAAATTTATATTTCCTGAAAGTGCGATACTGATTACACCAAATTGATCTAATAAATAAAGAATAATTAAAGTAATAATTAAAAATAATGCCATTATAATACGGCAAATTGTTATTTTTGTAGGTAAATTAATCTTCTTCATAGTTAGTGCACTTTCTTCATGAGTACTCAGTCCGTAAGCCATGTTATGTTTTATGCAATCATTTATCTAAACTTACGTTTACTAGTTGGGATTCAGTTCTCCTTCCTAATCTCCTCTACCAAAATTTGAGTTTCTCGCTTAAGGGGTTTACCAACGTTTCATTTTACTCTTTCAAGTAAATTCGTCACTGTGGCACTTTATGGATTCCAATCATGAGTAATCTTTTAGATCTTCATCCGCCGTTACTTTCTCCAAAGTACCTAGCCTTATTTTTTAAGCTAGCATAATCACTACTTCCATCGCAGGAAGTGCGAGCATGGACTTTCCTCTAATTCATAAAAGAATCAGCGATTGCATGGACTGAAATGCTATTTAATCTTGCTAGGATCAATACCCATTTGATAAAGTTTCTTCTCATAAGCACTGCAGCGTTGTAACAACTCTAAGTTATCAAGAGAGGATTGATGAGATGTTGATAATGCAATATTTTTACTCTTCTGAATAGAAATAACAGTATCTTTTTCTCTAAGTGATGCTTTTAATGTTTCATTATCTCTTTTAAGAGAAATAATTTTTCCGTTTAGCGCATCAATTTCTTTATCAATGGACTTATAATCTTCAAGAATTTTATCTAAAAAAGCATCAACCTCATCAGGATCATATCCCTTTTGATTTTGCTTGAATTTTTTATTTAAAATATCTTTCCAATCTAGATTAAGTTTCATTGTATTTCCTAACATATAAATTATATTCGAGAACTTGAATATTATCAATAAATTACAGTTCTTTTACTAGATAAAATGCACTCAATTATTAAGTTAAAAAAGAGCAAGAATTAATTTAAAAATAGAAAAATAAAATCTTTTGAAATGTTTTACTTATGTTGAAAGAGAAATCAAAAGTTTTTATAATTCATGTTATGAAGTTTATTAACAAGTTATTAAATGATGCAAATGAAATTATTTTCATGGATTTTGAAGGTACGCAATTAACTCAGGAAATAATTGCTATTGGTGCAATTAAAATCGAGTTAGACAATAAAAAAAGAATAAAAAAGACGCATAAACCATTTAAAATTTTTATTAGAGCTGAGGGAGTGGTCGGCCCAGTTGTTGAACATTTAACAGGTATAAATGATCTATTTTTATTTCAACATGGTGATAAATTTGTTGATGCTATTAAAAAATTTAAAAACTATTGTGGCACTAATTTAAACCAAACCGTTTTTATGACTTATGGAAATTTCGATATGAGATTGTTACATCAAACTTCCATAATTAATCACCTAGACGATGATGATTTTATTCACCTTATTTACAAGAAAAATATTGATTTTTCAAATATTGTGGCAAAATTTTGCCGTAGTTCTAGAAATGAAATGCTCTCATTATTTGATGCTTTAAAAAAATTTGAAATTACCCCTACTGGAGATGCTCACGACCCTCAAAGTGATGCTATCAATTTATCACTATTGTATAACGCCTTTTTAACAGAAAAACGTATTTTAAAAGAAGAATATTTAAAAGTTTTATTAAATAATCCTCATTTGCCTGCACCTATTTATAAAATTATGAAAAAGATTGTAACTGATGGAGTTGCTACTACTGATGATCTTTCAACATTTATTGACGAGGAAATTAGGTGATTAAAATAAATTTTGAAATAAACAAAGAAAATAATATTATCAGATATCAAAATCGTGGGATGTCATTAGAACAAGAAATCAATGAATCAAATGAATATTACTTAAATAATGAAATAGCTATAATCTATAAAAAACCAACACCAATAAATATTGTAAAGTGCCAAGAAAATAAAATTAGTGAAGCATATTTTGAAGCTAAAAGTACAACGGATTATAATGGAGTATATCAAGGACTTTATATTGATTTTGAGGCTAAAAGTACACAATCAAAAACAAGTTTTCCTATCAAAAATATACAAAATAATCAATTTTTGCACGCAAAAAGAATATTTAAGGCACTAGGTGTATCATTTTTCATCATTGAATTTTCAAAATTAAATCGTTATTTTATATTACCAACAAAACTTTTACTTTATTTTATAAAAGTAAATAAAAGTTCATCAATACCACTAAGTTTTTTTATAAAAGAATGTATAGAAATTAATAGAAAAATAAATCCTCCATTAGATTACTTATCTTTAATAAAGGATCATTTAGATTTATTTTTAATGTAATTACAAAAGCCACTTAATTTGCATTCATTGCATTTTGGAGCAAGTGCTTTACAAAAATATCTTCCAAAATGAATAAACTGATGATGTAATAGAATCCATCTATCTTTTGGAAATTCCTTTTTAAGTTTTCCTTCAATAGCTAAAACATCATCATCTTCTTTTACTAAACCAAGTCTCTTAGATACTCTAGCAACATGTGTATCCACTGGAAATTCTGGTATCTTAAATAATTCAACCCTAACGACATTACTTGTTTTATTTCCTACACCACTTAAACTCATTAAATCATCTTTTGAAATAGGAACTACTCCATTAAATTTGTCTAATAAATCTTTTGTAATTGACTTAATATTTTTTGCTTTATTTTTATAAAGCCCTAATGATTTAATCATATTTTCAATGTCCGCGAGTGAAGCATTATTCAATTCTTCTAATGTTTTGTATTTTTCAAAAAGCGCATCAGTCACCTTATTAACTTTTTTATCTGTGCATTGGGCGCTTAGCATAACACTAATTAAAAAACCATAATCAGAATAATAAGTTAATTCACATGATGCGTTAGGCAAAATCTCATCAAAATATTGCTGTATTAAAAAGACTTTATCACTTAATTTCATTTCCAAAATTATCTTCTTCTCTCATTTTTTTAACAATAATTCTATCGATAGAATTAATATTAGTTATATTTTTTGCTTTTGCATCTTTAATACTGTCTAAAATGATTTTTCTATTTGTTCCACTAGAAATCCAATCATCAATTCTATTTATTTCTAAAGGTGTTAATGATCTTTGGAATAATTTTTGCATTTCATCAAAAACTTGAGTTCTTGTTTCTTCTAATTCGTTATTTTCATCAATTTCAGCTTCATTAAAAATAGTCTCTTGAAACAATTTATAAACTATCTTTTTAATTGGTTCTAAACTAGTAAAAGCTTTTTTACCATCGTTTCCGATATCAATATATTTTTTTAAGAAAAGGTTCGATAATCTTTCATCAATAAAATCTTTTGATAAAGTTGTTTTTAAAGCTATATCATCAGCAGTTATAAATGAAGAGTCATCATTAGTTAAATGGTCTATCATAAGTAAAATGACTAAGTCTGTTTCGTCAAGATTTAATTTTTTGTAGTATTCAACTAATAAAAATTGAAAATTAATTGCATTTCCATTAAATATCATATTCTTCCTCCAAAACTGCGTTATATTTCTTATTCTCTTCTTCTACTTTGCATTTATTTAGAAGCGTGACTAATCTTTCATTATCCTTTAAAAGTTTTCTTAAAGATTCATCAACGTTTAAATTATATTCCTTAATGAATCTTTTTGCTCTTAAAATTCTTAACGGATCTTCTTGGATTCTTGTTAAAGGATCACCAATAAACTTAAGGCGCCTATTTTTAATGTCATCTAAAAATGGAAGCGAAACTTTTTCAACTTCATATTTTTCGTTAATATAAATTGCATTAATTGTAAAATCTCGGCGTTTAACATCAATGTCAAGGCTATTAACAAATGTAATGACATTTGGATGCCTATGATCAATATAGTTTTTTTCTTCTCTTAATGTAACTATATCAACATTTTCATTATTTATTTTTAATTTTAATACACCATATTTCTTAAAAGTTTCATTAGCTTTTAAAAATTTTAATGAATCAAAAGGTGTTGCGTCAGTAACAAAGTCAAAATCATGTATTTTTCTTCCAAATAAAAAATCACGACTTGTACTTCCAATCATATAAAGTCTAAAACCATGTTTATTAAATATTTTTTTAAGCAAATCAAAAATTTCAACGTTCATATTAAGTAACGTATAAAAAAGAGGCTATTTCGCACCTATATTTTTTTGTTATATAACTATTTTACAGATTCTTTTAAATTTTTGCTTGGCTTGAATCCAACAGTCTTTGTAGCAGGAATTGTGATTCGGCCGTGGTCTCCCACTGGACTAGTTCCGACTCTTTCTTTTCTAGTTTTTACTTGAAATACGCCAAAGCCGGAGATCTTAACTGAATCACCAGAGCGTAAAGAGTTTTCCATTTGATCAAATAAAACATCAACTACTCTTTCTACTTCTTTTTTGCTAAGCTCACAGATTTCAGATACAGCAACAACTAATTCAGCCTTATTCATAATAACTCTCCCCTTTCGATTTTATTAAAACATAGATAGATTTTTTTATCAATATTAATAATAATTAAGTAAATTTACTTGTCAATTATATAAAAATTTTTTTGTTATCAAAAACAGATATATTTTTTTAAAAAGTTTCTAATTTTAGCGGTCTCAGCATTGTTTCTTTGACAACATCACTTGGTTTTTTATACTCAAAAAGTATGTTATATAACGCAAAAATAATAGGCATATCAATATTATTTTCTTTTGCTATCTTATATACAACTTTAACTACATTTAAACCTTCAACTGTCTTCTCATTTTCATTAAGTGCCTTTAATACACTATTATCTTTACCTACTTTTTCGCCAAACGAAAAATTTCTTGATTCTTTAGATGAAGCAGTCAATATTAAGTCACCAACTCCAGTAAGCCCAAAAAAAGTTTCTTTTTTTGCGTTAAAACGAGTGCCAAATCTAGCAAGTTCTGATAAGCCCCTGGTTATTAATGCGCTCCTAGAATTTTCTTTATATCCTAATCCGTATAAAATTCCACTTGCAATAGCGATAGCATTTTTTATACTTGAAGAATACTCAGCACCAGCCTCGTCTGTTAAGGCATAAACTCTAAAATAAGAATTTGAAAATAGTGTTTGAACAAACTTTGCAACCTCTAAATCGCTGCTAACAGAATTAATGCATGTTAAATCATGGTTTAAAATATTTTTGGCAAAACCAGGTCCTAAAATTGAACATAATTTATAATCAATATTTGAAGACAACTTTTTCCTTAAAAAGTCTAAAATTCGCGAATTAGTCGATGGTTCAAGGCCTTTGGTCGCATTAATAATTAATACTTTCTTACCTGATAAGTATAAATTAAAAACATCAATAATGTCTTTAATAGACTTTGATGGAACAGCAATAATAATTGTCTGAAAATCTTTAATCTTTGAAACATCAGAAGTAAACTTAATATTTTCATTTAATTTAAGATTGTCAAAATATTTATTCTCAATATGCGATGAATTTAAAGATTTAGCCCTGGCTTCATCTCTACAATAGAGCAAAACATTATTACCATTATCATTTAAGACATTAGCAATTGCTAATGCAAAAGCACCACATCCATATATAAAAATATCCATTATTTTCTCTTTCTTAAAACTAGATTAATTGGTGAACCAATGAGTTCAAATGAGTTTCTTATTCTATTTTCAATATATCTCATATATGAAAAATGCATCCATGTAGGTTCATTAACGAATAAAGCTATTGTTAATGGCTTAGATGATACTTGTTGTGCATAATAAATTCTACATCTTCCACCATTAAATTCAGGCGTTTCGTTCATCATTTGTGCTTCTTGAATAATATCATTTAAAACACTAGTTTGAATTTGGAAGGTATAACTCTCATATACCTTTTCAAGCATATCAAAAATGTTATCAATTCTTAATTTATTAATCGCAGATGTATAAATCACAGGGGCATAATCAAGGAATTTAAACTCTTTACGAATTTCCTTGGTAAACTCATTCATTGTGTTATTGTCTTTTTTAACTAAGTCCCATTTATTTACAATTATAATAATAGCTTTTTTTGCTTCGACAGCATAACCAACAACGTGCTTATCCTGTTCTTGAATGCCAGCGTTTCCATCAATGACTAATAAGCAAACATCACTAGCATCAATCGCTCTTAAAGCACGTAAAGCTGCATATTTATCAATTGCTTCATAAATTTTGCCTCTTTTTTTAAGTCCAGCAGTATCTATGACAACATATTCTTTTCCATTTCTAGTAAACTTAGTATCAACTGCATCTCTAGTTGTGCCTTCAACGTTAGAAACAATTACTCTATTTTCATTTAAAATAGCGTTACACAAACTTGATTTTCCAACATTTGGCCTACCAATAATAGAAAATCTTAAACCTGTTAATTGAGATTGTTTTTCTTCATTTTTATTTAAATACTCTAAGATTTTATCTAAAATTTCGCCTATGCCAACACCATGAGCACCACTACAAGGTATTGGTTCCCCAAGTCCTAATGAATAAAACTCATATATATTATTAATTAAATGTGTGTCATCAATTTTATTAACGGCCAAAATTACTGGTTTTTTACATTTATATAACATCTTAGCAACCAAATAATCATCATCATTTAGTCCTAATTTTCCATCAACAACAAATAAAATAACATCAGCTTCATTAATAGCAATTTCTACTTGCATTCTAATTTGCGATTGAAAAGTTGAATTTTCAAGTTCAATACCGCCAGTATCAACAATATCAAAATATTTAGTTAGCCAAGAGGTATGAGCATAAATACGATCACGTGTTACCCCTCTTGTTTCTTCAATAATGGACTTCTTTTCGCCAATAATTCTATTAAAAATTGTTGACTTGCCAACACTTGGTGACCCAACAATAGCAACAAGACCTAACGACATCAATATATTCCTCTCTCTTTAGCGATTTTCAAAATTTCATTAACTACTTCATCAATTGTCATATGAGTTGTATTTATTTCTATACTATCATCTGCCGGATGAAGTGGACAAAATGAACGGTGCGAATCAATATAATCTCTTTTGTTTACATTATCTAAACAATCTTCATAAGAACTTTTGATTCCTTTTTCTATATTTTCTTTGTATCTTCTATTAGCTCTTTCTTCAGCACTAGCAATTTGATAGATTTTTAAATCAGCATTACTTAGCACATAAGTGCCAATATCTCTTCCATCCATAACAACATTTTTATTACTTGCTATTTTTCTTTGCGAATCAACTAAAAATAGACGTATATTTTTATAACTAGCAATATAACTAACATTATCAGCTACTTCGTTTGATCTAACTTCTTTGCTGATGTCAACACCATCTAAAGTAATATGATTTTTTTCATTAAAAGAAATTTCAATTTTACCAATTAATGATTCTGAAGCTTTCTCATCTTTAGGATCTAAACCAGCCTTTAAAACAGCGTATGTAAAAGCTCTATACATTGCACCAGTATCAACATAAATAAAATTTAATTTATTAGCGATAATTTTTGCAACTGTTGACTTACCACTAGCACTTGGCCCATCAATAGCAATAGAGTAACTTTTTTCCATCTTTCTAAACCATCCTAAAAATTCCTTAAAGATAATATCAAAATAGTAACAAGTAAGCCAATAATAATTAATACAAAAATAAAATATAGAAATCTTTTTACCAATTTTGATCTTACATACTCATCATAAATAGTTTTTTGTTTTACATAGACTGGTTTTTCTTTATGTTCGTAAACATGTTTATTAGTTACAGGCTTATTATTTTCAACTTTAATAGTTCTAACTTCTTTTTTCACACTAACTTTTGGCTTTTGAATTTCAGGCTCAAAAAAATTAGAAGGAATTTTAGTTTGTGAAGGAGTTTCAATCTCTTCTTCACAACTATTTTTAATTTCCTCTCGATACTCTTTAAATTTTTCAGTCCTACTTTGAATTTTTGCCATGC
>CALVXH010000004.1 GCA_944368945.1 uncultured Bacilli bacterium
ACAATTAAGTCGTGGACGTGAATCATTTTGATTCACTTTTGTTCTATTTATATAAACTAAAATTATATATAATAAAAAATATGGTTGATAATTTTATAATAATCTCAAAAGCCATTAAAGAAAATAAATGGATAAATATCGAATATAAAAACGCTAAAGATGAAATTACTAATTATTGGATTTATATTTTAGATATTAATCCAAAAACTAAAAAGGCATTTTGCTATATTTTTAATGATGCAAAATCTTTAGATTCCAAAAAAGTATTTATTGATCTAACTAAGATTATTAGTGCTAGTGTCCTAGATATGACAGGTGGAGGTCATAATGCAAACCAAGTTTTAATAAAAAAGATTGAAAGAAATCCGTTGGACTTTGCCTTTTTAAAATTCAGTTATTTTAATAGAAATGTTTTAAGATATTACGAAGAATGTTATGCGCTTGATAATGATCCATATATTGATAGTAAAGTATTAATTGAAGGCATTAATCGTGAGACATTTAAACAAAATGGATTTATTAAATTAAATGATACGCAAGAAAAAGCTATTCTTAAATTAATTAAAAAATCAAATAAGAATAATAAGTTAAATTCATTAGAATATATAGTCTTTGCATTACTTTCTTATGAAATTAGAGGTCATACCTATCTAGTTGCTTATAAAAACATTTTATTTAATCCTGATAGCAAAGAACTTTATTTAGATGATGAAGTTAGGTTTAATAGTACTTTACTTATTAATGGTGTAAGAAATTCATTATTTGAAATATTAGAAGATGATGTTGACAACTTTATGAATCTTTATTTAGAAGATCCTTTTAAAGGTGCTGAATTTTTAGATGCTCATTTGGATACTAGAGGAATTATAAGCACTTTACCTGATTTTATAGTTTTAAAAAGAAATTTAAATATCCATTTGGATAAAATATTTAATGGAATTGAAGAAGAGTATTTAGATAACTCTTTAGAAGCGCCTTTAAAAGCATTTTTTGGTAGTTTAAGTAAAGCAAGTTATCGAAGGATTAAAGAGCCTTCAATAGTGATCTATGATGATAAGGTAAACATTAATCAAATTGATGTTGTTTATAATGCCATGAAGTATCCAGTTACATATGTTCAAGGTCCTCCTGGTACTGGTAAAACTCAAACCATTTTAAATGTAGTTGTAAGTGCATTATTTAACTCTAAAACTATATTAATAACTAGTGATAATAATAAACCTATTGATGGAATATTAGAAAAGTTACATTTTGAATACAAAGATAAAACTTATAATTTTCCATTTTTAAGATTAGGTAATATGGAAGATGTTAAAAATGCTGTTATTACAATTAAAAACTTATATAACATTAAAACTAAACAAAAGCCTATTGAAAATATGCTTTTAAAAATAAAAGATACGAATAATAAAAAAAACAAGGTTTTAGTGGAGAAAATTCATCAAAATAACGAAAAAGAAGAGTTAGGAGACATAATTAAAACATATGTCAATTTATATAATAATGCCCCTGATTCTAAATTTGGAAAACTACTTAAAGAAACTATTGATCAATATAAAAATAAGTATGAAAGTATAAAAACAGTCACTAATAAAGATATAGAAAATTTGTATTTAGTAGCTAGTAATGATCCAAAGATGAAGGAATTTTTCTATTTTAAATCTTTACAATATATTAATAATTTACATAAATCAAAGTATGAAGAATTAATTGATATTTGTAATGATGAGGATTTAGATAAAGCAGCAAGTGAATTAAATAAATATATTTCTAATAGCGATAACTTAAAGTTATTAACTGATGCTTTTCCTATCATTTTAACAACAACGTCTTCATCGTATAGACTTGGAGATGGTAAATTTAAATTTGATTTAGTCGTTATTGATGAAGCTAGTCAATGTAATGTTTGTAGAAGTTTAATTCCAATATCTAAAGCTAAGAATCTTTTACTACTTGGTGATCCTCGTCAACTTAAACCAGTTATAGTTTTAGATGAAAGATTAAATAAAGAATTAATGAAAAAATATAGTATTAGAGATGAATATAGTTATACTAATAATTCTATTTTAAATTTGATGCTTAATGTAGACTCAGTCTCTAAATTTATATTTTTGCAATACCATTATAGATGTGGGAAAAAGATTATAAATTTTTCTAATAAAAGATATTATGGTAGCGAATTAAATCTTGAATATTTAAAAAATAGTGGAGATTTGAAACTTTTAGACATAAAAAGTAACCCAAATAATATTTTAGTAAGAAACACGAATTATGATGAGGCAAAAGAAATTGTTAGTTATATTAAGCGTAATAATTTGAAAGATGCGATGATTATAACCCCTTTTGTTCATCAAAAAGAGTTACTTAAAAGTTTATTAAATAAAGAGAATATTAAAGACATTGATGTTGGCACAATCCATTCATTACAAGGAAGTGAGAAAAATACAATCATTCTTTCTTCGGCAATTTCTTTAAAAACGAGTAAAAGAACAATTGAATGGATTAATAAAAATAAGGAGCTCATTAATGTAGCTTTAACTAGAGCAAAAAATGATTTTGTTTTTGCTTGCGATACGGAGGCATTAAAAATTAACTCAAAAGATAAAAATAATGATTTACTTACGCTTGCAAATTATATGAGTAGTAATGGTACTAGTGAGGTTATTCCAGCTCTAAAAAGCTTAACTATCGATCGTTCAAATGGCAGTATAAATGAAGAAGAGTTTGCTAAAACAATAGGTCAATTTTGTAGTGTTTACAAAGATTACAAAGCCGAAAGACAAATTAGTTTTGAAAAAATTTTTAAAGGTAGTGATGAATTTAAAAATTGTGGGTGTGCATTTGATTTTGTTTTATATCGTAGAAAAAATGTATTTTCGCCAACATATATTCCACTAATTGCAATTGAAGTTGATGGCGGTGAGCATTTGTTTGATAAGAAACGTCAATATTATGATGCACTTAAAGTTAAGAAGTGTAGAGAAATGGGAATTAAATTACTTAGAATTGGAAATAGAGCTAGAAAACACTATGAAGAAATTAAGCGATTAATATTTGCTGCTCAAAAAGCGAAAAATTATAAACAATTACAGTTGAACTTGGATAACGAAAGCAATCAAGAGGAGTAAAAAATTGCAATTTTTTTATTTTAAAAAATATAGAGTTAATGCATAGACATTTATATATTTTAACTATGCTTGAAAATGATTATATAAATTTATAAAATTTATAAAGCAAAAAGGAGATATGTATGCCAAAGTTTGATACACGTGTTCAAGAGTTAAGATATACAGTTTTAAAAGCTATCGCTAAACACATTTATAAGGGAGATTTAGAAACATCTTTTTATGATATTCCTAAGGAAGTAATTCCAGGACCAAAACCATCAATGAGATGCTGTATCTATAAAGAGAGAGCTATTGTTGAAGAAAGAGTCAAGATTGCTACAATGCATAAACTTAAAGGTGATGAAAATGTCATCCAAGTTATCTCAATTGCTTGTGATGAATGTCCACTTGGTGGATACACAGTTAGTGATGCATGTAGAGGATGTATTGCGCATAGATGTTATGAAGCTTGCCCTAAAAAGTGCATTAGTTTTGATGATAATTTAAAAGCAAAAATAGATAAAACAAAATGTGTAAACTGTGGTATGTGCGCTAAAGCATGTCCATATTCTGCAATCGAAAATAGAATTAGACCTTGTGAACGTGCTTGCAAACAAAAAGCAATTTCTCCTGATCCAATTACAAATGCTGCTTCAATTAATGATGAAAAATGTATTCACTGTGGAGCATGTGTTTATCAATGCCCATTTGGTGCTATTGTTGATATTTCTTATATTAAGGATGTCATTAAATTTATTAATGAAAGTGAAAATAATACAAAATATAAGGTTTTTGCGATAGTTGCTCCTTCAATTGGCGGTAATTTTATTGAACACAAAAATGGTCAAATTATTTCTGCTTTAAAAGAGTTAGGTTTCTATGATGTTGCTGAGGCTGCTTTAGGAGCTGATATTGTTGCTTTAAGCGAAACAGAAGAATTAGTTGAAAGAACTAAATTAACTTCAAGTTGTTGCCCAGCATTTGCTCTTTATATTAGAAAGTTCTATCCAGATTTAGCAAAATACATTAGTGATTCACCTTCTCCAATGGCTGCAATTGCTAAAGTAATAAAAGAAAAATTCCCAGGATGTAAAACAATCTTTATTGGGCCATGTACAGCTAAAAAGAGTGAAATTAAACATCCAAATGTTTCACCATATGTTGATGCTGTTTTAACTTTTGAGGAGTTACAAGCTTTGCTTGATGCTAAAGAGATAAATATAGCAAGTTTACCAGAAGATAAATATGGTCAATTTGGTGGTTCATTCTTTGGCAGAGGATTTGCTAAATGTGGTGGATTATCAAGTGCAGTCCAAGAAGTTATTAAAGAACATAATATTGATTTCGAAGTTAAAGGTTTAGCTTGTGATGGAATGGATAATATTAAAAAGGCATTAATCGAATTTAAGAAAGATACTTGTGCTTATAACTTTATTGAAGGTATGGCATGTGAAGGTGGTTGTATTGGTGGTCCATGTAACTTACAACATCAAATTAGAAACAAACTTACATTAGATAAATATTCTCAGGCTGCTGATAAATCAATTTCTGAAAGTGTAGGTAAAACTAAATAATATGAAACAAGAATTTAGAGATTTAATGGTCGAAAATAAGGAAGAAGCAAATGTTTTCATTTGTGGAGTTCCTTATGATAAAAATGCTAGTGTTGGTAAAGGTGCAAGTTTAGCTCCTGATACATTACGTGAATTAAGTTATGATTTACCTCCACTAGATATGGTTGGCAATTTATTAACAAAAGTAAAACTATTTGATTTTGGGAATTATAGTGGTGAAGATTTTTCTAAACTTGAAAAAAATATTCATGATGAATTTTTATCTACTAATGGATTTCATATTATTTTAGGCGGAGATCATAGTATAGCAATCGCTAGTGAAAGAGCATTTTTTAATCACGCTAAAGAAAATAATAAAGTCCCAGTAATTATTCATATAGATGCTCATCCAGATATTTGCGATGTTTATCATGATTCAAAATATTCACATGCTTGCCCAAATTTTAGAGCCATCGAATATGGATATGAAGATAAGAATGTTACAATGATTGGCATTAGAGGATTCGAAGCTCAAGAAATTGAGACATTTAAAAAACATCCTTCAATTGATGTTTTTAAGGCAATTGACGTTAAAAAGATGGGTGTCGAAGCCCTTTTAACTTTAATTGTTTCTAAATATAAAGATCCTAAATATGAAGTATACTTAAGTTATGACATTGATGCTAATGATCCAGCTTTTGCGCCTGGAACTGGTACACCAGAGGCTTTTGGGTTAAGTAATTTTGAAACTATGGCTATTGTTACAGGACTTATTTCTAATTTAAATATTACATGTATGGATTTAGTTGAAATTGCTCCTCCATTAGATGTCAATAATATAACAAGTTGGTTAGGCTTAAAGACAATTTATGAAATTTTTAATGCTTTAATTAAAACTAATAAATTATCTAAATAATTATGGAATATACGAGTTGGGATTCTCTTTTTAATACTTTAAAGTCTAAAGACTTTTTTAAAGATTTAATCTCTTTTCTTGACGAAGAATATAAAAATAAGATTATTTACCCTCCTCGTGAACTTGTCTTTAATGCATTTAAATTGACCCCTTTAGATAAAGTCAAGGTAGTTATTTTTGGGCAAGACCCTTATCCAAATCCTAATGAGGCAATGGGCCTAGCTTTTAGTGTAAATAATGGAATTAAAGTTCCACCATCGTTAATAAATATTTATAAAGAAATTATTATTGAATTTAATTTAAAATGTAGTGTACCTAGAAGTGGTGATTTGACTTATCTCGCTGATCAAGGTGTATTACTTTTAAATGCTTATTTAACTTGCGTTGCTCATCAACCTTTATCACACGCAAATGATTTATATAAAAAATTCTTCATTGACGTTTTGTATGTTCTAAATAGAATACATCGACCAATAGTTTTCTTATTATGGGGTAGTAATGCTAAAAGATATCATAAGTATTTAAATAATCCAATGCATTTAGTTATAGAAACAAACCATCCTTCCCCATTAAGTGCTAATAGAGGTGGATGGTTTAATAGTGGATGTTTTAAAAAGACTAATGATTTTTTAATTAAAAATAATTTAACACCTATTGATTGGTTTCCTCCATCCACTCAAAAGTAATAATTTTAACAATTGAAGCACTTACTTCGCTAATATCATTTTTAAAATTATTTTTACTCCAAGCATGGATTGTACTATAAATAGCTCCAACAATTATATAAGGGTAAAAATAGTCTTTAGTTTTACGTAAATTACTAATTAATATTAGTTTATCATTTAAGAATTCATACATTTTTTGACCAAGGTTATTTTTTAATAACAAAAGAAGTTCATCTTTATTCTTATAGATTAAAGTTAATAAAGTAATCATATTATATTCAAAATCTTCTTTTGAAGTTGGTTGCTTAATATTAGTTTCTGTATATTTTTGATAAAGAGTCATTAAATAATAATTAATAATATCGCTTTTATTATTAAAGTGCTTATAAAAAGTAGAACGTCCAACACCAGCCTTTTTACAGATCTCAGTTACTTGGATGTTTTCAATAGTTTTACCCTTTAGTAAAACAAATAAGCTTTCCACGATGTAATTCTTAGAATTAGTATTTAAAGTCTCTTTCATTTACTTTTATACTATAAAATATAAAAAAATTAAAAATTATTAAAATTTATAATTCATATAAAAAAATAAACATATTTTTATAAATGTCTACTATTTTGCACTAATTTTTTTAATTTTTGCAGTCTTTTATAAATTATTAACTATTCCAATACTTTACTTAATTTGCATGTTTAAATATAATATTTTCGGGTGCTTAAGAATAGGCTGAGATAAGTGTGATACTCACTTGACCGTTGACCGGATCTAGGTAATGCTAGCGTTGGAATTATTTTTATAACGATATCTACCTATTTCTGGGTGGATTTTTTCTTTATAAGGAGGCGTTATGAAAATATCTACATTAGCGTTCGAACTTAAAGAAATTGATTGGTCCATCTTAGGAATTGTTTCTTTAATTTTACTTGGAGTAATAGTTCTAGCAGGGATCATATTAAGTATTGATAAGTTCGTTATTAAAAGACAAAAAGTTGAAGGAGAGCCAGTAAATGAGCTTAGTGTTAAAGGCTATATTTTAAAACACTTAACTGAATTAATTTTTGCTCTTTCATTTATTATACTTTTCGTTTTATTATTTGCTGGTAAGTTTTATCTTTCTTGGGAATATGGCGACAATTCTTTAACTGATGAAGTTAATTTTTATCAACTTATTTTTGGTGGTAATGTAACTCTTGTTAATCAAGCTTTCCATTTAAGTGCTAACCCATTATTAATTACTTCATTTGTATTTTTACTTGTTGGCACTGGTTTAACAATCACCCCATTATTTTTAAAGAAAGAAAATAAGGTTTTAATGAAGATTTTTAACACAATTTCCCTAGCTTTAATTGTTGTTACTTTAGTTCTAATTACTGTTTATTTCCAAGGTTTTGCAACCTTTTACGATTTTTCAAGCCTATTTAATGAAGAGTATTCATTATATATTGATACCTTCTCATACTCAGCATTCTTCATTGTATTTTTAGCTTTATTACTTGCTTTATGTAATGTTAGAAGAATCTTTAATAGTGTTAAATATACTACTCAAGATATCTGCGAAGAAGGCATCTTAATTGCTTTAGCAGTTGTTTTAGATTCCTTTGTTAAATTTAAAGTTCAAGCAGGTGGAGGTAGTATTGGATTTGCTGCTATTCCACTTTTTATTATTGCTATTAGACATGGAGCTTATAAAGGCTTTGTTGCTAGCGCAATTATGTTTGGTTTAATTACTTGTATGATTGATGGATACGGATTCCAAACTTATCCTTTTGATTACTTTATTGGATTTGGTGGATATTGTCTTGTTGGACTATTCTTCTATTTATTCTCATTCTTCTATAAAAATAAACCAAATGATGAAAACTATAAACACTATGAATTTTTATATAGTGCATTAGGTATTACAGTTGGATGTATTTTTGCGATGATTGTTAGATATATTGGTTCATCAGCTTCAAGCATGCTTTTATATGGATACACTTTAAAAGATGCTTTAATTTATAATTCAACTTATATTCCATTTACAATGTTAATTGATTGGTTCATCACTTTATTATTACTTAAACCAATTTTAATGATTAATAATCACTTTAAATATAGAAAATAACTATTTTAAATTTTAAGATTAAGGCCATTTACTTTCTGCCAATAGTGGCCTTTTCTTATGCTTTTTAATGATATATTTTATTTAATAATTTACTAAATTAGTTTAAAATCATTTTATGAGAATTAAAGAAATAGTATCAAAAGAATTAGAAAAAAATCAGATGAAGCAAAGTGTCTTTAAAGAGGAAATTGATGAGTTACCTTTAGGTAGCTTAGTTAAAGTTAAAGGCAAAAGTAGTGTTTATGTATATTTAAAATATCGTGAAGGCACGAATGTCATTTCTAAATATGTTGGTAAAGATGGAGATGTATTAGTCTCTAAAATGGAAATGGACATTAGAAGAAGAAAAGCACTCGAATCTAAACTTAAAGAACTTAAGGAAGAAGAAGAGACGATGCTAAAGATGTTAAAAGTATAAAAAATATTACCCTAATAAACTAGGTTTATTAAATTAGGCTAAGGATTTATATCTTTAGCCTAATTTTATTATTAGAAAATCTCTAAATATAGTAAAATGAATTTGAGTTTTGGCAAAGGAGTATTTTATGGGACTAAAAAAATTTAATGAAGAGGAAAAAGTTGATCAAGAAGAAGAAAAATTAGATCAAGCTAAAGAAGAGGCTTCTAAACTAGAAGAAATAATCAATGAAAATTCTAAAGAAGAGGAAGAGCTTAAAAATTTACCTTTAGATGAAAAGCAAAAAATCGTTACAGGAAAGATTGAAGATGCTAGATTAGCTTATTTTGCTTATACTAAAAAGCAAAAGAAGATTAATACTATAATTAGTATTGGAGTTATCATTGTTTTAATCATTTGTATTGTTTTAATCTTTGCTTTAGGTGAAGCTAATCCATGGGTAAGTTATCTTGCTTTAGGTTTAATGGTTGTAGCAGTTATTTTAACTTTTGTTGCTACTAAAGTCATTAAAGGAAAGTTAAGTAAACAAGCTGAAGAATACATTAAAGTTTTATATCAAAATGTTAATGATTATCTTTTTAGTGGTGAAAACTTTTCTAAACTTGAAGTTAAAGCTTATGGACAATTAAAAGATGAACTATTTATTGATGCTGGATTTTATAAAAACATCAAAGGTACTAAATCTAGAAATCTTGTTAGTGTCTACTATAAAGACAAACAAATGGCTGTTGCTGATTTAGCTGCTAATATTTTAGTAAAAAACAGATTATCACCTATGTTTTTAGGTAAATTCTATGACTATACTTCAAGTTATTCTAAAGAAGGAAAAAGAATTATCATGCAAATCAAAGGCGGGCAACTTTCTCGTCCAGTTGATGATATTGATGATTTAAAACTTGTTGAAAGTACAGACACTTATTTAATTTATACTAACGATGATGAGTGGAGAAAAACTTTAAATCAACACACAATCAAAGATATTTTAAAGTTAAAAATTGATAAAACTTTAATTGATGTATTAATTTCAATTAGAAAAGATAAATGTAGTATTGGTATTGACTATATTGATGAATTTATGAATATTCCAGTTGAACATGAATTCGATTTCAATAATGTTAAAAGAACTGAACTTGATTTAAATAAAGTTTTAACTATTTTTGATGACCTTAATAACTAATGAAGTTTATTTTAAAGGAGAACATTTATGGACTCATTAAAAAATAAATGGATTGAAATTCAAGGTTATAAGCACGATGGTCGAATGCATCGAATTTGGGATAATGTATTTGTTATTGATGAAACTGATGAATATATTGTAGTTGCAAGTAAAAAAACTAAAGTTGTAGAACATGACTTTAGAATTTGGTACACAAAAGAACCTGCCATAATGATCTTTTTTAAGAATCATTGGTGGAATGTAATCGCTATGTTAAAAAAAGTTGGTATTACTTATTATGTTAACTTAGCAAGTCCTTTTGTAATCGACTGTCAAAGAGTTAAATATATAGATTATGATTTGGATATAAAGTTATATCCAAATAATGATATTAGATTAATAGATGTTAAAGAATATTCTTATCATAAGAAAAAATATAATTATTCTGATGATATTGATAAAATCTTACGTTTTAATATCAATCAAGTTAAAGACTATATGACTAAAAAAGTATTTCCATTTAATGATGAAATTATAAAAAAATATTACGAGGAATTTCTCGTTAAGACAAAGAAAGAAGATGATTATCATGAACGAAAAAATAGTTTCTAAAAGCGTTGAAGATACCCTTGAAATAGGTAAAATCATTGCAAAAAACGCTTTTTGTGGCGAAGTTGTTACTTTAAGTGGCGATTTAGGTGCTGGGAAAACAACTTTAACTAAAGGAGTTGGGAAAGGCTTAGGAATCGAAGAAGAAATCAATTCTCCTACATTTAATATTTTAAAATGCTATTTCCATGATCCTTTACCTTTATATCATATTGATGCTTATAGATTAGAAGGCGTTAGACCTGAACAAAAAAATATTGGGCTTGAAGAGATTATTGAAGGTAATGGTGTTACTTTAATTGAATGGCCAATGTATATTGAAGAGTTTATTCCTTTTGATTCATTGTCAATTGAAATTCATAATGATGAAAACGAAAATAGAACATTATTATTATCTTCCAATTCACCAAAATACTTTACAACAATAAAAGAATTAAAGGAGAAATTTGGATGTTAACTTTAATATTAGATAGTGCTGACAAAAATTTACTTGTAGCACTTTTTAAAGATGGTAAAAAGCTTGATGAAATTAGTTATGAAGCTTGGCAAAGACAAAGCGAACTAATGATTCCTGAACTCAAAAATATTTTAGATAGAAATAAAATTAATCCTAAAGAAGTTAATCAAATTGTTGTTACTTTAGGACCTGGTTCTTATACTGGAGTTAGAATTGCTTTAACAATTGCTAAAATTTATGCATTGAGTTTATCAATTCCTTGCTATGCTGTTTCTAGTTTAGGCGCTTTAAAAAATAAAGAAGGAACATCAATTTGTTTAATTAATGCTAGAAGTAATAGAAGTTATTTTGGTGTTTATGATGCAAATGGCGAAGCAATTATTAATGATAAAGTATTAAAAAATGATGAAGTATTAAATTACATTAATGAACATAAGTCATATCATGTTTGTGGAGATACTGTTTATTTAAATATTAATGGAGAAAATAATGATATTGCTAATAATATGTATTCATTAAGAAGTGAAAAAACACTTGTTAACAATATCCTTGCTTTAAAGGCAGTATATTTAAAGGACTAATATGGAATTTAAAGTTGCTACAACTGATGATCTAAAAGCTATTAAAGAAATTGAAGATGAATCTTTTCATAAGCCATTTACTTTAGAAGAATTAACTTATGAGATTAAAGAGAATCCGTTTTCTAAATATATATTATGTTTAATTGATGGAAAGATTGTTGGATTTATAAATTTTTGGATTACATTTGATAGTGCAACAATAAATCAAATTGCTACTAAAAAAGAATATAGAAATAAAGGAATTGCAACGAATTTACTTGAGTACGCCGAGACTTTATTAAAAAAAGAAAATGTAGAATTCTTTACTTTAGAAGTTAGAAAATCAAATGTTGCAGCAATTAATTTATATTTAAAATTTGGCTTTATAAAAATAAATGTTAAAAAAGGTTATTATGATGATGGAGAAGATGCCATTTATATGGTAAAGGGAGAAATCTAAATGGATGGTCATGTTATTATTTTAGGTCTTGAAAGCAGTTGTGATGAAACTGCTTGTGCAATTACAGATAATGGAAAATTATTAGCAAATGTTATTTCTAGTCAAATAGATGTACATAGAAAATATGGTGGGGTCATGCCTGAAATTGCTAGTAGATTACACCTTGAAAATGTTGGTTGTGTTATTAATGAAGCATTAAATGTTGCCAACGTAAAAATGGAAGATGTCACTGCTATTGCTGTTACTCGTGGTCCTGGATTAATTGGAGCTTTACATGTTGGTTTACAAGCTGCTAAAACATTAAGTTTAATTTATAACATTCCATTAATTCCAGTACACCATTTAGCAGGTCACATATATGCAAATGAATTTATTAAACCATTAAAGTTCCCTTTATTAGCAGTTGTTGTTAGTGGAGGAAACACTGAACTTGTTTATATGAAAGATCACCTTAATTTTGAAATTATTGGTGAAACTAAAGATGATGCTATTGGAGAAAGTTATGATAAGGTCGCTAGAGTATTAGGTTTACCTTATCCAGGAGGAGTTGAAATTGATAGACTTGCTAAAACTGGCAAGCATACCTATAAACTTCCTACTCCACTCCATGATGGAAGTTTAAATTTCTCATATAGTGGATTAAAGACTGCTGTTATTAATTTAGTACATAACTTAGAGCAAAAAGGTGAAAAAATTATTATTGAAGATATGGCTAAATCATTCCAAGATGTTGCTGTTGGCATGGTAATGGATAGAGTAAAAAAAGCAGTTAAAGAATATAAGGTTAAAGAAATTGTTTTAGCTGGAGGCGTTAGTGCTAATAGCTATTTAAGAAGTGAAATTGTTGAAGCTTTTAAAAATACTGATATTGATGTAGAAATTCCACCTTTATGGTGTACTACTGATAATGCAGCAATGATTGCTAAGGTTGGTGAATATTTATATAAAGATAAAGTGTTTGCAACTTTAAACTTAGGAGTTGATCCAAGTTGGAGAATTGAAGATTTTAAAAAGTTTTAATAATGATATAATTTAATTTAATTGTGGAGGCGTTTATGAGTCAAAAAAGAAGTTTAACAAATAGACAACTATTCTTAGAGTTTTATGATTCAAAGCTTGAAGAAGGTAAAGAAGTTACTCTTGAAGGATGGATTAGAGCAAATAGAGATAATGGTAATGTAGGTTTTATCGCTTTTAATGATGGAAGTTACTTTAAAAATACACAAATTGTTTATGATGGAAATAATAAAGATTATGAACAATATGCACATTTAAAATATGGTGCAGCAATCCAAGTTACTGGAACGATTAAATTGACTCCAGAAGCAAAACAACCATTTGAAATTCATGCAACAAATATTACTTTATTAGGTGATTGTAGTGAAGACTACCCACTTCAAAAAAAGAGACATAGTTATGAATTTTTAAGAGATATTGCTTATCTTAGACCAAGAGCAAATACTTTTAATGCAGTTTTTAGAATTAGAAATACTTTAGCTTATGCTATTCATAGATATTTTCAAGAAAGAGGATTCATGTATGTTCATACTCCTTTAATTACTGCTAATGATGCTGAAGGTGCAGGACAAGTTTTCCATGTTATTGCTGATCCTAAACATCCTACAGATTTCTTTAATGCAAATGCATGTTTAACAGTTAGTGGACAACTTCATGTTGAATCATTTGCTTTAGCATTTAGAGATGTTTATACTTTTGGGCCAACATTTAGAGCAGAAAATTCAAATACAACTCGTCATGCAAGTGAATTCTGGATGATTGAACCAGAAATCGCATTCGCTGATCTTGAAGATGATATGGATTTAATTGAATCATTCTTAAAATATATCATTAAGTATGTATTAGATAATTGTAAGGATGAAATGGAATTTTGTAATACCTTCCTTGAAAAGGGTGTTATTGATAAATTAAACCATGTTTTAAATACAACTTTTAGAAGAATGACTTATACAGAAGGTATTGAATTACTTCAAAAAGCTGTAAAAGGTGGACATAAATTTGAAAATAACGATATCTATTGGGGAATGGATTTACAAAGCGAACATGAAAGATATCTTACTGAGCAAGTGGTAAAAGGACCTGTTTTCTTAACAGACTATCCTAAAGAAATTAAAGCTTTCTATATGAAACTTAATCCAGATAATAAGACAGTTGCAGCATGTGATTTACTTGTTCCAAGTGAAGGTGAAATTGTTGGTGGATCTCAAAGAGAAGAAGATTATGAAAAACTTATTGCCAAGATGAAAGAACTTGGAAATGATAAAGGACTTGACTGGTATCTTAACTTAAGAAAATATGGAGGTTGTAAACATGCTGGTTTCGGACTTGGATTTGATAGATTATTAATGTATATTACAGGTATACAAAATATTAGAGACGTTCAACCATATCCACGTACACCAGGAAGTTTAAAATATTAATATGTTAATAGAAGATGAAGAAAAATTAAGCGACATTTATAGTAAACCAAATGATCGAAAAACTAGTAAAGACGATGTTGAAGCAGTTTCCATTGAAGATAAAGGGAATGATTCAATAGTTTTAGATATGGCTGATACTAAAGAAGTAACGCCATCAGTTAGAGATTCTAGAGTTCAAGTTGAACTTTCTAAAGAAGATATTGAACTCAAAAGAAAGAAAAAACGTATAGCATTATTTATTGTTTTTTGTGTTTTAGATGTTGCTTTATTATCTTACATCATCTATTTAGTAGTAATGATATTTGTAAATTTAGCAAAATAAAAAAAGAATCTAAAAAAATGAAAAATCCCGTAAAATCACGGGATTTTTTAATTTTTAAGTAGAAATAGAAATAAATATAAAGTTTGGTTGTTGTACTTATAATATAAGATAAAACTTATATTTATTAATTAGTCTTTTTTATCAAAGATAACGCTAGGCATTGAGAACACTTTAGATGTTGTTAAAGTGTAAATATATCTAGCCATTGTCTCAATTGAAACACCAAATTCTTCCATAGCCATTGAATAAAATAAGCCACTTAAAGCACCAGCATAATAACTGGAAATGATTTCCATTGGAATTTCATTAGCGACATTTGATTTTTCTTCAGCTACTAAAGTAGGAATCATATCTTTTATAAAGTAGTATAAGCTTGTATAAATTGATTTTTCTTTATCGTTTTTAAGTATCTTTCTAAATAAACTTTTTTCATCATAAAATAAAGTTACTAATGAGATCAATATATCGATATAACTAATACTTTTATTAACATCACCTAAATAATTCTTTTTTAAGTTATCGAATGCTGATTTAGTTGTTCTTTCAAAAACAAAAGTCATTAGTTCTTCTTTATTTTTGAAATTGTTATAAAAAGTCAATTTTGATATTAAAGCATTTTCACAAATTTCTTTAACTGAAATTTTATCAAAAGATTTTGTTTCAAGTAATTGAAGTAAAGAATCAGCTAAATCCCTTTTTGTTCTTATGATACGAATGTCTTCCTTTTTTGTTCTATGTTGCTTTAATTCATACATTTTAGTCATAAAAATGTCCTTTCATTTCTTGTGAATACAACTATAGTAAATTTTTTATATTATTTCATCTTTAATTATAAAAATTTATTCATGTTTACTTTTTTAAACACTTTATAAATCAATAAATATTTATTTTTATTTATATATAAATAAAACTATAAAAAATGGTATACTTTTATGGCTATGAATTATTTAAATGAATTAAACGAAAAACAATATGAAGCAGTTACTGCTAATGATAGATATTTAAGAATTATTGCAGGAGCTGGAAGTGGTAAAACAAGAGTTTTAACTTATAGAATATCTTACTTAATTGATGTAATGCATGTCTATCCTAGTGAAATATTAGCTATTACATTTACAAACAAAGTTGCAAAAGAAATGAAAGAAAGAACAATCAATCTTTTGCCTGATTTTAATTTAGATGGATTAACTATTTCAACATTCCATTCTTGGTGTGCTAGATTTTTACGTTCTGAAATTGGTGTTTTAGGATTTAGTAGAAATTACATTATTTATGATGATGATGACCAATTAAGACTAATCAAGGAAATTGGTGTTGGTTTAGGCTTTAAAAAAGGCGATGATATGAATAAGTCTGCTTTGAATTTTATTTCTAAGCAAAAAACAATGGGTCATTTACCAAGTGATGTAGTCAAAGGAAATATGAAAGACGAAAAAACAGAAAACATCTTAATTCAATATTTCACTTTGTATGAAAAAGCAAAAAACGAAGCTAATGCTTTAGATTTCGACGATTTATTAATTTATGCTTTAAAGATTTTAACTGATTTCCCTGAAGTTAGAGAAAAATATTCTAGAAAGTATCAAGATATATTAATTGATGAATTCCAAGACACTAACGATTTACAGTTTAAATTATTAACTAAACTTATTGGTCCATATACTAATTTATATGTAGTTGGAGATCCTGATCAAACAATTTATACTTGGCGTGGAGCTAACCAAAAAATTATTCTTGATATAGATAAGATATATACTCCAATGCGTTCAATCATTTTAAATGAAAATTATCGTTCAACAAATGAAATATTAAAAGTTGCTAATAAACTTATTTCACATAATAGAGAACGTGTTGCAAAGGATTTATTTACGAATAAAGTTGGTGGTAAAGTAGTTTCTTTAAAGGTACTTGATAGTTCAATTTTAGAAGCAAATTATGTCGCTAGTACAATTGATACAATTTTAGAAAGAAATAAAGATGTATCTTATAAAAATATTGCTATTTTATATAGATCAAGTTTTTTATCTCTTAAAATTGAAAACGCTTTAACAATGAGAAGAATTCCATACAATGTTTATGGTGGATTAAAGTTTTATTCTAGAAAAGAAATTAAAGATTGTTTAGCTTACTTTAGATTAATTGTTAATCCAAAAGATGATGTATCTTTTGATAGAATTATTAATGTTCCTAAAAGAGGATTTGGTGATAAGACAATTAGTATAATTAAATCTGAAGCAGTTAAATACAATCTAAAATGTTGTGAATACATCGAACATATTGATGATTATGAAAGCGAATTAAAAGAAAAAATAAAAGAAGTTTTAAGAAAACTTGGAAGTCAAATTGTCTCAACTAGAAAGAAAATCATTGATAATCAAGAAGCGTATAGTGAAGTTTTAGATAAATTCTTAAAAGATATTGGTTACTATGAGTTTTTATCTACACAAGAAGATGATGATAGCGCATTTGATAACGTCAAAGCATTGATTGATGATGTTAGAAACTATTTAAAAGGGCATGAAGAATCTACTTTTGATGAGTATTTACAAAATGTAACTTTATTTACTAGCCAAGATGATATAGATGGTTCTGATAAAGTTAGTTTAATGACTGTACATACAGCTAAAGGTCTTGAATATGATTATGTATTTGTAATAGGCCTTAATGAAGGAGTTTTCCCTAATCAAAGAGCTTTAGGTGAGCGTAATAATGAAGGGTTAGAAGAAGAAAGAAGACTCGCTTATGTTGCTTTTACAAGAGCAAAAAAAGAACTTTATTTAACATTAAATAGAGATTATAACCATTCTTTAGCAACTAGTAATATACCTTCACAATTTTTAAAGGAGGCAGGAATTAAATTGCCTTCATTCAATCCTGATAGAATTGGATTAACTAGTGATTCTAGAAACATATATCGTTATAACTTTGATAAGTTTAATGCTGGCAGTGGATTATCAAGTTCTCAAGAAAAACCAAGAATGAAAACAGGTCTTAATTTCACTGATTTAAACGCTGGGAACAATATTAAATGGAATGTTGGCGACATCGCAGTTCATAAGACTTTTGGCGAAGGTGTCGTCAAGAAAGTTGAAGACACAATTATCACTGTTGATTTTTATGACTTTGGAGAAAAGAAATTGCTTGGTTCTCATAAATCTTTATCGAAAAAAGGAGATGCGTGATTATGACATTAGAAGAAGCAAAAATTAAACATGAAGCATTAGTTAAGGAAATTGAAAAGTATGCTCATGAATATTATGTTTTAGATAACCCTAGTGTTAGTGATGCAGTTTACGATCAAAAAATGGAAGAATTGCAGGCTATTGAGAATGAATTTCCTAGTTTAGTTACCCCAACAAGCCCTACTCAAAGAATCATCGGACAAGTATTAACTGGTTTTAATAAGGTTACTCATAAAGAACAAATGCTTTCTTTAGCAGATGTTTTCAATGAAGATGAATTAGTTGAATGGGTTAAAAAAGTCTATGAAGCACTTGGCACAGATAAAGTTACATTTGTTGGCGAAATGAAAATTGATGGCTTAGCAATGAGCCTTGTTTATCAAGATGGTGTTTTACAATACGCTGCAACTAGAGGAGATGGAAGAGTTGGCGAAGATGTTACTTTAAACGTTTTAACTATTCCAGATATTCCAACAAGAATTGATAAAAAAGGTAGAGTTGAAGTAAGAGGCGAAATTTATATGCCTAAAGCAAGTTTCAACTCTTTAAATAAGTATAGAAGTGAAGCAGGTGAACCTTTATTTGCTAATGCTAGAAATGCCGCTGCTGGATCAATTAGAAACCTTGATACAAGCGTTGCAAAAAGCAGAAAACTTGATGGCTGGTGGTATTATTTTCAAAATGCTGAGGAATTCAATATTGATAGCCACTATGATTCCTTATTAGAACTTGAAAAAATGGGTTTCAAAGTTAATAAAGAACGTAGATTATTACATAATATTCAAGAAATATTAGATTATGTTAAAGAATATACAGCTAAACGTAGTAGTCTTCCTTACGATATCGATGGCATTGTTTTAAAAGTTAATGATTTTAGTTTACATGAAGCTTTAGGCTATACAGCTAAAACCCCTAAATGGGCGATTGCTTATAAGTTCCCACCTGAAGAAGTTCAAACTAAATTACTTGATATAGTTTATACAGTTGGTAGAACTGGAAAAATAACACCTAATGCTGTACTTGAACCTGTCAGAGTTGCAGGAAGTTTAGTTCAAAGAGCAACATTACATAATGAAGACTTTGTAATTGAAAAAGGTTTAAAAATTGGCGACACAGTTGTTTTAAGAAAAGCAGGTGATATTATTCCTGAAGTTGTTACAAGTTTACCAAATCTTAGAGATGGTTCAGAAATACCATTTAAAATGATTGAAAATTGCCCAGTTTGTGGCTCAAAACTTGTAAAAATAGATGCAATGCATTTCTGTTTAAATAAGAATTGTCCTTCTAGAAATATTGAATCTTTGATTCATTTTGCTAGTAAAGATGCTATGGATATTGAAGGAATGGGCGACAAGGTTTGTGAAGAATTCTTCGCATTAGGATTTATTAAATTTATTCCTGATATTTATAATTTAGCAAAATATAGAGAAAAAATTATTGAAATTGATGGATGGAGCCATAAATCAATTGATAATTTATTAGCTGGTATTGAAAAGAGTAAATTAAATAGTTTAGAGAAATTATTATTTGGCTTAGGTATCAAAGAAGTTGGTTCAAAGATGGCTAGAACTTTAGCAAGAAGATTTAATACTTTAGATAATTTAGTGTCTGCTACATTAGAGGATTTAACTCGTATTAATGATGTTGGAGAAGTTGTTGCTAACTCAATATATTCCTACTTTAGAGATGAGCATAACATTAATTTGATTAATGCACTTAAATCATATAATCTTAATATGACTTATTTAGGAAACAATAAAGTTGATGAATCAAATTATTTCTTTAATAAGAGAGTGGTCTTAACTGGAACACTAGAAAAATATGGTAGAAAAGAAGCAACTGAATTACTTGAAAATTTAGGAGCACATGTTTCAAGTTCTGTCTCTAAAATAACTGATATAGTTATTGCTGGAGAAGAAGCTGGTAGTAAACTTGATAAAGCAAATAAACTTGGAATACAAGTCATGACTGAAGATGAGTTCTTAAGTCATTTAGATAACGGAAACTAAGAGGTAATAAGATGAAAAAAGTTAACAAAGATGTTCTAAAAGACGCAGCCAATCGATTATATTTCGACATGACTGATGATCAATATGAAACATTACTCGAAGAATTTGATACTATTCAAAGCGAATTTGAATTAATGGGTCAAATTGTTGGTGTTGATGAAGCTACACCTATGACTTTCCCATTTGATGTTTCTATTGATTACTTAAGAGACGATGTGCCTGAAGAACCTTTAAAAGCCGAAGATGTTTTAAAGAATGCAGGTAATGTAAAAGATGGACAAATTAAATTACCAAAGGTGGTCGGATAATATGAATTATTTAGATTTAACATTAAGTGAAATTCATGAAGCTTTAGTAAATAAACAAGTAACTCCTCTTGAACTTACTAAAGAAGCAATCAAAAGAGCTAAAGAGAATAAAGATAATGCTTTTGAAATGATTATTGAAGAAGATGCAATTAAAAGAGCAGAAGAATTATCTAAACATGAAGTTCCTAAAGATAATTATTTTTATGGTATTCCTTATGTTGCAAAAAATAATTTGTCTACAAAAGGCTATGAAACTAATGCAAGTAGTAATATTTTAAATGGATATGTTCCACTTTTTGACGCAACAGTAATTGATGCATTAAATAAAGCAGGTGCTATTTTAATTGGAAAATCTACATTAGATGAACTCGCAATGGGTGGCACAGGTACAAGCGGACATTTAGGCACTACATATAATCCTTATGATCCAAAACACCTCCATTTAATTGGTGGATCAAGTTGTGGAAGTGCTGTTGCTGTTGCTGATTCTATTGTTCCTTTTGCTTTAGGAAGTGATACAGGAGACTCAGTTAGAAAACCTGCAAGTCATTCAGGACTTGTTGGTTTAAAACCTACATGGGGATTAATTTCTAGATTTGGATTATTCCCATTTGCACCTTCTTTAGACCATGTTGGATTTTTCACTAGATCTGTTAAAGATAGCGCAATCGCATTAAACTTACTTGCTTTCCATGATGATAATGATTCAACTAGTTCATTTAAACCAAAAGTAGATTATTTAAAGAACTTATCAAGTGATGTTAAAGGCAAAAAACTTGCTGTAATTACTGAAATTTTTAATTCAATTGAAGATGAAGCAATTAAATCTAGTTTCTTAAAGTTAATTGAGAAACTTAAAAATGATGGTGCTATTGTTGAATACATTAATTTTGATAATAAATTATTAAATGCTATTTATCCAACATACATGGTTATTTCATGTGCCGAAAGTACATCTAATAATGCTAACTTAGATGGCATTAAATTTGGACCATACTTAGGTGGAAAAACTTATCAAGAAGTTATGTATAATGCCCGTACAAATGGTTTCTCTCCATTAATTAAACGTAGATTTGTTTTAGGAAGTTATTCATTGATGAGAGAAAATCAACAAGAGTTATTCTTAAGAGCACAAAAAGCTAGAAGACTTATTGTTAATAAATGTAATGAAATTTTTAAAAAATTTGATGCAATTATTTTACCAGCAAGTCCAACTCCAGCTCCATTAGAAAAGGGTAGTAACGAAAAAGTTCGTAATGATTATTTAGCTGCTGATAACTGGTTAGCAATTGGAAATTTTGGTGGTTTCCCTTCAATTACATTGCCTATGGGATTTGAAGATGAATTACCATTTGGTGTTAATATAACATGTGAGCCATTTAACGAAGTAGGCATGTTTAATATTGCTTCAAATGTTGAAAAAAATACAGGTTTTGCAGGCTTAAGTTATCAAAACCACTTAGAAAAGGAGGTAAAATAATATGAATTTTGAAACAATTGTTGGTATTGAAATTCACGTTGAAATGAAAACAAAATCAAAAATGTTTTCATTAGCTCCAATTACTTTTGGCGACAAACCTAATACTGAAGTTGCTTTACTTGATATGGCTTTCCCTGGAACAATGCCTAGAGTAAATAAAGAAGCAGTTAAAAATGCAATTAGAGTAAGTAATGCATTACATATGACTATAGACCATGAATTATGGTTCGATAGAAAAAACTATTTCTATAGTGACTTACCAAAAGGATATCAAATTACTCAACAAGCTAGACCTATTGGAAGTGAAGGATATCTTGAAATCGATTTAGATGGCGAAAAGAAAAGAATCCATGTTGAAAGACTCCATATGGAAGAAGATACATGTATGCAACACCATTTTAGCGATTATACTTTACTTGACTATAATCGTGCTGGTATTCCACTAATTGAAATTGTTTCAAAGCCTGAGATTAGAAGTGGACTTGAAGCTAGAAAATATGTTGAAAAGATTCGTGAAATTGTCACATATTCTAATGTTAGTGATGGCAAGATGGAAGAAGGATCTTTACGTTGCGATGTTAACGTTTCAATTAGACCATATGGAAGTGAAAAATTTGGTACAAAGGTTGAGGTTAAGAACCTTAACTCAATAGCTAATGTTGAAAAGGCAATTGACTTTGAAGCAAAAAGACAAAGCGAATTGCTTTTAATGGGTAAAGAAGTCGAACAAGAAACACGTAGATTTGATGAAGCTAAAAAAGAAACTGTTTTAATGAGAAAGAAAACAGATGCTGCTGATTATAAATATTTCACAGAACCAAACATCCCACCTATTAAATTAAGTGAAGAATTTATTCAAAATGCTATTGATACATGTCCTGAACTTTATGATCATAAGTTAGAAAGATTCTTAACTGATTATAAATTAAATAGTATTGATGCTAAGATTATTCTTAGTGATGTTGAATTTGCTAATTATTATGATGAGGCAGCTAAATTTACTAAATTATATCAAGCTTTAGCTAATTATATGATTAGTGAAGTTAATGGTTATCTTAATAAAAATGATATTTCTATTTTAGAGTTCAAGGTTGAACCAAAGTTTGTTGCTGAACTTGTTGAATTAGTGCAATCTAAGCAAATTAACTCATCACAAGGCAAAGAAATCTTTGCTAAGATGGTTAAAGAAAATAAATCACCACTTAAACTTCAAAAAGAATTAGGTGCAACATTAATTAGTGATGAAGAAACTATTCGTAAACTTGTCTTAGAAGTATTAGCACAAAATGTTACTTTAAGAGATGACTATAAAGCTGGAAAAACAAGAGCTCAAGGATTCGTCATGGGTCAAATTATGAAGAAAACTGGTGGTAAGGTTAATCCAGGCATAGCTAATAAAGTTATAGTTGAAGAACTTAAAAAATAACTATTAACTATTTTTAGTTATCTCTTAAGTTTGTATTATTTTATATATGCTCAAAGTTTTAGTAGTTGAGAATGATAATTTAGCTTTTGAGAGATTAAAAGGCTTTTAGATACCTATTCTAAAGAAAATAATATTGAATTTTCCTTAGAAAGGTTTCTAGTGGAAAAGACTTTTTAAATAACTTACCTACTGGCTATGATATAGCTTTTTTAGATGTCAAAAAAACTATACAAAATTATATTAAAAATCAAGAATTAGAAGACCAATTGTCAGACAAAAGAAGTCTGAAGGAGTACAAAGACCTTTTTAAGGGTAAGTAAGAGGAACAAAGGCAATTGGGCTAACTAAAAGGACCCTGAAATCGGGGTCGCCAGTAACAAGCCTTGCAAGCTTATGTTAAAAACCGCGCCTTGTGAGACGCGGATTTTTAGTTATCTTATATAATATTTAAATAAATATTGTTAAAATAAGTAAGATGATTAAAGAAGTAAAAAAAGCCACATTTTATAAGAGGTTTCTTGCTAGTCTAATTGATTATGCTTTAGTATTTTTAGCTGGTCTAGGAATATTTGTATTAATAAATAGAGGTATAATTCCTTTAGGATTTAATGATAGTGAATTAAGAAGAACTCAATTAGATTTAAAAGAAGATTCTTTTTTATTTGATATTGAATATAACGAAAGTGGTGGTTTTAAAAGGGAAGAATTATTATCTTTTAATGAAAATAATATTACTGAATATAATAAGTTTAACGAAGTAATTAATAATTATTACTTTAATTATTTAACTAAGGAAAATAAGTCTAATAGAGACTTAAATATAGTCTTTTTTAAATTTGATATTTCTACTTTAGAAAGTAGTATTTTTAAAATTAACGATATTGATGATCCAGTTAGTGAATTTAAATTAAAAGAAACTATTTTTGATGTTAGTCTAAATAAAGAAGTTAATCTAAGCGATTCAACTAACTATTATAAAGCTATCAAAAATTATTATATGGATGAAACTAATGGTGTATATTACTATGCTGTTAATAATTTTGAAACTGAAAATTCATATAAAGAAGTTAGCACTAAATTAATGAATAATATAAATATAGAAATTACCATTGGTTTAGTGTTTTCGACCTTTGTTTTTATAGGCATACCTTCGTTAATCTTTAAACATAATGAATCAATTATTATGCATTTATTTAAACTTGGATATGTTAATCATAAAGGATATAAAATTAACTATTTAAGTAAAATAGCTAGAGTAATCTTTTTAACGGCTTTAATAGGTTCATCAATGTATGCTTATTTTATACCTATATTAATAAATGTTTTATTATCTTATTTTGATAAAGAAGAAGGTAAGAGTTTAATAGATATATTAAGTTATGAAATTTGTATAGATATAAAAGAATCAACTATTTATAAAGACGAAAAGGAATATATAAAAGAAAAGTATGATAAAGAAGAAAAAACGACTAGTATTGAAAACTAGTCTTTTTCTTTTGATTAGGAATTTTTATTTGGTAAAAAGCATGAGCAAAAAGCCTATTAAACTAAATTTTGAAAAAAATATTTGTTATGAAAAGTTTATTCTTTAGTTTTTGCGTTATAAATATCTAGAGGAACAAATTTATCTTTGCCACATTTTGGACAAGTTAAAAGTGGATATTCTTCAAAACTAGGATCAAACAATTCAAAAACTATATCGGCTTCTAACTCTTCCTCATATTTGCAATTTAGGCATTTATAGTCGATAAATTCATCATAGATATCTTGTTTTACAAAAGCTTCAATATCAACGTATTGTCCAGTGTCTTCTGCA
Organism: uncultured Bacilli bacterium; assembly: GCA_944368945.1. Lineage (GTDB taxonomy): Bacteria > Bacillota_I > Bacilli_A > RFN20 > CAG-826 > Onthovivens. The sequence continues at coordinate 24,988 of CALVXH010000004.1, forward strand.
AAAAATTCTGCTCTATCTCTTTTTTCTTTTTCTGATACAGGTACTTTTTTGATTGTAAATTTCATGATGTGTTTTCTCCTATTGGTCTATTTGGAAAGAATGATTTTTCAAAATTATAAATCATTTCATGAAAAACTTATGTAAAAACTAAATATTTTCTAATTTATTTAGTTTATTTGCTAATTTTTTGATGTTGAACCTTTCAATTTTCTCTCTCATTGTATTAATTCTTTCTTCAATGATTTTCTTTAATTCAACTTCGTTTTTGTTAGCGTAAGAAATAATTTGATTATTATTAGCTCTAATTTGTTCAATAGATTTATTTAAAGCTTCAAGAGGTTTATCAAGATAAGTTTCTTTAAGTTTTTCAAATTCAGCAACAAGATCTAAAGATGCTTTAAGCTCTAGTTTTTCTTTATTTGTTGTATTTAATAAGTCTTTAAATTTATTAGCTAATGAATAAACAAAACTTAAAAAGACAATCATATATTGAGGTCTAACTATATACATCTTTTCATATCCTAGAACCTTTTTAATTGGCGAATCATTAATTGTGTCCCATTCAAGTTCACTAACAAGTAAAGCATATTCACAGCCTTTTTTATTTCTATCTTCATCAAGTTTTTTATAGTGATCACTATTTTTCTTTTTATTAGAAGAAACATTAGATTCATTTTTCATTTCTAAGCAAACTGAGGCTAATAAATTTGATTCATTAAATTCGCTTGAAGAATACACTTTAAAGATAAAATCAGCTTTTGTACCTTTAATATCGTCTTCATTTTTAATAGCGGTGTTATCTTTATACCATTCACAATTTTCAAATCCAGCCATACAAGCTGTACGATATTCTTCATCACAATATCTTTCTAATTCTTCACCAAGTTTTTTAACATTCAGTGAAGATTTTTGTAAACTAAGATTTTGGAATTTTTGTTCAATTTCTTCCTTAGATTTTTCAAGTGTTCTATATTCTTCGCCTTTTTCTTCTTTTAACTTAAATAAAGCAATTTCTTTTTCATTATCTTTTGAGACTAGTTGTTGCTTAAGCGATTGAATATTTGAATTTAACGAATTTATTTGTACTTCTTTTTCTCTTTCAAGTTCTAATTTTGCATTTTTTATCTCAGTTTCTTTAGTAGTGTTTAAAGTTGCGATTTTATTTTGAAGATCTTGAATTGTCGTATCTTTTTTTACTAACTCATCTTTATGAATGCTCTTTAAAGTACTAATTTCTTGAAGCTTAGTTCTTTCTAATTCTGATTTAGCATTTGCGATTTTTAAATCTAATGAATTTTTTAAATTATCATAATCATTATTTAGGTCTCTTATTTTGTTTTGTAACTTAAGCAATTCTTCATTATATGACTTTTCTATATCATGAATTTTATCTTTTTCTTTACTTTCTAATTCAGTAGTTAAATTACGTTTAGCTTCTTCGATTCTATGCGCAATAACATTTTCTTTTTCCTTTGCAATTAATGCATTAATACTAGTGGTGTCTACTGAAATAACATCAGTTAATTTTATATAATCGCCAGCTTTAGCATCTTCCATTAATTCAAGTGTATCTTTATCTATAACTTTTACTTTTATTTGATTCATATGGTTACCTCAAAAAAATTATATCATATAAATAAAGATAACTATTTAACGAGAAATATAAAATTTAATAATGAGTTATGATAGAATAAAAGAATGAAATTTTTAAATATTTTAAACGATAAAGAAGTGATTTTAATAATTCCTAATGAATTAAATTCATACTTTTTTGAGATTAGAAAAAAGTACCCTTCTTTAAATTTTAAAGTATTTACCATTAACAATTTATTTAAAGAATTAAGAGGAAATTATTTAGATGATAAGGTTATAAATTTAGGTTATAAATATTTTCCTAATCTAACTTATTCATCAATTAAAGAAGTTAGTGAACTTGTCTTTAAATCTTTTAAAATACCTTCATCTAACGATAATAACTTAATTAAATTTAACGAGGCTTTAATGAAAGGAGGCTTATTAACTTTTAATGAAGATCTTAAATCACTTTTATTATCTAAAAATATTTATTTTATCAACTTTAAAGATTCCACTTTAGTTAAATCATTAATTAATGAATTAGGATTATCCAATTATAAATTTTTAGAGTTAAATGAAGTAATTGATTATAAAAAAGATGTAAAATACCATTCTTTTTTTAATATTTTTGATGAAAGTATATATGCTTTAAATACGATTTTAAATGAAGTTGATAATGGAAAAGATACAAAAGATATTAAGGGAATTTTAGATAAAGAAAGATTTAATTTTTATATTAATTTACTATTTGAAGGAATAGATGTTCCTTTTAAATTTAATAATTACTATTCATTAATAGATACTAAAACATTTAAATTTATTTATAAGTATTTAGATGATAGTAATGTTTCTTTAATTGACTTATTAACTAAAAATAAAGAGGTAATTAATGATAATGATAATTTTGATTTAATTTTAGAATTATTTAAGACTTTTGATATTGATAATTTAAATAATCGAAAGATGAATGTTATTGATATTTTATCTAGTAGAAATCGTAATGATTTAAATGTTATTAATGCGATTAATTTTGATAGTAGACTTACTTTTAGTATAGAAAAAGATATCTATGTTTTAGGATTAGATAATTCATTTATGCCTAAAACTAAAAAGAATAATAAAGTGTATTCTTATGACTTTAAAAATAAGCTTGGTTTAGATTCATTAAATGAAGTTAATTTAATGAATTCTAAGTTAGAAGAATCTTTTCTATTACAAGAAAATATCAAGTTTATTTCTTTCCATATAAAAGATAATGCTGGCAGATATCAAGCAAGTTATTATGTGAAGTCTTTAAAGATGGTTGAAGAAGAAAATTTAGACTTTTTAACAATGTATAGCTTAGGTTCAATGAAAGTATTTTATAGAAATTTATTAGATAAATTTAATAAAAATGGAGAAGTTAATAATAATTTACTATTATTAAAAAAATACTTTAAAAATGAAGTTTTGCATACTTTTTCATCTAATTTTACTCCATTAACTTCATCTAATTTTGACGAAAATAAAGAGTTTTCTTATTCAAGTCTTAAAAAGTATCATGCTTGTCCATTCTCATATTTTGTTAATTACATTTTAAAAGATAACTATTTTGAAGATACTATATTCACTAAATTTGGAAAGTTAGCTCATGAAATACTTGCTCATATTTATGATGATAATTTTGATTTTGATAAGATTACAAATGAAGAAATTACTAAGTTTGAATTTACAAACAAAGAGAAAATTCTTTTAAAAAGATTTTTATTTGAAGTAAAAGAAACGTCTAAAAAGATACTAGAACATAAAAATAAGATGTCTTTAAAAAAAGCTTATAGCGAGCTAGATCTTAAGTATGTAATTGATGTTAATTTTAATAATGGAGAAAATGTTGAAAATAAGAAAATTAAAATTGGTGGAAGATTAGATAGGCTTATTGAAACTCAAGATGATGGATTATATGTAATCGATTATAAGACAGGAAATGAGCCATTTAAAAAGACAGATTTTTTGGAAAGAAATTTGTCAATGCAACTACCTTTTTATCTATATTTAATTGAAAAATCAGATAATCCAATTGTTAAAGATAAATCTTTAAATGGTGCTTTTATTCAACCATTATTAAAAAACGAAGGTAAGTTTTATAATTTCTTTTCTCCAAGTGACGAAGATATAGAAAGTACTTATTTAAATGGATTTTTTATAGGAAATTATGATGTCTTATCTAAATTTGATTATTCATTAATTGAAAAAACTAATGAAGAAGATTCTGATTTAAAGAGTGACTTCATTTTAAAACTTAAACTTAATAAACCTAAGGGTGGTAAATATTCAATAAGCAAAAGATCTTCAACATATTTAGAAGATGGTGATTTTATTGATTATGCAAATGTCGTTGAAAATTACATTATTAATTCATTTTATGGAATTAATAAGGGTAAGTTTGATATTTATCCATTACAATGGAAATTTAATGTGACAGGAGTGAATTCTTGTCAATATTGTAATTTTAGTGATATATGTATGAAATCAACTAGAAAGGATGAAGATGGGGACTAAGTTTTCTAAAGAACAATTAGAAGCTATTAATAGTAGTGGCAATGTTATTGTTAGCGCTGGAGCAGGTAGTGGAAAAACTACTGTTTTAACTGAGCGTGTTAGACGCAATATTGCTGGCGAAGGTGTTAAAGAAAAGGTTTCTTTAGATGAACTTTTAATTTTAACTTTTACTAAAGATGCTGCTGCTTCTATGAAAGAAAAAATCAAAGATGCTTTAGGTAAAGATCCTTCTTTATCTCATCTTGTGCCTTATGTTGATAGTGCACATATTGAAACATTTGATGCCTATGCTCAGTTTATTGTCACTAAATATGGCTATTTAGAAAATTATCCTAAACAAATAAACATTATTGAAGATGATATCTTATTTATTAAATGTTCTAATTTTTTAATAGAAATTTTGGATAACTTATATGAAAAAGAAAATCCTATTTTAGAAGAATTAGTGTACTATTATTTGCCTAAAGGAGATAACTCTTTAATTAATTTTTTAAGAGGCATCTATTTTAATATTTTATTAAAAAACGACGATCCAATCGAGTTTTTAAAAACATATAAAAATAAATATCTTAATGAAAAATGGTTTAATTCCTTGCTAGAAGATATTAATAAAACACTATTAGATGATGTTAATAAATTAAAAGAAATTGTTAAAGGATTAGTTGACTTTAAATTAAGAGATAGTTTATTAGGTATTTTAAATAATTTTGAAGGTGTTACTACAATAAATGACTTAGTTAATCTTAAAGATTCATTAATTGATCCTGATAGTTTTAAAAAGACATATAAAGAACTAAACGAGAATGTTAAAGTAAATAAAATTAATAGTGAAATTCGTGAATTAGCTCTCGTTAAGGAATTTGAAGAAACATATAAAAACATTTTTAATTTCTCTACTGTTGACTTAGATACTTTTATTAATATTGATATAAAGTATGAAATTAAATATTTAACATTTATTATTGATAAAATATTACTTCCTTTTATTGATAGAGTGGATAAATTTAAATTATCAACAGGTTTCTTTTCTTTTAGTGATGTCGCCAAAATGGCGATAACCATCGTAAAAAATCACGAAAATGTAAAAAACGAAGTCAAAAATGAATTTAAATTAATCATGATTGATGAATATCAAGATACAAGTTATGGCCAAGAAGAATTTATTAATTTAATTAGCAATAATAATGTATTTTCCGTTGGAGATATTAAGCAATCTATTTATAGATTTAGAGGTGCAGTACCAGATTTATTTAAAGCAAAATATGATGCCTATTCCTTAAATGATGGTGGAATCGCTATTAACATGAATAAAAACTATCGTAGTAGAAAAGAAATTATTAATCCAATTAATGATATGTTTTCTAAACTTATGAAAGATGATTTTGGTGGTGCTAATTATTTAAAAGATCATATTATTGAAGCAAGTAATTTAGATTATGACACTTTTGGCGCTACTAAAAATAAACATGGCTTTTATGAAATACCTAATGCTAGTTTAATTGGAAACATGTTTGATAATGTTAAAACAAGTGGTAAGGAAGCTTCAGCAAGTGGAGAAGCATCTTTAATTTGTTTAGACATTATCTCAAGAATTAAAAATGGTTATGAAATTTATGATAGTAAAAATAAATGTCCAAGGAAAGCTAAGTATAGTGATTTTTCAATATTAACTTATAAATCTACTAAGTTTCCAATCTATCAAAGAATATTTAAAAATTTTGATATTCCATTAAATGTTATTTATGAAGAATCGATGACAGAAGATTTTTCTATTATTATAGTCAGTAATTTACTTAGACTTATTTATCTTCTAGGCATTGAAGAACCTTCACCGAGTGAAAAAGGTGAAATTAAACATTTATTAATCTCTATATTTAGATCTTATTTATTTGAATATAATGATCAAAAACTTTATGAATTGTTTAATAGTGATTCATATTTTAATGATGCAAATTATATAAATTTAAAGTCATTAGCAAAAAAATATAAAGATTTACCAATTCATGAAGTATATTTAAATATCTTCAATGACTTAGACTATTTAACTCAAAGTTCTAAATTAAAAGAAGTAATTAATTCGTTAGATAAAAATAATATCCTATTTAACAAAACTAAAACAATGGATCAAATTGGATATACATTGAATGATTTAAGTAACTATTTTAAAGACTTAAATAAGTTTAGTATTCAAATGGATCAAACTATTTATAGTGATTCTAAAGATGCTGTTACTTTAACTACTGTTCATAAATCAAAAGGCTTAGAGTATCCACTTGTTTATTTACCAGGATTAAATGATTTTAATGCACCTAAAAATAAGGATGTAAAATCTAAATTTTATATTTTAAATGACTATTTCTTCCTTCCTTTATTTAGTGATCCTAAAAAGAAGAACAATATTTTTGGAAGAATATTAATTGATAATTCAATTGAAGGCTATAAAGATAAAGAAGAAAGATTACGTTTATTTTATGTTGCTTTAACTAGAGCTAAAGAAGACATAGTATTTGTTTATAGCGATAAAGCACCTTTAAGTGAAAGTGACTATGATAATGAGTTAAATAATGAAGTTAAAGATAATTTACTTAAAGGCAATTCTAATATTAGTGATAAAGACATAGCTATTTCGACATTAAAAAGAAAAGAAGAGATTGATAAAATTGATTTTGGAGAGACTTTTGCAAGCTTTTTATTTAAAGCAAACGCTTCTTATCCATTAAGTGAATACTTACCTAGTGAATTTAACGATTTAGATACATTTAAAAATAGCATTAATGAATCTTTAAATCTTAATAATTCTTTATCAATAAAAGGCTTAATTAAATATTATTTAGATCACAATTATTCCCTTAATTTAATTAATGAAAATTCGATTAAAAAATATTTAGAAATTAAAAAAGAGAATATTTCTAAAAATGATAATCCAATTTTTAAATCACCAATTTTATTTAATGGATATAAAAAGATAGATAAAGATGATTATTTATTAAAGGTCGAAGTTATTGATAATAAAAAAGGTGGATATAAGGTAAACGCTACGTTCTTACCTAATAGAATTTATTCATTTATTAGCGAAGACTATAACTTATTAATAACTATTAGTGATGAAATTAAAAATGATAAATTCACCACTTTATTAAATAAAATTAAGTTTAATAATAATGATGCTAATAAAGATATGCTCGAACTAAATAAGAAATTACTATCTTTAAAAGATGTAGATTCATCTATTACTTTAAAAGAGTTACATATAGCTAAAGAATATAGTAAAGAAAAAGTTAAAGCATCTAAAGATGTTGATGATGAAGTTAATGAAAGTGCCTTACATTATGGTACCCACATGCACGCTTTACTTGAAATGGTTGATTTTAAAATTAGAGATCTTTCTAAAATTAAGAATCAAAAAGAAAAAGATATTATTTTAAAGGTTATAAATAAATTAGATGAATTAGATATAAAAGATGCTTCTATTTATAAAGAATATCAATTTTTTGATGAAAAAATTAATCTCCATGGAGTTATCGATTTATTATTAGTTTATAAAGATCACGCAATTATTATTGATTATAAATTAAAAAATATTGATGATTTAATGTACAATCGTCAATTAAATCTTTATAAAGAGTATGTTAAAGAAGCTTTTAAAATGGAAAATGTAGAAACATATTTACTTTCAATAATTGAAGCTAGATTAGAAAAAAGGGGATAACCTGTGTTTGACTTAAAAAAGAAAAATATAGTTATTGGCATAGTTGGCTTTATTATTTCACTTGGTTTAACTATTCTTTTTATTTTATTATCACCAGAAGGAAATATAACTGATTTAGATGAAGTAGGTACTTTTTATAGAATAATGTCTATTGTATCAGTTGTTTCTTGTGTATCATTTTTAGGATTTATCTTTTTTGGTATAAGAGGCTTTCTTTACTTCTTTGTTCCAATTTCTATTTTTGCCATTTTAAAAATAATTAGTATGTATATGAATAAAATAAATGATAATTTATTTTATTGGTTTATTATATTAATTATTTTAGTTGTAAGTTGGATTTTTATTTTAAGAAGTTATTACAAATTAAAAGCATATTTAAAAGATGATAAGGCAGATAATTTGGAGGATAATTTAATAGAAAATGAAGATGAAGATATCTATAAAGAGGGAGATATCGAATATATCATTATTGTTTCAAATGTTTTAGAGAAATGGTATCAACTAATTAAGTATGATAATAAGTTATATTTTCATTATTTAAAAACTGGTATATTTAGAAAAAATAATACTAAATTAATTGAAAATATTGAAGATTTGTACACTTTTTCAAAAAATAAGAATGATTTTATTATTTCTATGAATGAAATTGAAACTATTAAAGTATGGGAAAATAGAGCAAACGATTTTATATCAAATGGAAATATTAAATTTAAGTTTAAGGATAAAAAAAGTAAGACTTATTCTTATGTTGGAAATTACAATTTTGATAGTCTAAAATCTTTTTTAGGAAGTAAAGCTACATTTAAACCTAAAAAAGTAATTAAAGAAGAGCATGTTAAATTAAGTGAAAAACGTAAAAAGATATTAGGCAGACTAAATGTATTTAAGTGCATATATTCTTTTGTTATTTCTTTTTTAATAGCTACAGCATTTATTGTCTATAGAAAAGATGTTTATTTTATAGTTAACTTATTAATACTTATTTTTCTTACGATATTGCCTTTTATTTATATTAAATTTAATAAATATATTTATATATCATATAAAAGATATTACATTAAACCTTTAAGAGAAGGAAAAATGAGTTTTTTTGATATTAAATTTAATAAATATATTTATATATCATATAAAAGATATTACGTTAAACCGTTAAGAGAAGGGAAAATGAGTTTTTTTGACTTATTTTTAATACCTTTATTATTTTTACTTGTTAATTATATGTTAGATTTTGAATATTACATAAAGTATGATTACTTAAAATTATTTCTTTTTATATTAATTCCTTTAACTATTTTATTAATTTTATTTTTCGTTTTTACTAAAGAATATAAAAAATATAAAAACTCACTTATTCCAATTATCTTTTATTCAATTGTTTATTCTTTTTGCTTAATCTATTCTATAGATTCTAATTTTGATTTATCTAATGGAGCAGTAAAAACTCTTGAAGTAATTAAAAAGGATACTCATACAAATAATAGTAATGAAGTTACTTACTATTTTTATGTTGATTATAATAATGAAGAATTAAGAGTAGAAGTAAGTGAATCTACTTATAAGATGAATAATGAGATCGAAGTTATAGTTAAAGATGGTTTACTTGGCATTAATAAAGTGATTTATTATGATTCATATTTATAAAATCTAATCCATTAAATTATTAGTTTAAATAAAACGGGTCTCCAATTTTTTACGGGGTGCAATATTTTTTAAATTCTCCAATTTTTTACGGGGTCGCTTAATTTATATTATCAGAATTTACATCATTTTGATCAAAATTTTTATATATCAGAAAAACTCTATTTCTTAAATGATTAAAATTTGTAATGCCAAATGATATGTTCTTCAATGATTTTATTTTTCTATTGATACCCTCACAAATCGCGTTATTAATTGTTCTACCATCAACAATTAAAAAAGAATTTTCTATTTCTGTTTTCCGATTTGTCAGCAATTTTCCAAGGTCGTTTAATTCGCTTATTTCTTTATGAAAGTTTAAAAATTCAATCAGTTGTTTAAGCTTAATTTTAGCAGTTTCATAGTTCCAATTTTTATAAGATACCATGAAAGAATGTAAAAAATCATAAGCAATTTTTAGATCAGAAGAATAACTTGTCATAAGATCAGTAATCTTTTTTTCTGTCATCTTACAGTTCCAACCATTATGGTAAATTTTTAAGTATGCTATGTTATCATTAATATCAGTTTTTAGAATATAATTCCTAAATTTCTTAAGAACATAATATTGAACACTTTCTGTTGAATATGTTTTCATTACCCTAATTCGAATTTTATCTAATGCAAGTGTAATGTATCTAACAAAATGAAATCTATCAACAACAATAGTTATGTTAGAAAGTACTGAATTAAAAGCATCTTTATATGGCTCCCGCATATCTATCGATAAATATCGTATTTTTTGCCTTTCTTCTGGCTTTAAATTATATAAAAAAGATTGAATTTGACTCAATTTTCTTGTTGGCAAAATATCAATTAACTCCTTCGTCTCACCATTAACAATGATTGCTGATAAGACCAATTTTCCATTAATATGGACTCTCGCAAATTCATCAACACAAACTATTTTTCCTATCGGTCCGTGTTTCGGTTTTATTCCATTTAAAACTTTAAAAACTACTGTTTCAGATATGCCTAAATCATTCGCAATAGATTTAATAGATCTAGTATTTTTTAGTTGCTTGACTATTTCTATCAAGATATTTTTAGTCAACTTATAATTGCTAGAACGATTAAAAATATTCTTTTCCATGAATGTGTGGCCGCAATTTTTACATTTGAGTCTTTTCTGCCTAAAGTTAATAATTATTGTCTTTTGACCTATGCCATAGAAACTATATGTTTTCGTTGCATAGTCCTTTATTAAAGAAGTTGGATTTTCACACTTTGGACAGACAACATCCAACTTCCTTGTCTTTACTTCATAAGTTATTGAATCTTGTGTTTCATCAATAACTTTTGCTTCTTGCACCATTGTAGTATCAATGTGCAAACATGATAAAATATTTATGTCAGACATGACAAAAACCTCCTTATTATTTGCAAATGTTTATTTTAGGAGGTTTTTTATTTAGTGCAATTTTTTACGGGGTAGCTTTTTCAATAAAAAAAGAGGTTTTTCGCCAAAACCCCGTAAATACCCGCAAAAAAACGGAGACCCAATAAAACAAAAACCGACTAAAGTGGTCGGCATTTTGAGAAGAGTGGTGGACCCAACCAGGATCGAACTGGCGACCTCATCGTTGCGAACGATGCGTTCTCCCAACTGAACTATGGGCCCGACCAACTTATTTTAAACTAATTTAATAAGTTAAGAAATAGTTATTGAAGAAAAGATCTTTTATAAAAGTAATATAATAATAGTTATGAGAAAAACTTTTAAAAATTATGAATTAATGCTTGGAGAAATTGTTACATATTATCAATTAATAGAAAGAGATTTAAAACTCATCTATCTATTTTTATTTAACTTTAGAAATAGAACTAGATATACAATTAAAGATCTTAATTTTAAAGGTCTAGGTGAAGTAATTAATTCTTTAGAAGCTTTAGATTTAGAAACTCGTCATCCTTATTTTGCTAGTGAAGATTATGAGTTACTTAAATTATTAGCATCTAAAAGAAATTACTATTGTCATTATAGTATTATGAAGTTTGCTTATATTGATAACTTTGAAAAATCTGAAAAGTTCATAAATTCTTTTAATGAACTTTATATTGATGTTAAAAAGTTGGATTGTTATAGAAAACAAATTGAAAATATAAGGATTAAACTAGAAAGAAAAATAGAAAATAATAGGTCATAAATCGTGATAGTTCATAAGACAATTTATGATTTCAACCAATCCACTTTTTCGATTTGCATCGCTAAACAATTTTACGGTGCCAATTAATATTAATTGTGCATAAAATATTTTTTTATTCGGAGCGAAAATTACACCTTTTGCGGTGACAAATATTGTCACTATTGCAATATATATTTAAAAGACTTTGCAATTATTCTTTTTTATTGGAAATAAAAGATTACAATATATATAGAGAGAAAGGGGATTTTATGAATAAAAAGAGTTTTATATTTTCTTTAATCACTTGTTGCTCATTGCTCTTTAGCACGAGCTGTTCAAATAATTCGCAATCACAAGTTATTGATGAATTAGTTGTTCGTTATGAAAACTATGTTAATAATGGTGGTGAATTAACATATGATGAGTGGTTAAAAGTAATTGAAGATCCTGAATTAAATAATGAAAATTATGATGCTCCATATATAGGTAGTAATGGAAATTGGTATGTTAATGGCTTAGATACAGGTGTAAAAGCATCTGGTGACGACGGAAGTTCAATCACTATAGTTAACACATCTTTAGAAGTGGATGGTAATGTAACTTATACAAAAATTGAATTTAGTGATGGCTCAATAATTAAAATACCAAATGGCAAAGATGGGCAAGATGGTAAAGATGGAATAACTCCTATCATTAAAGACGGATATTGGTATATTGGAGATTTAAATACAGGTATAAAAGCTGAAGGCAGCGATGGGTCTTCTATTTATGTCACTGATACTGAACAAACTGTTGAAGAAAATATTTCTTATACAATTGTTTATTTTTCGGATGGTACATCTATCAAAATACCTAATGGTACTAACGGACAAGATGGTAAAGATGGCTTAACCCCATATATTAAAGATGGCTTTTGGTTTGTTGGTGAATCAAATACTGGAATAAAAGCTGTTGGCGAAGACGGCGTGTCTATTTCAATAACTGATGTAAAGCAAGAAGTTGGGGAAGACGGAAATGTATATACTGTCGTATATTTTTCTGATGAAACATCAATTAAAATTCCAAATGGAGTTAATGGACAAGATGGAAAAGATGGACTAACACCATATATTAAAGATGACTATTGGTATATTGGAGAATTAAATACAAACGTTAAAGCCAAGGGTGAAGATGGTAATTCAATAACAATTTTAAGTGTTGGAGAAGAAACGTCAGATGATTTAACATATACCGTTATATATTTTTCAGATGATACAAATATAAAAATTCCAAACGGGAAAGATGGCCAGGATGGTATTGATGGTTATACCCCTTATATTCAAGATGGATATTGGTATATTAATGGGGAATCAACAGGTGTTACTGCAAAAGGTGACGAAGTTGAAATGCGTATAAATGAAGACAACATTGAATGGAAAACTTCTTCATCAAGCGATTGGAACATTTTAATTAGTGTCGACATTCTTAAAGGAAATGATGGTCTTAATGGCAAAAGTGCATATGAAATATACAAACAATATTGTAACTATGAAGGTAGTGAAGAAGAATGGATAAATGATTTAGTTAATGGATTATTGCATTTCGATGATCCAGGAATAATTGATTATATTCCTGCCTATAGAATGAGGGTAACAGTCGGTGAACCTATTAATCTTCCAACAAGAATCAATGCTATTTACAGCAATGGATTAGTGGAAGAAGTTAATGTAAGATGGAATAAATCAAATTTAGACTCTAATTATGTTGGCGAAAAGAAAATTCTTGGTTATGTAGAAAATTATCAAGAAAAAGTTGAGTGTTATGTTTATGTTTCTAGATATACTACAACAGAAAAATATATTGATGGTTATGTAAACGGTATTCAAGATGATGATAATATTACTGTTACATTGTTTAACGATTCGTACGTTAGAACGGTAACTCCATCAATTACTGGTTATTATAAATTTAGTGACTTAACGGATGATAACTACTATATTAAGATTGATGCAAACGGATATGAAGCTGTTGAGTTAAATAGTGCTTCAATTTCTTCTGTTACAGTTGATCCTTCGACTCTTTATAGTAATGTAAGTCATGTTAATTTTAATTTAAAGACGCTTAGAGAGAATGGATATTATTCTTGTTGGCAAAGTACTGAAACAGGTTTTACTTATGAAACAGTTTCTAATGTAAATAAAGAAATTAAGGTTGATTTTGCGGATGATTCAAGCGAAATTTCTGATGATGGTGCTGCAAGTATATTAAGAGAAAAATACAATGTTGTTTTATTAAATGATGAAGAAAAGTGGTCTTCCGAAACATCATCTCGTTTTCTTGAATTATATCAAACTATACCTGAATCTATAACAACAAATCTTAAATCTACTTGGAAATTAACTAATAAACACATTAATAATGATATTATTATTAGTCAAGTTGATGACCATTATGAAATTACTATTTCTATTGATGCAATAGAAAATTCTACACCTAGAGTAGCAACAATTGATGGGCAAGTTGGAAAATATTATTCCAAACGTTTATATAACGCGATTGTAAGATTTGTAACAAATAATGGCTATGATGCTAATGCATGTGAAACAATCTTAAATACTAATTTCTTATGCTCATTTAATGTACCTGATTATGCATATCTTACTGAAGGTATAACAAACGAAACTGAAGTAAGTTTCCAAGAATTTTTGCCTGATGAAAAATTATTAATATTAACAATGTTCGAAGAAATGCCTGAAGGCATGCATAAGATGAAAGAGTTAAAGTATCTTGTTAGAAGAAAAACAGGTCAAACGCATCCTATTTATCCTCAAGCTGCTGCAGTTACCTGGACGAAAGCTAGAGAGCCATATATAGAATTTATGGACAGTGCTTTTTATGATGACCAAGGTTATTATGAAACTAAAAGATTAATTATTCATGAAAAAACACACATGTTTTATGAGTATTATTTTAGTAATGAACTTAAGGAACAATGGTATGAAATAGGAGGCTGGTACCAAAGTGCTGATGACCCTGACGAATGGAAAACAACTAAAGAAACAGAATTTGTTAGTGCCTATGCGCATCAACATAATCCTGATGAAGATATGGCTGAAAGTGTTGCAACATATGTAATTAATCCTGATTTATTAAAGTCTCGCTCTATTAATAAATATAATTTTATAAAAAATTATATTATGAATGGGAGTTATTACATCTTAGAAACTAGAGAAGATTTAAAGTTTGAAGTCTATAACTTATCTCCAGATTATATTTATCCTGGCAAAGTTAAATCAACAATTATCAAAATTACTGGTGATTATTTCGATGATAAAACATTAGATGTAAGATTTAAACTATTTGGAAATGATGAGACTAATGGTGCAAATGATTTTTACCTTAGAACAGCTCCTTATGGTGTAAAAAGTTCGCAATGTTATGATTTAAGAGGAAATAAAGTTGACGATTTTGGATTAGAATTACATGGAAGTACAAGATTATCAAAATATTCTTATCAAGGATATTGGTTTACCGATCAATTAAGACTTTCAGATTTAGAAGGTAATGAAAGATATGTTAATGGTCTTGATATTGGGTTCAAGTTTTATTTAGATAATCCTTTATGTGATATGGAGGAGTCTAAACTAGTTAAAAATTCTTTAAATTTAACTATTGAAAATGCAAATAATAGCGAACATCCAAATGAGCAAGTGCTAATTGTAAGATTTAAGGCTACTGATAACATTGGAATCGATAGAGCACTTGTAAGACTAGTTTGTTTGCAAAAGAATAAAGAATCAATTGATGTATATGCTCAATATATAAATAATGAAACTAGCGAAATAGAGGCAAGAATTACAATTCCTGAGCATTATTCAACAGGAACATACGAAATAACAGAAATTAATCTTTGGGATTTTGCTAATAATAATTATTTTGAGCATGTAGATTATGGTGGATTGCAAGGAGAAAACAATCAAATTGAGATTACTACCTTAAATCCTGATAATGAAGGGCCAACAATGGATGAAAATAATATTTCTGTTGAAGCTGTTCCTTCAATTCCAGAAGCTCCTAATGGTGAAACTTTTGTTACATTAAAATTAAGAGTAAAAGATAATATATCAGGATTTAAAATTGGTTATGTTAGAATTCTAGACCCACAAGGGTTGAGCCATGGTTATTGGTTATATCCTCCTGTATTTACTGGCTATTATTTCAATGGAGATCCTACAGTTGAAGTTGAATATACATTTAAGTTAACGCTTCCAAAAGGAAGTGCTCCAGGAACTTGGTCCATCTATGAGATTAGTCTAAATGATTTTGCTTTAAATACTACAGTGTATGATTTTACCGAAATAATTCATTTCGATGTTAATAATTAAAATTGTTTAAGGGGCTGTTGAATAACTAAGATTTGCAAAGTTATTAACAGCCTTTTTCATTTTTTATAAAAAACGCCAATTTGCGATATTTTATTGGCGTTAATATAATAATCTTTGCTTAGGAGATTATTATATATGGGTTATTTTACCACAACTCAGCTATTTTTGGACATTCCTACACGACTAGATGTTAAGGAAAGTCAAAAAATTGACAAATTTCTCACACTTTTAGATGATTCTAAAGTTGGGGAAAATATTTCAAAATACATTAAAAATGATACAAAATTAGATAACTAAAATCAAGCAAAAAATTAATAAAGTTAATTTGTTTTCGTATCAATATTTTTGTAACGCCAACTGACAAACTAAATGCAGGTTCATAAGCAAATGCGGCTTTTAGTTTGTCAGACCTCCTTTTTGTATTAT
>CALVXH010000005.1 GCA_944368945.1 uncultured Bacilli bacterium
ATAATACAAAAAGGAGGTCTGACAGACTAAAAGCCGCATTTGCTTATGAACCTGCATTTAGTTTGTCAGTTGGCGATTTATCAAATATATTTACGATATTACTTAAAAAGTCGTAATAATAGTTGAAAAACTATTAAAGAGTGAATAAAATAATTGCTTATGTTAAAGACCTTTTTGAAATTTTTAAAACCTTACAAACGGCAATTTGCAATTGCTGTTATTTGTATTTGTATTGAATGTGGTCTTGAAGTCGTTTTGCCTTTTTTAATGAATAACTTAATTAAAGGTGGCGTTATTGAGACTGGTGAAAATACATATACAATGAATCTTAATTACGTTCTTTTGCTAGGAATCATTATGATTGTCCTAGCTTTACTAGCATTTTTTATTGGTGTTATTGGCGCTAAATTTAGTGCAATTTCAGGAAGAGGTTTAGGATACGAGTTAAGAAAGGAAGAATATAAAAAACTCGAATCATACTCTTTTAAGAATATTGATAGTTTTAGACGCTCAAGTTTAATTACTAGACTTACCAACGATGTGCAAATAATCTCTGATACGTTATGTACAAGTTTAAGACCAACATTAAGAGCACCAATTATGATGATTTTTTCATTGATTTTTGCATTAATCATCTCACCTTTATTATCTTTAATATTTTTATGTGCACTAATCGTTCTTTCAGCAATGATTTTTACAATAGTTCACTTTGTCAAACCAAAATTTAAAATCATTCAAAAATTAGTTGATAACATTAATAGAGTTACTCAAGAAAGCATTATTGCAATTAAAACTATTAAGGCATATGTTAAAAAAGATTATGAACTTTTGAAATTCAAAGAAGCAAATGAAGATTTAAAGAAAACTTCTAGAAAAACTCTTTCGATAAATGCTTTATCAATGCCAGCAGGTCAACTTGCTAACTACGGTACTATCATCGCTATTATTTATTTTGGTGGCATTCTTTATATGCAACCAGCTCATGCAATTGCGTTAGAAGATATTCAAACTTTCCTAACATATGTTATGCAACTTCTTGCAACTATTATTATGTTCTCTAACATTTTAATGGCTGTTAATAGAGCTAGTGCAAGCATTTATAGAGTCAATGAAGTTTTATCAACAAATAGCGAAATTTTTGATAAAGAGGACTCTACTAAAGTTATCACTCAAGGTGCTGTTACTTTTAAAGATGTTTCATTCAAATATAACTTATCAAGTCCTGAATATGTTTTAAAACACATAAGTTTTGATATTAAGCCTGGTGAATTTGTTGGTGTTATAGGTCAAACAGGATCTTCAAAAAGTACTTTAGTATATTTAATAGAAAGATTTTATGACATTACTAGTGGACAAATTTTAATTGATGGAGTAGATATTAAAGAATATTCATTAGAGCATCTTAGAGATTCTATTTCTATATCGTTCCAAAGCCCTACTCTTTTTAAAGGAACAGTTACTGAAAACTTAAAATGGGGTAATAAAAATGCTACAAAAGAAGAAATAGATTCTGCTTGTAAAATCGCTGAATGTTACTCATTTATTAATGACAGATTGAATGAAGGCTTTAATACTGTAATTTCTCAAGGTGGTACTAGTGTTAGCGGTGGTCAACGTCAAAGACTTTGTATTGCTAGAGCACTTCTTAAAAAACCTAAAATTTTAATTTTAGACGATTCTTTCAGTGCATTAGATAAAATTACTGAAGCTAAGGTTAAAAACAATCTAAAGAAATATTTACCATTTATGACTAAAATTGTAATTTCTCAAAAAATATCTACTATTCAAGATGCAGATAAAATTATTGTTTTAGACAATGGTAAGATTTCAAATATTGGAACTCATGAAGAGCTTCTCAAAAAGGATAATATATATAAAGATATTTATAACTTACAAGTTTTAGGAAGTAGTGACAATGAATAAGACCTCAATGCCAAAGAACTTTTTTAAGACCTTTGCTAGATTAATAAATTATTTTGGCAAAAAGAAATATCTCTTACTTTTAGTAATTTTACTTGTAATTTACACTTCTTTTGCAAATATTTATGGAGTTTATTATTTAGGAACTATTATTGATACTGCAATTAAAAATGAAAACATGAATGAATTAATTATTGATGTTTTTACTTTAATTGGCATATATGGTGCTGGGGTATTTTGTGACTTCTCATATACACAAATAATGGTTAGATTATCACAAGATGTTTTATATAATTTACGTGCTGATTTATCTAGACATACACAAGATTTACCATTAACCTATTTTGACAAACACAATCATGGTGAAATAATGACATATTTCACTAACGATGTTGATACATTAATCAATGCTTTAAATGATAGTTTTGCTAATATTATCTTAAGTTTTTGTAACATTATAGGAACAATCATCTTATTATTTGTAATTAATGTTTATCTAGCTTTAATTGTTATTGTCTTTATGGCATTTATCGCTTCCTTTATTATTTGGAATACCAGAAAATGTAGAAAATACTTTACTGCTCAACAAGCTGCAATTGGTAATATTAATTCCAAAGTCGAGGAAGATATCTTAGGCGTAAAAGTCATTAAAGCATTTAACCACGAAGAAGAAAGTTATGAATCTTTTGATGATGTTAATAAAAGATGGCTTAAAGCTAGTACTTCTTCATTCTTCCATACTCAATTAAATATTCCTGTTATTGTCACAGCTTCTTATATTGAGTTTGCTGTTGCTTGTTTAATTGGTATTTTATTCTTAGTTAATAACTGGATTTTAGGAATTGGTACTTTAACAAGTTATATCGTTGCTGTTAGACAAAGTACTCAACCATTTAACTTCTTCACTCAACATATCAATACAATTCTTACCGCATTAGCAGGTAGTGAAAGAATATTTGATTATTTAGACGTCAAAGAAGAGGAAGATAATGGGATTGTAACACTAATTAAAGTTAATGATAATAGTACTAATTATACTGATAGATATGCTTGGTCTATTCCTAATAAAAATGGAGAACCAACTATTGTTCCATTAAAAGGTGAGATTGTATTTAATCATGTTAAGTTTGGGTATGTACCAAATAAACCAGTTTTAAACGATATATCTTTTTATGCAAAACATGGTCAAAAAATTGCATTTGTTGGTTCAACTGGTGCTGGAAAAACAACAATTATTTCATTAATTAATAGATTTTATAACATTGAAAGTGGCGAAATTCTTTATGATGGTATAAATGTCAAAGATATGAAACTTGAAAGTTTAAGAAGATCAATTTCAATGGTTACGCAAGATACTCATTTATTTACTGGTACCATTTATGACAATATTCGTTACTCAAGATTACATTCCACAAATGAAGAGGTAATTAAAGCTAGTAAAATTGCTAATTGTGATTCATTCATTAGAATGTTACCTCAAGGATATGATACGATGCTTTATGATGATGGCCATAACTTAAGTGAAGGACAAAGACAACTTATCGCTTTAGCTCGTGCTGCTTTATCAATGCCTCCTCTACTAATTCTAGATGAGGCTACAAGTAATATTGATACTCGTAGTGAAAAACTTGTTCAAGCATCAATGGACAAATTAATGATTGGTAGAACTGTCCTTGTTATTGCTCATAGACTTTCAACAGTTAGAAATAGTGAAGCTATTTTATACTTGGAAAACGGTAAAATTATTGAGCGTGGTAGTAACGATGATTTATTAAAATTAAAAGGAAAATATTACGCTCTTTATAATGGCAAAACTGAATTGCAATAAAAATAAAAAGTGTGGTTTTAAAGGTTTTTTCCTCATTAACCACACTTTTTTATTTACGAAATTTTATTATTATAATGTACCAAAGATTCTATCTCCAGCATCGCCTAAGCCTGGGAGAATGTATCCTTTTTCGTTTAATTTTTCATCTTGTGCTGCGATATAAATATCAACATCTGGATGTTTCTTCATTACTTCTTTAATGCCTTCTGGAGCACCAACTAAGTTAAGTAATCTAATATTTGTATAACCTTTTGATTTAATCATTGAAATTGCATCGCAAGCACTTCCACCAGTTGCAAGCATTGGATCACAAACTAAAACTAATGGATTTTCAACTTTTGGTAACTTGCAGAAATATTCAACTGGTTTTAATGTTTTTTCATCTCTATATAAACCAATATGACCGATTCTAGCAGTTGGTAACATATTAATTACACCATTACTCATACCAATACCTGCTCTTAAAATAGGTACAACAATAATATTGTAATTTAAATGTAATTTGTCAATTGTTACACCTGTAGGAGTTTTAATCTTATCTCCTGTTGGTAAAGCTTTTAAATCTCTAAATACTTCAAAAGTCATTAATGAAGAAATTTCATCAAGTAAAGTTCTAAAATCTTTTGAATTTGTTTTTTCATCTCTCATGTAATTTAATTTTACAGTAATTAATGGATTGTCAACGATGTGTAACATAATAATCTCCTTTTCTTTTTTTAAAAAAAACGGAATAAAAATAAATTTATTCCGTTAATAGCAATAGTTGGACAATAAGTCCTCTGATTTTAGAAAGTAATGATTTGAAAATGAAAAATTATTAAAGATAAATAAAACGTCAATTCTTTTTTTGCTTATTTTAAAACTACTATTTAATATCTTCATCATTAATTTTTACTTCCTCAAATTTTCTTTTAATATTTAAAAACTTATAAGCAATAATGTCAATAAATAAATATCGAATTATAAATTTTTAGATAAATAATCATTTAATCTATCAAATTCATAATACATATAAGCTTCATATAAAGCTTCAAATAGCAAATAGTCTTTATTTAAACTTGGTTTCTTAAATTTCAAATTTAAATGTTCAATAACAATTAAATTAACATCTAAGAAAGTATTTTCAGTTTTTAATAATTCTTTTAACTCATTTTCTTCTTCTACTTTTAATCTTGTGCAAACCTTATTTAAATAGCTTCTAGCGCTTTCATAATAAGTTGATATAAACATCGTTACATAATAAAGTAATATTTTATTTGCCTCTTCAACTTTATCTTCCTTTAACTTAAGATGCTTATTAATTTCATCCATAAAGTAAACAATCTTTTCGATTAAACGATAATTTTGTCTTGTTAAGTAAATTATCGTCTCATCAACATATTTTTGATACTTACCAAACTTATCATCTAAAGTTTTGTTATTGAATAATTGTGCTTTATATATCCTATCAAATATTTTCTCTTTATATTGATTAAATAAATAAAGCTCACTTGTACCAAAATCTAATAAGTTAGACACAACAATTATTTTTGCTCCCGCGCCAATAAGTGAAGTTAAATAACTTAAAAAAGCATCATAATCACTCGAAGCATATCTTTCTAAATCATCCAAAATAACTACCTTATCAGCTTTTAACTTATTGATTTTTAATAAATACTCTAAAGTTTTCATAGTATCAACTTCTGATCCAAAGGGATTAATAACATTTGGAACAATCTCAACAGTTTTAGAAGTTTTACCATGAACTTTCATATATAAAGCTGTATTTATCTCATCAATATTTTTTAAACCATGTAAAGATACATAATAAAATCTAATATCTTTCATTTTGTTGTCTTTAATTAGTTCATGTAGCAAAAATGTTTTACCACTTCCCCATGGTCCATCAAGTAAAACTATATTATAAGGACTATCAATAAAATTTTTTAATTCAGTTAGTAAAGACTCTTTATTCATAATGATCTCCCTTTTCATTAATATTTTATAACCTTGAAATTAATATGGCGATAAAAATTAAATTTTCGATTTCAAACTGTAATTAAAAACTTAATTATTTATATTTTCTTTTTAAAAAATAATTGTAATTTGCAGGAATTTTAGTTTATTTAATGCCATAACATATATCAAAAATAAATTATATTTGACAAAAATTATTTTTTTATGTAATATTTTTTTCACTGGGGCTTTAGCTCAGTTGGGAGAGCGCTTCCATGGCATGGAAGAGGTCGTCGGTTCGATCCCGATAAGCTCCACCAGTTTGTAAAAAGTGCCGATTTAATCGGCTTTTTTTGTTTAAAATTATAACATTTGGAAAAATTTTGGAAAAAAATTTAATAATTTTTCCAAGCTCATTAGAAACTATTTTCATATTATCTTTATTAATTCATAAGAGAAAAGGAAGGGGACTAAGAGGAAGAAAAAGAAATAGATAAAGAAAAAGATAAACAATGTTATTCCTAAAGTCATAACATTAATATTTCAACAACAATAAAAACAAAAGTTATAATTTATAAAGCTATAACATATGTTGGGAGACATTTTTCGACCATATCTCGAACCTTGACTTTATTTTTAAATCATGTTAGAGCTCGATTTTTAATATAACTTTAAATATGTAATTTTTAGTAAAAAAAATACCTTTTTGCAGGTATTTTTTTAAAAATAATAAGTTTTATCGACTAGCTAACTTAATAAAAAATCTGATCATTAATAATATTTAAATCACTGAATAAATCTTTTAATATGCTTATTACATTTGATGATATAGCAATTATATCCATTTCCTCTTTTATAAAATTATTAAGCTCATCATTTTGACAATAATCAATTCCAAGTATCGTACTGCTTTTTATTGCTTTATTAATACGAATGCGATTTATAGAATATACTTTTTTTAAAACTCTTAATAACTGGATAGTTTCTTTAATATCTATATTTAGGTCATCAAAGAAATCTTTCGTTTTTCTCAGTTTCAATTTTATTTCATAAAGATTTAATGCAACATTAAGGACATCTTCATTAACATTATATTTTTTTAAATCCGTTAATGTTTTGCTACTATGCATAATTAACATAATCAAACCTAGTCAATAATCTTTCCATTAAATAACTTTGGGTCAATTCCAAGAGATAAATAATCTTCTTTCGTTAATCCACTTTTAAAAAACTCTTTTAAATTAATATTAGAGTTCATTGTTGCTTCAATAAACGCTTTGACTGTATCTCTATCAGATCCAGATGTAAATTGTTCCAAAGTGCCTGTATATCCATAGTTTTTCAAGATAGCAAACATTCTTTTTTGCTTCATTGTAGCTGAAACTACTGCATCTGTATTTTTTTCTTTAATTGACCTCTTATAAGTCTTATTAGATCCTATAAATCTTTCAATATTTTTTAAATAATAGCTTTCTTTAGCACTGTCAAATATAACAAGATCATATTTGATAATTGCGTCTACAAATTCAGAGCAAGTTTTTTGATCCACAGATAAAATTATTTGCATTTTTTCTTCATCAATTGTAAATATCTTATTATTTTTTATTGTAGGAATCTTACCTAAATCATTAATTACATAAGTAATTAAATCTTCATATAAGCACTTCATAAAATAGCCAAGATATTTCTCTTTTTTATTATAATCGGCAATCATGCTCTTTAGTGTTCCTACTGCCAAAAAATCTAGAGTGTATTGCCAAAAGTAGTAATAATTTTTCTTACTTACCATATAAATACCTCTATAATATTATTGATTTTGTAATTTCTTTTTAACTTTGTATAAATCTTAATCATACTTTAAAATCCTCTATTTATTTGATAAAATTTATACATGACAATTATGTCATGCATAGTTAGTAGTTTATTAATGCTATAGGATGGACTGCTAACTTTTTTTATTTGTTTTTGTCGTCAGTTATCAACTTCTTCAAATAAGAATTAATAGACTCTTTAGACTCTAAAAATTCTATTAAATCTTTATCAGAATCATACCTTAGTTTTAATTGGAAAACACGATATGTTTTTCTACGATATTTAATTGACGCTTTCGTTTGTGCGGTACCTATTTTACATGCCTCCTTTCAAGTATCATTATAGGGCATGTCCTATATATTTACAATAATATTATTCATTTAATTTGATTTTATTAGATATATAATCGCCTATTTCATTTTTATTACGATCCTTATACCTAAGATAAAAATCAGCTGTTATGCTAGGCGAAGCATGACCTAGCCAATTTGAAATTCTCGTAATTTCAAAGCCGTTTTGAACTAAGAAAATAGCACAGCTATGGCGAAAATCATGTAATCTAATATGATGTAAGTGAGCTTTACTTGCAGTTGTTTCGTTCATTCTTCTAATACTAGATTCGCCAATTAAGCATTTAACATTTGTAAGATCTTTTTTATTTTTTGCATTTGAAAATACAAACTCATTAATATCATTACTTCGTCTCAAATTAATTAATAATTTTTACATCTGGAAGCAGAGGATAATATCTGTTAGAAGATTTTGTTTTTAATGAATTAATTTTTGTAATATGATCAATATTCTTGCAATTAATAGAACGTCTTATATATAAAATATCGTTATTAAAATCGATATCTTTGTACATTAGACCTCTTAATTCTCCAATTCTAAGTCCATAATAGAATAGCAACTTAAAGATTAATATTTCTCTATTACTTTCCGCACAAGAAATAAATTTTTCAAAGTCATCAAGAGAATAATAATTCATTATTTTTCGCTCTTCAAAAATATTTTTATTTATTGTAATCAGTGATGCATTTAATTTAACGATATGATTATTATTTAAGTAATGAACAAACTCACGTGTTACATATAAAATTTTGCTTATTGATCTTTTAGATAGATTTAAATTATTAATTCTGGTAGAAATTGCAATCAAGTCCTTATTAGAAAACTTATTTATTTTTTTATTATCAAAAAATAGCATAGTATAATTAACAAACTTTGAATAATAAGAATTGAAGGTACTATCTTTTACTCTTATTTTTAATTCGTCTAAAAAATTATTAAAAATATTTTTATTAGATGAATTTTGCTTATCGCCATAATTTAAAAAATCTTTATTGCGATAGATATAATCCAAAGCACTTTTTTTAGTCTTAAAATAGTTTTTATTTTCGTCCAAAATAATTGTGTGATTGCAACGATGGCAATAGTTTTTAATATACCACCTTTTATATTTTGAATCATAATAAACATTTGCACCCATAAGACACCTCTTTATATCTCATTAAATTAATCTCTTTTTCTTTTTTGTATCAACAATTTTCTTTTTGTTAACATATTTAGTAAAAAATTTATAATTTTTAAATTCTTTGCCATACTTTCTTGATAAGTTTGCATATATGTCTTTCAAGGATATTTCAGGATAGCTTTTACACGCATCTTTTATTATGTCCAGATATTTATTATCATATTCACTTTCGCTTAATTCTGGATTAAAAGCTGGACATGTTTCAATATCTTTAACTAATAAAGAATTTTGTTTTTCAAAGTCTTCGAGAGTAGCATATTTTGCTCTATAAACGCCTGAATCAAATTCACGTTTATCTTTCTTCAAAATTAAAGGTTCGAAAAATCTAAAGTAACAATCAGTAGCATAATTTCCTGCGTAAGCTTCTTTATAGATTATGAAAAAATCTTTTACATTTTGCTCTTCATTACCACTTGTAATTATCTTCATATCAACTTTTTTGTAATTAAAATTAGATTCTATTTTTGACCTTAATAAATAAACATTATGATTTATAAAAGCATTAAATCTATTAAAAATCGAAATATAATTTCTTGTACTGATAAAAGATCTTGAAATTGTGTTTGTTGCATTAATAAAAGCATCTAGAAATGGCTTTATTATTAGTGTATAAAATGGGAAAGAATTTTTTATTTTTTTAACAGGCTTTAATTTTATAACTGTGCCAAAAATTTCAAGAAGATCGGCATTAATTGAGCCAATTCTTTGATCATTTGCAAACACCTTAATAAAAGGAAAATATCTTATCGTATATGTGTGTCTAATAAGCTTGATAAATTTATTATATTCATCATTTTTCTGATTAGGGAATCTATCAGATTTATCTTTTCCTGAATTAGTAAATTGATTGCCACGTTCTTTGCCAAGTTCTGATAAATCATAGATTCCGCAATCACTTAATCCTGATAATTCATCAAACCTCATTCCAAGTCTAAAAGTATCCTGATTCCAAATTTTTGAAAAATGAGATCTATCATAAAAATTTCTTGTATTGTTTTCTTTAAAAATATCAAAATCAAACGATGGAAAATATTCAGAATTTTCTCTTTTATAGCTAAGTCTTAAACTAATATTTGAATATACATTTGGATCTTCATTATTGAACAAATAATAAGCTTGTCCATACTCGCTTAACATATCCAAAATGGAAATTGGCTCACTACCATTAAACAATGTATTTCTATCGTAAATAAATTTTTTAGGAAAATTATAAAGTTTTAAAAGTCTATCTATTTCACTTTCTCTTTTAACTACATCTTCTTCGTTATTGTATAAAGCTTTTATTTTTAAAAATAATAACTTTATTTGAAGAGATAATGTTATCCATTTTTTCTTTTTTGCTTCATCGATATAGTTTTCATATTCTTTAAAATCAAATTTATAAAAAATATTACGATAGTCTATTAATATTTCTTCTAATTTTTTCTTAAAAATACGTTGAGTTGTCATAACAGCTTGTGTGCAGAATGAATCCTTTCCGGTGTTCATTTCTCCCACAACTAAAACTGTTACATCAGTTCTTTTTTCTATAAAATTTTCATTTTTCTTTCTTAGATTATCTATTTTCTTTTGAGCGTGCTTCCAGCATAAAATTATTAAAATTATGAAAGCCAGGAAAAGAATAATAAATGCTGGTATGCCTTTAAAAGAATAGTTTAAAGTCGAAAACACGCTCAAAACAAAATAATAAAAGACTACAGGAATCAAAATAACATTTCCTAAAGCAAGAAAAATAAAAGCTATTATATCAATTATCAGGGCCATAATATTAAAGTAAAAAAGCACAATCATTAATAACACTATAAAATAAAATCTATGTTCTTTGTTGTATTTAAAATACTCTTTAAAAAAATTCTTAATTTTTAATAATTTGGTGTTTGAAAACTTTTCGAATCGCAATAACCCTTTAGTTTTACTAACTAGTCCTGGATCTTTTTTTGTTTGTGTTGATAAGGAAACTAACACAACACTCATTATTACTATAATAATTGCAAAAATTATTACATTTAAATAAAGAGTTACATTGTAAATAAAATCAATTTTTAAAATAAAATAATCATAATTAAAAATTGTCAAAAATTCAGCTTTTAAATATTCAATAACATTATTAAAATTTGATGGTAAAAATTTTATTCCAAAGTTGTTTGTATAGCAATATTCCCACGTTATAAATTTTGGAGTTGGATGTAAGCCAATTAAGCATGCAAAATAATATATTATTGAATTAAAAAGAAAATACAGAGAGTATACAATACGAATATACGCTTCATATTTTAAGCTCGTTAGCAATATAAACATAAATAATATCAGAATGATATTTATTTGTGCGATTCTATTAAATTTTAACTTATTTATTTTCATGGTGATACTCCCATAAAAAAATATTTTTTTGAAGATATATTAATTTATCATCACCAATAAAAACAAAGGTATAATCATTACTGACTCTAACTATGCCCTCATCTAACTGAAATTTATAAAGGAAATCAGAATTTTTATTATTAACTGATTGTAAAACATGTAATTTATTGTCTTCAGAAAACTTTAAACCGAAATTAAAACTTTTATCATAAAACTCTTTATTTATTAAGCTTAAAGCGCTTATATCAATTGATTGACTAATAGAAAAAAATGGACTTAAAAAATATGAAAGAATCCACGTAATAAATGCTAAAGAAAATATTATTATTAATAACTTAACACTGGCTTTCATATTTCTAATTACTTTCCTTTAATTAGCTTAATTATAAATTTAATCAGTTTTACAAGTAGTCCTATAATAAATGCAATAACTATCAAACCTAAAATAATCATAATTGCTTTAACTATTGGATTGTTTAACAAATCATTAAAAAAATTGCTAGCATCATTAATAAAATAATC
Source organism: uncultured Bacilli bacterium (assembly GCA_944368945.1). GTDB lineage: Bacteria > Bacillota_I > Bacilli_A > RFN20 > CAG-826 > Onthovivens. The sequence continues at coordinate 11,913 of CALVXH010000005.1, forward strand.
ATATAAAGTTGGCGCCGCATATCCTGAGAATGAAATATATGACAAATATGTAGGATCACCTAGGCAATTAAATGTTATTTTTTGACCATTATTTTGTCTTGCAGTAGCTTGCAAAATTGTTGCACCATAAATTTCATGGCAAGTTGTAACTCTTTTAATTAAGGATTCGTACTGATTATAAGTATCACTTTGATGCGATGAGTAAACATTTATTACGCCATCATCAACCACAGTTCGTTTACAGTATTCATCACTATTAGCCCCGTCAATCATGATTGCAAATTGATAATCTTCTTTACAGGAGTCAAAAAATTCTCTACTTAATTTAAAATCATCAGAATTATATTCTTGATTATAGGTATTTAGATTAACAATTGGTTCAAAAGTATATTCTCTTAAATAAGGATAATGGCCCCACGCAGAGCTTAAGTTATTTTCTTGTTTGTAAGTATAATTTTCTTTATCGTAATCAGAATATATTGTCTTTTTATATAATTCACCATTATTAAGCACTTTAAAATTTTGAAAACCGTTATAAAGAGAATTTAGATCAGGATTATAGTAGTGTCTTACGATGGATCCTGATTGTTCATCTTTTTTTACTCCTGAATTATCGGTTAACGACTCATAATTATCATAATTTAAGTTAAGTGTTTCTGTTGTTCCCTCTGCTGAGAAAATTTTTACATCTTCGTTATAATCAATTAAATTTGTTCTTTTGCCGTTTGCTGAGACTCCCTGACTTAAATTTCCTAAATCAGATTCATATAAACCGCAATAAATATCACCATAAGAATCTGATTTGTCCTCATGATAAGTCCATATAATTGATTCTTCTGTTGATGAAACTGGTGCATATCTAACATATTCATATTGTGCTTTTAAATATTGAACATTGACAGAAATAAGATCTGAGAGATCTAACCTATCATCAAATTTTACTAATAAATACGTTAATTCTTGAGCTTCTTTTACGGTAGTATCTTTAGCAGTCTCACCATAAGAAAAACCAAAAATTTTAGGGAAATAATCCTCTGCTTCAAGTACTCCTAAACACATAACTAATTTTGCTTCATAAGTATATGTATTGTTTTCAAAGTAATAAAAATTACCATCAAGCCAGTCAGTACCTTTTGGATAAATTAATTCAGGTTCTTCATCAATCGCAAATAATCTCTTAGTACCATCAGCATTTAAAAATTCAAAATTATATAACTTTGCCCTTAATACATCACCATCTGCAATAGAACTATAATCACTTCTAACATTTTTTAAAACAAACTTATAAAAATAGTTATTTTTATAATAATAGTAATTAAGCTTATCGCCAGCATTAGTTAAAGCTATAATTTTTGTCCCATTAACATATTCATTTTTATCTACATCAAAATTTGTAGAAAAATCAATTGTCGTATACAAAGTTTGATTATCAATTAAATAGTTTGTTGAAAAATAAAAATATAAATCATTATTGTTAGGCTTCATTGCAAGAAATTTAAAAGCTTCATTTTCTGCTAATAAGCAATCATCAAAGTTATAATTTAAATATTCGTAAGATGAAATTTTTCCATCGCTATCCTTGTCGCCAAACAACAATCTCAAATCATAGCTCACATTTACTTTATTAAAGTCAATTGTAGTATTAAGCGTTGGCGCATTTTCCATTGCAAAAATAGCACCCTGTTTTAAGACTGGTTGAGCGTTCATTAAGCAAAATAGAGTTGTTAAAGCGTTAAGAATCTTTATCATAATGATTCCTCATATTTACCTGTCAAAGGATTGAAAAAATATATTTTTTCACAATAAATTCTCGCATGCGTATATTGAGGTTGCTTTCTTTCGTTGTCTTCTGGAGTTGTACTGATTGTCGAAAAAAAGTAATAACCAGATTCAGCTAATGATGTACGAAGAGTAATATATGTACCATCTTCAATTTGCCCATAAGAAAAAAAGACATCTAATTTATTTCCATCAGAAAAATAATCATCTATATTTTCATAATTTGTTAGATTTTGAAAAATATTTGAAACATCGTAAAAGGTTAAAACATTGCCATTATCGTCTGTAATTGTATCGTCTATTTTGACTAAAGGACTTTCAGTCAAATTTATCGCCTTATCATAATTAGAATAATTATCAGTATCATAATTTTCATTGCTTGAATAGAAATGTAAGTACATGACATTTTCAAATTTACCAGCAACATCACTTTCAATAGTTGGATAACTTCCAATCAATAATTTTGTATGATCAATTTCACTTGTTTTTTTAACGAACGAAAAGGAGGAGGAGCAACTAGTTAATAGCATAGTTGCTCCCGCAATAAGAATATAAAAACTAAAATTTTTAAAGCTTTTTCTCATTAATCAAAAACTACTCCACTTTCATCTAAAGTTATTTCACGAATAGGCGTTCCATCTATAACCTTGATTGAATTAATAATCAAAGCAATAATAGCGACAACGAAAAGAATAAAGATAACAACTACCACTATTTTTAATATTTTTTTCGTTTTCTCGCTTTTCATTTTTTCACTCACTCAAAGATAATATTAGATTCATCTAAAGTTATTTCAGAAACAAATGTGTTGTCAACCATTAATCCAAAAGTAAAATCATATGTTTTACCACATTGATTTCTTGTAATGTCTAAAATTGGTATATATGTTCCGACAGAAGCGCTTGGTGCATAAGTGTCGAGCATAGTTTTTACTTCGTCTGCAGCATAGGCTAGATCCATTTCAATTCTATCCCCAGCAACATAGTCTGGATCAATGTATGAAAGCCATTCGCCAATTGCTTCAGCGTTTTCAGCAGATAAATAACTACTATCCCATTTTGCTGTAAATGTTGCATCTGTAGATCCTGAATAATCAACAGTACCTTCGCTATAATTTATTTGACCTGTCAAAACTTCAGAAAGGGTGATTGAATTTATAAAATTTTCATATAAAGAACTTGTGTTTAAATACATTCTTTTCTGTGATTCATCAAACTTTACAGACTTATCGCTTCCAGCCGCAGACGTGTCTAAAGCATCTGCATTAAAAGTAACATCGACTGAGTTAACTATCTTTCTACAATCAACAGTACATGAAGCTGATAAGTTAGTTCCATCTTTGGTTGTAGCAGTTACCTTAATTTGTTTTGAAAAACGTTGTGCCATTCTTATAGTTGCTTCTTTTCCAGATGGAGTTAAAGTAACATAATCAGTTACTGTCTTCCCGCTTGCCCATCCACTACTGTCGATAAAAGCAATACTCCAATCAAGTTCTTGGTTGGTTGCTGTTGCAGGTTCTATTGTAGCAATTAGTTTATATTCTGTAGCATTTACTTTTTGCATTTGAATCTGGTGTAAATTAGATGCAGCAAGCTCTGAATCACTTGATTCTACAATTGTCAAAGTTGCAGTATAATCTTTTGTCTTGTCGTTAACTTTAACTTTTACTTCGTAAGTATATGTTCCAACATTGACACATTCGTTAACTACTTCACCGTTAGAATTTTTAATTACGACTTCGTATGTAGCTCCATCAGGGACAATTATTTCAAGTTCCTTCTTTGCGCCATCATACTCAAAGGATTTTGACTCAATTTTTACATCTTTGAAATCAGGGTCTACTTGAGTAAACCATCCTTGTTCATTGCCATAAAATCCAATAGTTCCGGCAACTCCGGCAACAGCTAAAATTGCAATTGCTGACGCTAATACTACGACTACTTTGTTACTTTTCTTTTTCATGTTGTCCACCTCTATAAAAACCATTTCTGGTTAAAAACGATCACGGGCGCGCCAATTGTCAGTCATTTAATTAAAGCATTGTTTTAGCAATTAAACTTAATCCGCTTAATTAATGCTTTAATTAAACTCCGCGCACACTACGCTTTACTAGTGCGCTCAATTATTAACTAAAACCTTAATTAAAGTGGACTACATACATATATGTATGTAGGACAATTAAGGATTTAATTAATGAATGATGACGTTAAGGCGAGCTGTCGGCTATCGATTCCAGTAAAGCCAGCCCATAAACTGTCCTGGATCGTCCTTGAATAGTTTTTTAAGCAAATTTGCTCCAAGGAAGCCTTTTTGCTCTTCTCTAGGGGTACGAAGATTAAATTGCCTTAAACACTAAGAATTGAACTAGATATTAGTTTCAAGATTCTCGAAGTTTACAATTATAAAATACAATTATCATGAATTATTCGCAATATTTTTTTCAAGTTCCGTGAAATTATTTTATTATCAAATTGTGTTCAATGAAGTTTTAAAAAAGTTATTAGAAAGCAAAAAAGTAACGCAAAGATCTTTGGCAAAAAACTTAAATTTAGCTGAATCAACAGTGAGTGGATATGTCAGCGGAACAAGTGAGCCTGATTTTGATACGCTTAAAAAAATAGCAAATTTTTTTAATGTATCAGTTAGTATTTTTTTTGATGAACCAAATAATTTAAATATCGAAATGAACCATGATGACTATAATTTAATCGACTATCATCAACGAGAAATTCAACGAATATTAGCTAAATATAAGCATGACTAAAGTATGAAAAATAAAATCAAAGAAATTGCAAAACAAAAAAATATTACACTCAAAGATATAAGCAAAAATTTAAATATTTCTTATAGGAGCTTGCAAAGATATTCTGCTGGAACACGTGAACCTAATTATAAAACAATTGTCGATATAGCAAATTATTTGAATGTCACTGTAGATGAGCTTTTAAATGTTGAGAACAAAAAACTCATTTCTATTTCGCTGAAAGATTTTAACGAGCTAAAAGCAATTCAAAAAAGGATAAATGAAATTTTTAAAAAATATGAATAGAATTCAAAGCTTCATGCCAAAATTCTTAAGGTGGTTTAAATGAAAATCTATTTAAAGCAGCGCATCCATGAAAATGGTTTTACTCTAAAAGAAATCGCTAAAAAATTAAACATTCAATATGCGACTCTTTCAAATCGGGCTCGTGGCGTTCATGAACCTGATTATAAGGCGTTATATGATATTTCTAAAATTTTGCATATTCCAATGGATTATTTTTTTGTTTCAGTAATTGAGTCAAAAAATTTGTTAATTTCAGATGAAGACAAAGAAGCTCTTGCGTTTCATCAAAAAGCGATTAACAAAATATACAAAAAATATGGTCTGCTCGATTCTAAGAGGAAACACAATGAAAAATAATCTTAAGCATTTAAGAAAGACTCATAATTTAACTCAAAAAGAAGTCGCTAAAATTTTAGGAATAAGTCAACAACAATACAGCTCATATGAATTATCAAATACTTTTATTACAATCGACAAAGCTTTAATACTTGCTGATTTTTATGATGTTACCTTAGATTTTTTAGTTAAGAGAAGAGTAAAAAGAAACAATATTGAACGAATAAAAGATATCGAATCTAATTTAAAAATTATTAGGACAAATTTAGAAAAAAATAAAATTTTATAAAAATTTTAAAATTATTGCCTGTATTTATACTTTTGATAAACAATTTTTACTAATAAAAATTGTGATTAACAAAATAATGTTTCCGATAAGCTCCACCAGTGAAAAAATATAGTCGATTATATCGGCTTTTTTTATTTTTTGATTTAACATTTGGAAAAAATTTTTAGTTTTTTTCCAACACTATCTTTTTTACATATTTTAAAAATTCATTTATAGTTTATAATAAAAATATGCCTAGTTTAATCACACATTACGAGTTTTCAAAACAATATATAAAAACTCAACAAGATTTATTTTATTTAGCATCTCAAGGACCAGATCCTTTCTTTTATTATGGATATACCACCCCATTTAAATCAAACATTAAAGACGTTAGAGAATTTGGAACTTTTCTTCACGAAATTGATCCATACACATATTTTTCTTTTTTAATTGAATATGCAAATAAAAAAGAAAATGAAAAAGATAAAAATGTCTTAATTCCATTTATAAAAGGTCTTTTGTCACATTACATTTTAGATAGAACATGTCATCCTTACATATTTTATAAGACTGGCTTCCCTTTAGGTAAAACAATATATTCTTTCTATCATTCTAATTTTGAAACAACTGTTGACGTCTTATTAGAAAAAGAATTTAAAGATCATCCATCATACAAAAAGATTTTGAAGTGTCATAGAAAAGATTTAAAAATTGTATCAAAAATGATGTTTGAATTAAGTAAACATTTTAATAAAAAAAGTCTTAATGAAAAATCATATTTTTCAAGTGTTAAAACTATGTTAACTGTTAGTCGCCTCATAAATTCAAAATTTTTTGGTCTTCGTAAAAAATTAATAAATAAATTTTTACCTACTAACACGATTAATGCGATGTCTCATCCAAAATATAAAGATATTGATTTAAGCATTGATTACTTAAATTCAAATAAAAAAGAACGGAAAGATGTAGTCACTAACGCTTCTAGAGGTAGCGATACATTCTATCAACTAATGGACAAAGCAAGAGATGATTTATTACACGGCTTAAATCTATTTGACAGAGCTTTTAAAGAAGGAATTGATGAAAAGGAACTTCAAGATTTATTTAAAGGCATTAATCATGATGGAATTAAGTTTAATGAAGAGATGCACTACTTTGATTTAATTTATACCAAAAAGGCCACCAATTAGGTGACCTTTTTTAATCCTCAAATGTTGCTTCGCTAATATTTAAATCTTCATTAATCTTTTTATTAATTTCATCAAGTTTTGCTTTATTTTTTCTATTAACTCTAACAGAATAAATAAATACAATACCTCCAGCAAAAACTAAACATGATAATGGAATAATACCAAGGTTGCTGCTTTCTGTTGCTTGAGAAATTATACCAAAGAGTAATGTGCCAATAAAACTTGCTCCTTTGCCGAACGCATCGAAAAGTGAAAATAGTTCGCCAGACTTATTTTTAGGAATAATTTGTGTAAAGTAACTTCTTGATAAAGATTGTATCCCACCTTGGAACATACCTACAGCAATCGCTAAAACCCAGAACATTACATTATTTGTAATAAATATTGCATATAAAGTAATAAATAGATAACCAATAATTGAAACAAATATCATCAACTCAGTTCCAAACTTTTTAGCTAAATAACTTATTCCAATAGCACATGGACAAGCAATTACTTGTACTACAATTAAGGCTATTAATGCTGATACTTGATCTACACCAAAACCTTCAGCAACTTTTATAGCAAGTTCAATTATTGAATAAACACCATCAATATATAAGAAGAAAGCAATTAAGAATAAGAAAATACCTAAATTCTTTTTAGCATATTTAAACATTTCCCATACTCTTTTATAAGAACTTCCAATTGCTTTAAAGGTATTTTTCACTTTGCCACTATTTTCAGTTGTTTCAATTCTAACAAAATAATTTTGCTTATAACTTTTTAATAGGGGTATTGTAAAGGCTAACCACCATAAAGCATTAATAGTAAAGCAAATTAAATATCCCCATGGACAAGCTAAGGAAGCGTCCATACCAGTTGCACCTGGGTTTAATGGATCTTGATAATTTTGGAAACCAAATGCTGTGATAGCAATGCCTGCGACAAATGGAACTAAACTCCCAATATAACCAAAAGCATATCCTAACGCTGAAATTTTATCTGATCTATCTTCTGTTGTAGTGTCAACTAACATTGAGTCATAAATCATTAAAGCACCATTATATCCAACTTTAGTAATTACGAATAACACGAGCCAGCCAACATAATTCATAGGTATACCAAGCAAGATACAACCTATGACACCTACTAGTGTCATCATTAAAAACAATGGCTTTTTAAATCCTCTATTATCACTTATTGTTCCAATAAATGGTCCAATTAAAACAGCAATAATAGTGATAATACTAGCTGCATAACTCCAATAAGCATCAGAATTATGAGAACTAATTCCAGCTAAATCTGTTAAATTTGTAAAAAATAATGCAAATAACGAGACAGAAACCATCGTAAAAGCAGAATTTCCTACATCATAAAGAATCCAATATAATTCTTTTTTTGACAGTTTCTTTTTCATACTATTTTCCTTTTCATAATAAGATTTTAAAATTATGAAGATTTACTTTCAACCTAAAAAGTTCCAAAAAACCAAAATTTACTAAATCTTTATTATTTATTTATATAATAATATTTAAGTTACTTTAGTCAAAAACCATGCAAAACATGGCTTTATTTAATAAAAAACCTCTAATAGTGAATATTAGAGGAAAATTTATCAGTCATGGAGCCCCAGACAAGAATTGAACTTGCGACCAACAGTTTAGGAAACTGCTGCTCTATCCGCTGAGCTACTGGGGCTTAAGTAATGACTTAATTATTATAAATATTAAAGGTTAAAAATTAAAGTCAAAGAGAGAAATATTATCATCTTCTTTTAAATTATCTAAAGCATGAATTTTTTCTAATGCTTTAATTGTTGCAGCACTTACTTTACCTCTTTTTTGAAGGTCTTCTTTAGATGTGAATGGTTTTTCATTTCTAGCTTCAATTAATACCTCAGCTGCTTTTTCTCCGAAGCCATCTATAACCCTAAATGGAGGAATAAGTCCTTTATTTTTCTCATCAACTATAAACTTTGTTCCGTCGCTCTTTTCAACATCAATATTTTCAAAAATATAACCTCTTTCAGCCATTTCTAGAGCGACAACTAACGTTTTTTCGATTTCTTCTTCTTTATTTGAAAGTGCTAATTCAGGATTATTAGATTTTTTTCTTTGATCATATTCCTGTAACTTAGCATGTATGCCGTCAATGCCTTTAATCATTGAACCAATATCATATTGTTCACATCTTAATGTAAAGAATGTTGCATAATAAGCTAATGGATAATAGATTTTATAGTAGCCAACTCTTAAAGCCATCATAACATAAGCGCAAGCATGTCCTTTAGGGAAAAGGTATTTAATTTTATTACAAGAATCAATGTAATAATCAGGGACACCATGTTGTTTCATAAGTTCTTCCCATTCAGGTTTTAATTTTTTACCTTTTCTTACAGCTTCCATAATAACGAATGAATCATGTCCAGGGATTCCTTTAGAAATTAAATAAGACATAATATCATCTCTACATCCAATAACACCTCTTAAATCTGCTTGACCAGCTTTAATAATATCTTGAGCATTGTTTGTCCAAACGTCTGTACCATGAGAAAGACCACTAATAATTAAAAGATCACTAAATGTTTTTGGTTTTGTTTCTCTTAGCATTTGTCTAACAAAGTTAGTACCAAATTCAGGTAAACCAATCGCACCATTATCTGGTTCCATATATTTATGTCTTATGCCTAATGCCTCATCACTAGAGAATAATGATAAAACCTTTTTATCATTAAATGGTAAGGTTCTGCAGTCAATTTTAGTTAAATCACTCATCATTTTTAAAGCTTGTGGGTCAACGTGTCCAAGCATATCAAGTTTTAAAATAGTATCGTGAATTGAATGGAAATCGAAGTGAGTTGTTTTCCAAGCTGCTTCAACATCTCCTGCTGGATATTGTACAGGTGTAAAGTCGTAAACATCATAATCACGAGGAATAACAACAATACCACCTGGATGTTGACCAGTAGTTCTTTTGACATCTTGACATCCATAAGCTAATCCAGCAATCAAAGCATTTCTAACATTATTTAAGTCTACCTTATGCATTTCAAAATATTTTCTAACATAGCCATATGCAGTCTTAAATTGAACAGCTGAAATAGTACCTGCTCTATAAACTTTATCAGCGCCTAATAAAACTTTTGTGTATTGGTGAGCTGTAGCTTGATAGTCTGTTGGGAAGTTTAAATCAATATCAGGAACTTTTTCTGCTTGGAATCCTAAGAATGTTTGGAATGGAATATTTTGTCCATCACTAATCATTTTTGTTCCACAATCTGGACAATACATTTCTGGCAAATCATATCCACTTTTTATATCGTCACCTTTGTAGAAAATAACTTTTTTACAGTGTGGGCAACGATAATGAGGTGGCAATGCGTTAACTTCCGTAATACCTGCCATCGTAGCTGCAAAAGATGAGCCAACACTTCCTCTTGAGCCAACTAAATAACCATCATCATTACTCTTTTTAACAAGCTCATGAGCAATATAATAAATAACAGAGAATCCATTAGAAATAATACCATCAAGTTCTGTTTCTAATCTTTTTCTAATAAATATTTTTGCTTCATCGTTAGTGTTAAAAATATCACCATATAAATTTTTTGCAGTGTTAAAGCAAAGATCTTTTAATAAATTTTCACAGTTATCAATTGTAGGTGTAAATAATTTATCAGGAATTGGAATTATCTCTTCACATTGGTCAGCAATATAATTTGTATTTTTAATTACAAAATCATATGCATCTTTTTCACCTAACCACGCAAAGCATTTAAGCATTTCATCAGTCGATCTAAAGTGTTGGTCTGGATTTTCAAAGAAATAATTATCTTCTTCTTGAGCTTTAATTCTATTAAATGGCATTAAAGGATGGTAAACGCCTCCAACTGCTTGATTAGAGATATAAACATCTCTAAAACATTTATCTTTAGGATCTCTATAGTGACAATCTCCTGTGGCAACAATAATTTTATTTTGCTTTTTTGCTTCATTAATTATATCTAATAAATATCTTTTTAACATGTCTTCACTAGGTATAACATCCATATTTACTAAATATGAATAATTCTCAAGTGGTTGAATTTCAATGAAGTCATAATGTGAAATTGCTTCACTTAATGCTTCCATATTTCTATTTGTTGAAGAGTAAAATACTTCACTATTAAAGCAAGCACTTCCAACAAGTAAGTTGGAACGATATTTCTTTAATAAGCTCTTAGGAACCAAAGGTCTTGAACCCATATAGTCAACGTGAGAGAACGAAACAATTTTGTATAAATCTTTAAGTCCAGCTCTATTCTTACATAAAACAGTAGCATGGTATAAATTTCTTAAATGTTTTAATGCTTTTTTGTCAATTTCTAATTGATATAAATCTTTATGTTTGAGATTTGCATTGTTTTTTGTTAAAACTGTACGCATTGAAAGCCAACAATTCGCTAATACTTCAGCATCGTAATCAGCTCTATGTGCGCTATCTGCATCATAATTTATTTCATATCTTTTACATAAGCTGCCTAAAGAGTGATAAGCAGCTTCTGGAAATAAATATCTACTTAAGGCTAAAGTATCAATTGCTGGTAAAGTAAGTTTCCCAAACCCATCCCTAACCATAGCTTCATTTAACATGTTATAGTCGAATTCAATGTTATGGGAAACAATAATGGTATCCTTCATAAACTCTAAAATTCTAGGAAGTTCTACTCTAATAGGATTCTTGTCTTTTACTAAATTATCATCAATTTTAGTCTTTTCAGCAATTTTATCAGGAATATGCATCTCAGGATTGATTAAAATATCTAGTCTATCAACGACTAAACCATTTCTAATTTTGACCGCACCAAATTCAGTAATACGATCATATTTAATGCTTAAGCCTGTACTTTCTAAGTCGAAGCAAACATACGTTGCATCTTTTAAGGTAATATCTGAAGGCTTTTTTGCACCATAAAGATAATCATCAATTAAATATAATTCACAACCATAAAGCATTTTTAAACCATATTTTTTTGCTGCAGTTTGTGCTTCTGGGAATGCTTGAACAACACCATGATCAGTCACAGCAATGGCTTTATGACCCATGTGTTTAGCAAGTTTACAATAATCTGTAATTGTAGTGACAGCGTCCATTTCACTCATTTTAGTATGTAAATGAAGTTCAACCCTTTTATCAGGTGCAGTGTCATCTCTAAGTTCGCTTTCAGGTAAAATATAAAAATAATGGCACATTACAAAAATGTCTTTTTTATATCTATCTAAATCAACTCGACCTTTAATACGAATATTTGTTCCTAATTTTAAATCTGAAAAAGATTCAGCTTTTAACGATGTTTTATTTTCAATAATTGTGACATAAATTGCAGAGGTAGTCTTCTCATTAGCAACACCTACTTTTGCAATTTTCTTGCCACTTCTACTATCTTTAACATCTACTTCAAATATATACCCATTAAAATCAACAGCACCAGAATTACTATCAATATTCTCAATTTCAAAATATTGATAGCCACCTCTTTTAAATAAATCTTGGTGACGTCTTTCCTCAAGCATAAGTTTATAGTTTTCAGTTTCACGCTTTAAAGCATCTGCTTGAGCAGCATCTTCTTCATTTTTAATCTCTTGAGCCATATCAATTTTTGGTTCTTCTTCAGTAGCAGTTTCATTTAAAATTACATTAATAGAGTAATTATAATTAATAAATCTAAGTAAAGAATCCAAATCAGCTTTTTTCTTTGTAAATAATTCGTAATTATTTTTATTTGTAAAAGTTAATTGCAAAGTTGAATTATTTAAGGAAAATTCACAGTTTAGTTTTTCATAAGATAAATTAAAAAAAGCATCTTCTATGAGGCTTTCTAGACTATTTAAAGTTATTTCATCTTGATATATAAATGAAAAAGAATAGTTATAAGTCTTAATATTTAAAAGACCATTTTTAAACTCTTCTAATATGCCAAAATTCCATGGAGTAATTTTTTTGACATTAAAGATAAAGAAGTTTTTATCAACTTTTGACTTTTGACAACTTATAAAATCAATATCAAAATCATCTATATTCTCAATTCCTATAGATTTAAGGAATCTAATCATCTTATCAGTCATATTAGAATAATCCCATAATATCTTTAATAATAACAAATATCATTAATAAAAATAATAGTCCTAAGCCAATATAACTCATTATTCCTTTTACTTTGGCAGGAATCTTCCATTCATGATATTCATCTTTACTACTTTTTTTGCCAATTGTTAAATTAGCATTTTTATTTGTAGTTACTTCATTATCAGATAAATCGATAATATTATTTTCATTTGGATCACTAGTTTCTTTTTTATGTGTATTTTTCTTAGATAACTTATAGTTGCCTTTTCTTACTAAGTTTACTCCACCTTCAACAATTTCAACTAGTATTTGCCATCCATCAAGTCCAGGGAATGGCAAAAGGTTAAATAATGCTAAGTTTACGCTAAGAACACCCCAAGTTTGAAGATAGAAATAAAATGGATTATTCTTTAAAATACTTGTAGTTTGCGTGAATATTGCTAAAGGACCACCAAGTTGATCCCATCCTTGCCCAACAAATAACTTACCTAACGCACTAGAAATTAAGCTTGTTGATTCAACCCATAAATCGCCAGCTACTTTAAACGAATTTAGCCCATTCCAATAAGTAAACTTATGGAAAGATATTCCAACTTGTTCAAATTGTCCATCTTTAACAACAAGTTTTAAAATACCATTATAGGTTTTTAATGCATTATTTTCACTTTCTTTTTCATAAGCAACATTTTCATCATTATTAACAATTTCATTTTCATTTAATGCATTATAATAAACTACTGGCAAATTAAAAATATCACCATCTTTAAATTCATAACTTACAATTTGATTATTTACAAAGATAGGGAAATTATATTCATCATTAGAAGCGTCTTGATTTGTTTCATATAAATAAATATTTCTTGTAATGTCAGTATCATTAACACCTTGTGAGAAAGAATATGATAATGTAGCTATATATTTTTTACCAGGATTAACTGTTGATTCAATATATCCTTTATGAAGAAGTCTAATTACATTAACTTCATTTTTATCAGTTTCTTCATTATATTGTTCCCAAACTCTTTCTCCGTTAGATGTAGATTTTAAGGTAAACCATGTTGTTTGGAATTGATCATTATTAGAAAATTGACCGCCTTCATCAGTAAAATAATTTTTTGCAACTTCTTGATTCACATCATAATAAGCATTAACTTGTATTTGAGGAAAGCAACTAGCGCAAATAACAAAAATAATGTATGCAAGTACAAAATTCATGGTAATACCAGCGGCCATAATAATGACTCTCTTCCATCTACTAATACCATTTAAAGTTCTTGAAGCTGGAACAGTAACTCCTTCAGGTAAATTGTCACTTTCACCTTCTTCACCAAGCATCGAAACATATCCACCAAGTGGTAAAACACCAATTGAATACGTTGTCTCACCTTTTTTTCTTTTAATTTTAACAATTTTAGGTCCAAAGCCAATGGAAAAATCAGTACAATAAACTTTAAAAGATTTAGCTGCTATAAAATGGCCAAGTTCATGAATTGTCACCAATACACCAAGAGCAACAAAAAATAGTACTAATGATAATATTGTTCCAAGAACATCAACATACACATTTAAAAAATTCATACTTTATTTACTTTCTATTAATTTATTTACCAATAATCTGACTTCATGGTCAGTACGTAATATATCATCTAATGATGGGTTATCAATAAATTGATACATAGCAACTATTTTATCAATTATTGATTTTATATCAATATAATTAATCCTTTTATTTAAAAAGGCATAGACGCATTCTTCATTTGCAGCATTAATAATAGCGCCTGAATTGCCTCTTTTTTGAATTATATATTTCCCATAATTAATTAAAGGAAATTTTTCATAATTCATTTGATAAAAGTGATAATTTGAATATGTGTTTATCTCAACATCATCAAATTTATCTTTATCACACTTTCCAAAAGTTAAAGCGTAATAAATCGGAATTCTCATATCACTTGGTCCAACATTTAAATAAATATCTCCATTTTTATATTTAACCATGCTATGAACTTTGCTATGTCTATCAACAATAGGTTCAATTTTATTAGCATCAACGTTAAATAAATAATAAGCTTCAACAATTTCAAAAGCCTTATTCATCATAGTTGAAGAATCAATTGTAATTTTTTTACCCATTTTCCAAGTAGGATGATTTAATGCTTTTTCAACTGTAATATTTTTAAATTCATCAATTGGAGTATCAAAAAAAGGACCCCCACTAGCAGTAATTAATATTTTATCAATATCATTTTTATTTTTGTTGTATAAGCATTTAGCAATTGCAACATGCTCACTATCAATTGGGTATAATCTTCCCTTACCTTCTTTTAATAACTTAGTAATAAACTCACCGCCAACAACTAAACTTTCCTTATTTGCAAGGCATAAAATCTTATTTAAAGATAAACTTTTTATGCTTGGAAGTAATCCAGCAAAGCCAGTAAGGGCATTAACAACTATATCAATATTTATTGATTTATCATCTAAAATATCTAATAAACCTGCAGAACCTGCATAAAAATTAATATTTGGATATTTATTCTTAAAAAGTTCAACATCTTCTTCGTTTTTTAAACATATCGCCTTAACATCTTTAAAATCATTTAAAATTTTATCAACGTACTCAACTCTATTACCAATAGTAAAAGCGACAAGTTTATAATCTTCGTTTAGCCTTTTTAAAACATCAAGTGTTTGAGTTCCGATACTACCACTTGCTCCAAAAATTAATACATTATACATAATTACTTAAATATACTCCAACCATTAGCCATCATTTCAATTACTAATGACATTGCAATAGAAACAATAAGAATCGAATCTAATCTATCTAATACACCACCATGGCTTTTTAAGGCTTTACCGAAATCTTTAATATTATAATTTCTTTTAATTTGAGAGAAGATCAAATCACCAAAAACTCCAAATATTGGAATTAAAATTGATAATATTAAAATGTTATACCAGTGTTCGGTATCTAAAACTCCAGGAAGCATTGGTACTCCACATGCGTCAGTAACTACTCCAAAAATAATAGTAGATAAAATAGAAACAATTACACCACCAAAAAATCCTTCCCAGGTCTTTTTAGGTGAAATTCTTGGACACATTTTATGTTTCCCAAATAAAACACCAATAAAATAAGCACCAACATCATTTAAACATGTTCCAAGTAACATAAAGAAAATAATGAGCATAGATTGCCCATATCTAAATCCATTAGTAGATTCAGCTACTAATTGACCACTATATGAGAAAGGAACATATCGCAAATATAAAATAGATTGGAAACCAACAGAAACGATTAATAGCATTCCAATAAAATAGAACGCATCGTTCATTGTAAATTTTTTATCTAACAAAGCTGCAAAAAAGAAAAAAGCACAGCAAATAAAAAATGCTGTTAATGATATTCTTGGCCCTTCAAAATCTCTAGTTAAATCGAATGAAAAATCATTTGGATTTTCAACTAAAGCAAATATATTGTTTTTAAAAATAATCCAGAAAATTAAAGATACCATCATTATATATGCAAAAACATATAAAATAATGTTAAATCTTTTTTCTAAAGATTGAGGTGTATTAATGATTTCATGACAAGAAATAATTGAAGCTACTAATATCAATAATGCGAAAATATAGTTGCCAAAAACTAAGCAAGGTATAGTAACTAACATTAAAATAGCACCAATAATAATTCTATTTTTCATTGATGCTTTAGCGTCAACATTAAGTGTATTCATATAATGTTCACGCTTAGCATTAGTTAAGACTTCTTCAGATTCTAATTTCTTATCTTCTTTTGTATGATCACTTTTCATTTTTAAATTGAAAGAATTTCATTTTCTTTTTCTTTTACGATAGCATCTACCTTTTTAATGCTTTCATCAGTAATCTTTTGAAGATCTGCTTCTTCCTTCTTTTTTGTATCTTCAGTATAGGATTCATCTTTTTTAATAGCATCCATTAAGTCTCTACGAATATTTCTAATAGCAACTTTAGCTTCTTCACCATATGTTTTAGCTTTCTTAGCTAATTGTTTTCTTCTATCTTCAGTTAAAGGTGGCAAAGTAAGTCTAATTTGTTTACCATCAACAATAGGATTAATTCCAATATCACTAGAATTAATTGCAGCAACAATTGTTTTAATATCACCTTGATCATAAGGGATAATTAATAATTGCTTTGGTTCAGGAACTTTAATTGCGGCAATTTGTGTAACAAGCATCTTGTCACCATAATAGTCACAATATAAATTTTCTAATAATGCAGCATTTGCTCTACCTGTTCTTAAAGTTGCTAAATTTGACTCTAATGATTCAGTTGATTTGCCCATTTTTAACTTAGCTTCATCTAAAATATCCATAATTTACTCCTTAATAGTTGTTCCAATATCGCTTCCACTAGCTACTTCAATGAAATTGTTTATATTATCCATCGAAAAGACACGTGTAACAATATTTGTATTTTTTAAAAGCTCAATAGCTGTTAAATCCATAACTTTTAAATTTAATTTAATGACATCTGAATATGTCATTTCTTTAATAAATTTAGCGTTTTTATCTTTGTTAGGATCACTTGTATAAACCCCATCAGTTCCATTTTTACCAGCTAAGATTGCATCAGCTTTGATTTCAATAGCTCTAGTTGCTGCGGCAGTATCTGTGGTAAACCTTGGTTTTCCAATGCCTCCACTAAATAAGCAAACATATCCTTTTTTGATGTATTCATTAGCAAGTGCTTTGTCATATTTAATCGTAACATCTTCAAGATTTAAGGCTCCAAATAAAACATTCTTAACTCCAAGTTTATCTAAAACACTTGAGATTGCCTTACAGTTAATAATTGTTCCTGTCATTCCCATATAATCGCCATCTTCGACTTTAATACCAGCTTCTGAAGCGATTCTACCTCTAAAAATGTTTCCTGCACCAGTGACAATTCCTACAGATGTTCCATTATCAACTAAATTCTTAACCAATAAACCAATTTCATTAAGTTTTTTTCCATCTAAAATAAGATGTGATGTCTCATCTTGTAATGCTTCGCCACTTAATTTTAAAATAACTCTTTTATACATAAATAAATCCTTAATTAATTATAGCAAAAGGGACAAAAAATTTGTCCCTTTTTTATCAAAATTAAATTTAAATATTAATTTCCGGCTTGTTTTGCAACTTCTTCAACAAAGTTATCAACACGTTTTTCAATGCCTTCACCAGCTTGGAAACGTACAAATTTAACAACTGAGTTTCCACTTTGTTTTAAAGCATTTGCAACTGTTAATTCAGGATTTAAAATATATTCTTGATCATCTAAGACAGATTCACTAAAGAACTTGTTGACCTTACCTTCAATAATCTTTTTAAGAGCAACTTCTGGTTTATTCTTTAATTTTTCATCATTTTTAACTGCTTCTAATTGAATCTTCTTTTCGTTTTCAATTAATTCAGCAGGAATATCACTCATATGGTTGTATTTTGGATTATTAGCAGCAATTGTCATAGCAATACCTTTAGCTAATTCTGGGTCTTCTTTAGCTAAAAGAACGATAACACCAATTTTTCCACCAGCGTGAATATAAGTACCAACGCCTTGTCCTGCTTCTTTGCCAACAACTGCAAATCTTCTGAATGTTAATTTTTCACCTAATTTAACTGTAGCATCTGTGAATAAACTACTTGTACCAGCAACAGCTTCTTCATTAGTTGCATAGTTTTCTTTTAAAACTAATTCAGCACATTCTTTAACTAATGCTTTGAATGGGTCAGAGTTAGCAACGAAGTCTGTTTCACAGTTAACTTCAACAATTGATGTTTGACCACATTTTTCGCATGAATGAATAGCAATTAAACCTTCAGCAGCAATTCTATCAGCCTTTTTAGCTTGTTTAGCGATACCTTTTTCTCTTAGCCAATCACAAGCTTTATCAACGTCATCACCACAAGCAACTAAAGCATTCTTACAATCCATAATGCCAGCGCCTGTTCTTTCTCTTAAAATTTTAATTAATTCGATATTTGCAGCCATTAGTTTGCCTCCTTTAATTAACTATTCAGCTTTTTCTTCTTTCTTTTCGACTTTCTTTGCCTTTGGAGCTGTAGCTGCAGCTTCTGCATTAGCAGCTTGAGCAGCATTTTGTTTTGCTAAGAAAGCTTCTCTTCTTGCTTTTTCTTTTTCTAATCTTTCACGTTGCATTTCTCTTCTAGCAGCAATACGTAAAGCGTTTTCTCTATCAGCTTGTCTGATAGCATCTTTCATAGTGACTTCTTCACCTTCGTCTTTAGTATAAGCGATTTCTGTTAAACCACCTTTAGCTTCAACGATAGCATCATTTAAGACACCAACGATTAATTTTACAGACTTTGTAGCATCATCATTTCCTGGGATAACATAGTTAATTCCATCTGGATTACAATTTGTATCACAGATTGCGAAAACTGGAATTCCTAATTTATTTGCTTCTTTAACAGCGTTGTGCTCGATTGTAGGATCGACAACAACTAAAGCATTAGGAACTTTTCTCATTTCTTTAATACCTTCAAGGTTCTTTGCTAATTTTTCTTTTTGTTTCTTTAAAGCAATGACTTCTTTCTTAGGTAATTTTTCCCAAGAACCATCTTCTTCAGCACTTTCAAGATCTTTTAATTTTCTGATTCTTGTTTGGATAGTTTTGAAGTTAGTTAAAATACCACCTAACCATCTGTTTGTAATATAGAATGATCCACTTCTTTCAGCTTCAGTTTTAATGATTTCTTTGCAATTATCTTTTGTTCCAACAAGTAAAACTTTACCACCTTCTAAAACGATGTTTGAAAGGACTTTATAAGCATTTACTAATGCATCTCTTGTTTTATTTAAATCGATAATATAAATTCCGTTTCTTGGGCAATAAATAAATGGTTTCATTTTTGGATTCCATTTCTTTGTTTGATGTCCATAGTGAACACCTGCTTCAAGTAACTTCTTTAATGTAACAACTGGAGCATTTTCGTCGTGTACGACTGTTTCCATAACGTTTTGTTCTGTAGTTTCTTCTTTTGGTTCGCTAACTACTTCAGCGACTTTCTTTTCTTCTGCCATTTTAGGACTCCTTTATTTGTTAAACCTCCACTATTTCGAACATCCTCCCTAAATAAATTAGACTTGGAAAATGAATTCATAGTGTGTGTATTCTTTCAAGATTGTCTCCCGAAAGTCTTGCAAATTATAACATTTACAATAATAGCATTTCAATAGTTATTTATTTTGTCCCTAATCTTTACTGTGGTTATTTATTTTGTCCCTAATCTTTACTTTTATCTTCATTCACATTCTCAGGAAAAAATAAATCATATTGATTTTTTATTCCTTCTTTAGAAATATGAGTATAGATTTGAGTTGTGTTAATTGACTCATGTCCTAATAGTTCTTGAATCATTCTTAAATCTGCGCCATTCTCTAATAATTTTGTTGCAAATGTATGTCTTAGTACGTGTGGATGCAAATTAATACCTAAGTCTAAACCTGTTTTTTTAATAATATTTTTAAAGATATATTCAAGTCCTCTGGAGGTTAATTTCTTTCCTTTGTTATTCAAAAATAAAAATAGTGAATGTGTGTTATTTATTTTTTCTAATTCGCTTCTAGTATTTTTAGCATAAGATAAAATTGCCATTTTCGCTTTTAAAGAAAATACTACAATTCTTTCCTTTTTACCCTTGCCAAAAATTCTTATAGTTTGAGAATTAAAATTAATGTCACTAATTTTTAAATTAACAAGTTCAGAACACCTTAATCCACTTGTAAACATTAATAATAAAATCGCTTGATCTCTTTCATGTAAGAAATCAGTACGTTTGTCATTTTCTTCTAGTAATTTAATGGTTTGTTTTTCATATAATACTTCTGGATTTTTAGCTTTTACTTTAGGAAAGGTGATTAATAAAAAAGGATTATGCTCAATTGATTTAATTTTTACTAAATAGTTATAAAACTTTTTTAAAGAAGATAATCTACGGCAAATCGTTCTTTTTGTTTCATAACTTCCTCTATAAGTCTTATGTTGTGCTCTATTTGAAATAAATTTTCTAATTATTTCTGCATCTATATTTAAAGGATCTACTTTTTTAAATTCTAAAAAGTCTAAAAAGAGATTAATATCTATTTTATAAGAGATAATTGTATTCTCACTATAATTTAAATCAAATTTTAAATAGTTTAAAAAGTCATCTAAATAGTTCATCTATTGATTTTTAAATTCCTCAATGGCATCTAAAGCTCTTTTAATTACTACATCTTTAGAATCTTTATTTGCTCTATATACGATTCCAAAATTAGCATTCATTGGCGAAAAATTATTTATTCCGGTATGAGTAATATATCTTACTAAAGAGCCTAATACTGAATAAAATGATAATTGTTTAATATTTTTATTTTTTAATAAAAAATCAATGTAATAGCCAACTAACAAACCCGTTGCAGCACTTTCAACATATCCTTCTACTCCTGAAAGTTGACCTGCTATAAAAATATTTTTATTGTTTTTTAATCTTAAAAAATCATCAAGAACTTTTGGTGCATAAATATATGAATTTCTATGCATTAAACCATATCTAACAAACTTTGCATTTTCTAATCCTGGAATTAAAGAAAATACTCTTTTTTGTTCAGGATAAGTTAAGTTTGTTTGAAAACCAACAATATTATAGAAATTGCCAATTAAATCATCTTGTCTTAACTGAACAACCGCATAATAACTTTCACCATTATTTTCTAATCCGACTGGTTTTAATGGTCCATATCTTAAGGTATCAACTCCTCTAGAAGCAATCACTTCAATTGGCAAACAACCTTCAAAATAATTAGTATCAAAAGAATGTAATGGGGCTTTTTTGGCGTTAATTAATTCATTATAAAATTTAAGATATTCTTCTTTATTCATTGGACAATCTATATAAGAGTCGTCACCTTGATTATATCTAGATTTAAAAAATACTTTATCTAAATTAATTGAATCTTTTTCAACAATTGGCGCACTAGCATCAAAAAATCCATAGGATTTTTGCCCACTTATTTCATTAATTTTATCTAGTAAAGTTGCTTCAGTTAAAGGACCTGTACAAATGACATTTATCCCTTCTTTAAAATCGTTGACATCTTCATAAAAAATTTTAATGTTTTTATTTTCCTTTATTTTATTAGTGATATAAGATGCAAAAACTGTTCTATCTACTGCTAAGCTATCACCACTAGGAACTTTACTAACTTCACTTGCTTCCATCATTATAGAACCAAGATGTTTAATCTCTTCTTTTAATAGTCCGCAAGCATTATCAAGTTTTTTGTTTTTTAAAGAATTAGAGCAAACTAGTTCTCCAAATAAATCTGTATGATGTGCAGGGCTTGTATACTTTGGTCTTTTTTCATATAAGTTAACTTCATAACCTTTATTTGCTAAATAGTTTGCACATTCACAACCAGCTAAGCCAGCACCAATAATATTAATCTTCATCGTGTTTTTTATTTATTGGCTCAACATAATCACATTTTGGATAGTTAGAACAGCCATAAAATTTTCCTCTTCTTGAACTTCTCAAGACAAGTTTGGCTCCACATTTTGGACATGTTCTATCTTCTTCAACAATAATTGGATCATTTATTGATTCAATATAATGACATTTAGGATAATTTGAACAACCAATAAACTTTTGTCCCTTTCTATTTTTTCTATAGACTAATGGCGAACCACAAGTTGGACAATTTCTACCAACTTGCTCAGGCTCTTCTTTTTCTTCTTTTTTAATATATGTACATTTAGGATAATTTGAACAACCTATAAATTCACCATGTTTACCATTTCTATAAACTAAATCTGAGCCACAAATTGGGCACTTTTCGCCTGTTAATTTTGGTGGTTCTTTATACATTTGATCTTTAACTACATCAAAATGTTCAACAAATGGGAAATAAAAATCTTTAATAACTTGAAGTTCGTCTATACTTCCTTCACTAATTTTATCGAGATTTGTTTCCATATCTGCAGTATATTCAGTATTCATTAAATCTGGAAAGTACTTTGTTAAAACATTACTTGTTAAAATGCCTTGTTCACTTGGCCTTAAAGTTCCTTTAACTAAGGTAACATACTTTCTTGCTAATAAAGTTTGAATTGTACTTGAATATGTAGAAGGACGACCAATACCTTTGTCTTCCATTAACTTAATAACTTTTCCTTCAGTATATCTTGAAGGTGCCTTTGTGAAGTTTTGCTTTACTCCTGTATTTAATAAATCATATGATTCATCTTTATTAAATTCTGGTAATAAGTTGACATCATTTTCATCAAGCTTAAAAACATCATATCCAGCAAAAATTGGTTTGACACCTTTCAAAGTGAAAGTTAAATGTGAATTTTTAAATTCAATTGTTGTAACTTCTTCTTTTTTATCTTGCATTAAACTTGCTAAAGTTCTTTCATAAATTAACTTATAAACTTTATATTGGTGATCATTTAAATGTTCTTTGGCAATTTTTGGTGTTATTTCTAAGTTTGTTGGTCTAATTGCTTCGTGTGCATCTTGAGCAAGTTTGACATCTTTAACTTTTCTTTGACCTTTATAATATTCTTCACCATAGTGTTTAATGATATATGATTTTGCTAAGTCAACAAATGTATCACTAAGTTTAGTACTATCTGTTCTTATATAAGTGATTAAACCAGTTAATTCACCATTGATATCAATACCTTCATAAAGTTGTTGAGCAATCATTGTTGTCTCTCTAGTTTTATAGCCAAATCTACTAGAAACCTCTTGTTGCAATGTTGAGGTTCTAAATGGCTCTTTTGAAGCAATTTTTTTTATATTTTTTTCAATTGAAGTGATTGTAACAGCCTCTTTTGTATATTCTAAAGCGACATTTGCTTCAGTTTCATTACTCATTTTGGCTGTTTGACCATCAATTTTAGTCAATGTTAAAGGATAAAGCTTGTCATTTTTTTGAATTGAAGCTTCTAAATTCCAATATTCTTCAGGCTTAAATTCAGAAATTTCTTTTTCATGTTCAACAATCATTTTAAGAGTAACGCTTTGCACTCTGCCTGCTGATTTACTACGTATTTTGCTTTTTAATAAGGTAGATAACTTAAAGCCTATTATTCTATCAATAATTCTTCTTGTTTCTTGAGAATGAACAAGATTCATATTTATTAATCTTGGATTTAATAAAGCATCATCTAAACTTTTATGTGTAATTTCATGAAATTCTAGTCTTTTTGTTGAGTCTATAGGCAAGTTTAAAACATTGGCTAAATGCCAAGCAATTGCTTCACCTTCTCTATCAGGGTCGGTTGCAAGGATTACTTCATCAGCTTTACTCTTTAATTCTAAAAGTTTTTTGACAACATCCTTTTTATCACTATCAATAACATAAGTTGGTTTAAAATCGTGTTCAACATCAACACCAAATCCGCCAACACCACTAATAGCTAAATCTCTAATATGTCCTACGCTAGCCTCAACATGATAATCTTTCCCTAAATATTGGCCGATAGTCTTACTTTTCGTTGGTGACTCAACAATAACTAACTTCATCAATTCTTACCTCGCCACATAAATATATATGTGTGAATAAATTTTGTCAAAAGAAAAAAATGGCTCTTCTTTTATAAATAATATTAATATTATTTAAGTTTTTTTCATTTTTTAAAATAATATTTCTTAAATGTGTTCCAGTTAACTTTATTAGCCTCAAATAGATAAAATGTATCAATTACTTTATCTTTTTTATTTATCTCTTTTTTATGTATTACTAAATAATCTTCATCATAAAAGATTGTGCTTGCGCCAAAAAAGTCTCTTGGAGTTAATATCCTTTTAATTAATATATTTCTCACTAATAACTCCCACTTTCATTATTCATTATATTAATAATCTCTTTTCCACTATCAATTAAATAAGCACCTTCTTTTATATATGTGTTGCACATACTATTCGTGCCTATTGGATAAGGAATACAACCAACGTTATTACCACACTGTAAAGCATAACTAATCGTAGTTGATGTGCCACTTCTTTCGTATGCCTCACCTACTAATAAAAAGTCCCCTAAACAAGCAATGATTCTGTTTCTGAAAATAAAATTCTCTTTTTGAGGTTTAGTTAAATTTGGATATTCGCTAATTATTAGTCCTCCATTAGCTACTATATCATTATATAAAGATAAGTTAACTTCAGGGTAAGGACTATTAATTCCAGAACCTAAAACAGCAATTGTTTTAAGACCACACTCTAAAGCTGTTTGATGAGCAATACTATCAATTCCATAAGCTAGGCCACTAATAATTACATAATTACTAGGAAGCTCTCTAATAATCTTTTTAACTGCCTCTATTCCATATTTAGTTGCTTTTCTACTACCTACTATTGAAAGTCTTTTGTATTTCGAATCTAAAATAAGTGAATAATCTCCTTTATAAAATAATGTAAATGGAGGTTTAGATAATTTCTTTTTAAACACATTAGGATATTTTTCATCTAGTAAAGTAACATATTCACTATTTAATTTATTAGAAATATCATTAACTTCATCTTTATCAACAGGTTTCTTTTGCTTTATAAAATCATATATATCTTCCCATCTACCTTCATTATAAAAAGATACATATGCGATTAATTCTCTTCCATTAATCATAAAAAATCTCCTTTCAATAACACAACATATTGAAATAGGAGATTTTTCTATTTATTTTTAACTAATGTTTTAATTGGCTCAAATGTTTCTCTATAAAAGCCTTCAATAACACCAAATTTTTTAATAGCTTCTATATGAGATTTCGTTCCATAACCTTTATGTTTCTCAAACCCATATTCAGGATACTTTTTACTTATATCAAACATTAAGTGATCTCTAGTTACTTTTGCAATTATACTTGCTGCGGCAATACATTCACATTTTGCATCGCCTTTAATAATAGAGATGCTTGGTTTATCTAAATTTAATTTAACGGCGTCAATTAAAACTAAATCATAATCAATTTTTAATTGACTTAAAGCAATTTTCATTGCTTCTTTTGTAGCTTCTAAAATGTTAATTTCATCAATTCGTTTAGGAGAAACAATACCTATTCCATAATCTAAGGCATTTTCAATAATTTCCTTATAAACTTCCTCTCTTTTTTTCTCTGTTAACTTTTTTGAATCATTTATATTTGGATTTTTATATCCTTTTTTTAATATACAACAGGCAGCAACAACAGGGCCACATAAAGGTCCTCTTCCAGCTTCATCGATACCAACAATTGTATTTATATTATCCTTATAATATTGATCTTCGTAATCTAACATAATTTATCTAACGTCACCTTAGCAATTTTTGCTTCTTTAAAATCATTAAGTAGTAAACGAATTGCCCCTTCAAAATTTACTTTGCCATCTTTAAGTAAAGCTACTCTAGTTTTTCCGATATGATTAATGATATCAACATTTGATATATTTAGATCATGATTTAAATAAGATCTAAAGCTATCGGCATAATTTTCTTTTAAAAAATCTATTAAAAAATTATAAAGATAATCAAGAGGTAAAATGTCTTGTCTAATTGAGCCAATCAAAGCTAATTTTGCTCCAATGTCTCTATCTTCAAAATGAGGTTGAAGAATACCAGGAGTATCATAAATAAATAGTTCCTCATTTATTTTCATCCAGTTGACATTTCTAGTAACTCCAGGCATATTAGCTGCTTTAGCTAAACTTTTCATAGCTAAAACATTAATAATTGTTGATTTACCAACATTTGGAATGCCCAAAATCACTCCTTTAAAAATTGATCTTTTGATGCCTCTTTTTAAATTTTTCTCTCTTTTTGGAGTAACTAATAAATTTAATTTATCAATGATTTTTTTACGCTTATTCTTATCATAATAGTCTATTTTTAAGCATAAAAAACCTGCAGATTCATAATATTTAATCCGTTCATTTGTTTTTATGTCATCAGCAAGATCACATTTTGTAAATAATAATAACTTAGGTTTACTTTTAATCGAATCAAATAAAAAAGTATTATAAGAAGAAAATGGTACTCTAGCATCAATAATTAAAATCACAAAATCCAAAAACTTTTGAATTTCTTCAATTTTAATTGATGCTTTCTTCATATGGCCTGGAAACCACTGTATTTGTTTTCCTTTTTCTAACATGTCTTTCACCTTAACTAAAAAATTATAACATAATCAATCTAGATACACGTTTATATAATAAATAAAAATTAGGTTAAAAAAAGACCCCATTAACTGAGGTCTTAAGTTTTAAGATTTTACTTTTTAAGTACTTCTTTAATTCTAGCAGATTTACCGCTTCTTTCACGAAGATAGAAAATCTTACTTCTTCTAACTCTACCAACTTTAAGGACTTGAATGCTTGCAACGTTTGGTGAATGGATTGGGAATACTCTTTCAACTCCGATGCTTCCGCTCATTTTTCTTACGATAAATGTTTCAGCAACTCCAGCACCTCTTCTTGCGATTACGACGCCTTCAAAAGCTTGTAATCTTGTTTTTCCGTTTTCAACAATTCTGACCATTACTTTTACAGTATCACCAGCTTTGAAGAATGGAACATCAGTTCTTAATTGGGTATTAGCGACTTCTTTAACTAAATTTGTGTTCATTTGTCTAACTCCCTTCTAAAATCTTTCTCTTGACGTTCGTATATGTATCATAAAGTGGACCGTCCGTAGCATTTCAAAATGCTTAAACATTTTATCTAAAAGAAACCAAATAGTCAAATATATTTTATACATCAATTTAATCTAGATACCCGTTTTTAGGAGTTTAACACCTTAAAATTTAGGAGTAAGAGAAAAATTTAAAATTATATCCATATTACTTATGTAATATGGATATTTTTATTTTGAAAAAATTTTATTTATGTTATAATAAGGGTGTTAAGGTGTTTATAGAAAGGAGCTATTACTTATGTCATATTTTTTGAAAAAAACTAAACCTTCTAAAAAAGGCGTATATCTACAAATTTA
>CALVXH010000006.1 GCA_944368945.1 uncultured Bacilli bacterium
TTCATAAAAAGTTGACGAGAATAATCAAGATAAAAAATGTAAGCGCTTCCAATTATGCTAAAAAAATGACAACTTATTCTTAAAGTTATTAAAAAATATTTTCTTTTTATATATGGTAATAGTGATAAAAGGAGTAAATTACATGAAATTTAAAAAATCAAGAATAATTGGAATTGGTTTTTCAGCCTTTGGAATTGCTGCTTTAATTACCTTTACTGCGGTAGCAAATACAATTGCTGAAGGATTTGGAGACACTTTACAAGCTGCTTTAGGTGACTTAGGTAAAGGCCATACTAATGTAAGTTATGATGGTGTAAATCCTACTTATTATGAAAACGAATTTACTGATGAAAAAGAAAAAGAAGAATATCAAAAATCTGTTTCTTATAACATTGTAAAGGAAGGAATTACTTTACTTGAAAAAGGAAATATCCCATATGCCAAGAACACTAAAGTATCATTATTTAGCAAGTCTTCTGTAAATTTTATCTTTGGTGGAACTGGTAGTGGAACAGCTTCAAGTAGTTTAAATCTTAAAGACGTATTTGAAGAAAATGGTTTTGATGTAAACGATTCTTTATGGAACTTCTATAAAGATGGCGCTGGTAAAAAGTATCAAAGAGGTGCTGGATCAATTAATTATGGTGATAGTGATGACTATAGCATTAATGAATGTCCTTTACCTGTAATTCAAAGTGATTCAAAAGTTACAAATTCTTTTAAGGAATATGATACAGCAGTTTTTGTTTTATCTAGAACTGGTGGTGAAGGTAATGATCTTGCTAGAGGTATGAATGATTATGTTGATACTTCTAAAGATTTATCAAAAGGTTATCATGTTGATGCTGAAGGAGATAAAAAGAAGAGTTATCTTGAACCAGATTCAATAGAACTTCAAATAATTGACTATTTAAATAAAAACTTTAAAGATGTTATCTTAATCGTAAATTGTAATAATTCAATAGAACTTGGTTGGACTAAAAATTATGATAAGATTTCTACAGTTTTAAGTGTTCCAGGAACTGGAAGTTATGGTCTAGAAGCTTTACCTCAAATATTAAATGGTGAAGTCACTCCAAGTGGGCATTTAACTGATACATATGCTTATAATGCATTCTCTTCACCAGCTATGATGAATATGGGTGACTTTGAATATTTAACTGATGGAAAGAAAGTTCCTAATTATGAAGGCCAATCATGGGCTGATGGATATTATTATGTCACATATAATGAAGGAATTTATGTTGGATATAGATATTATGAAACCCGTTATGAAGACCAAGTTTTAAATAAAGGTAACGCTAAAAAGATGAGTGATTGGGAAGTTAGTGCTTCTAAAGAACTTGGTGATGATGAATGGAACTATGCTAATGAAGTAATGTATCCATTTGGCTATGGACTTTCTACAACTGAATTTGAGTGGAGTGAATTTACTGTAACTGAAGAAGAAGATACATTTATTTGCACAGTCAAAGTAACAAATATTGGTAATGTTGCAGGAAAAGATGTCGTTGAACTTTATGCTCAAACCCCATATGGAGATTATGAAAAAGAACATAAAATTGAAAAGAGTTCAATTCAACTTGTTGATTTTAAGAAGACTACAAAAGAACTTGAACCAAATGAAAGTGAAGTTGTCACATTATCTTTTGATAAAAAAGATCTTGCTTCATATGATTATTTAAATAAGAAAACATATGTTTTAAGTGAAGGGCAATATTACTTTACAGTTGCTAAAGATGCTCACGCTGCAATTAATAATATTTTAAGAGTTAAGGGCGTTTCTGCAGGAGATTTAATTGCTTCACCTAGTGAAACTACTGCTGGAGATCCTTCTTTAGTTAATAATTCTTTTGTTAATGATACATTAGAATATACCTCATTTAGCAAAGATGAAACTACTGGAAAAGATATTACTAATATATTTGATGGCGCTGATTTAAATACATATGGCGAAAATATTACTTATTTAAGTAGAAACGATTGGGAAGGTACCTATCCAAAGACTTATGGAGATGTAAGTACAATTAAGAGTATTCATAGTGAAAGAATAAATGGAACTGATAAAAATGGTGAACCAGTTGGTTATGAATACTATAAAGAATTAAGTAAAGATAGTGAAATTTATAAATTATTACAAAGTTATGATTCATTAAATCCTTTAAAAGAAAGTGATATTACTGAAGACATTACTTGGGATAATAAGGATGTCGAACTAGACTTAATTGATTTAAGAGGTAGAGATTATAGTGACCCATTATGGAATCTATTAATTTCTAAAATGAGTGTTAAAGAAGCTAGTGCATTAATTCAAAATGGTGGTTATAAAACAGAAATGGTTGAATCAATTAGTAAACCTGAAACTAGTGATAAAGATGGCCCAGCTGGACTTAACTCAGTTGCAGGACACTTTGCTTTAGGCCCTACATATCCTTGTGGATTAATTATTGCTCAAACTTGGAATCCTGAATTGGCTAATGAAAAAGGTAATTCAATTGCTTTAGATTGCTATGCAAATAATGTTACAGGTTGGTATGGACCTGGTAATAATATTCATAGAACTCCATTTGGTGGAAGAAACTTCGAGTATTATAGTGAAGATCCAGTTATTTCAAGTAATATGGCAAAAGAGGAAACAATTGGAGTCGCTAAAAAAGGAATCTTTGTTTACCTTAAACACTTTGCATTAAATAACCAAGAAATTCATAGAGAAAAAGAAAGTGGACTTTGCACATATTCAAATGAACAAGCAATTAGAGAAATCTACTTAAAAGCATTTGAAGATGTTATTAAAGGAAACGAAGTCGATGAAACTTATTATGAGGTTGAAATTGATAATAGTGGAAAACTTGTTAAAGATGAAAACGGAAATTATAAGTTTACTAAAAAGACAACAAAAGTTAATGCTTGCTTAGGAGTCATGTCTTCATTTAACCGTATTGGACCTGTCTGGGCTGGTGGAAACTACAATTTAATTACAAAGCTTTTAAGACAAGAATGGGGGTTCGAAGGTGCAGTTTTAACTGATTATTACCACACATGGTTTATGGATACAAAACAAGCTGTTATGGCTGGTGGTTCAATGAGCCTTGATCCTACAAATGAAAGTTTCTTAATCGATACAAACGATAAAGTTTATGAATACCAAGCTAGGGAAAGTGTAAAATCAACTTTATATATGGTAGCAAATAGTTATGCTATGGACGGGTATATTCATGGCGTAAAACCTACTGCTGTCATTCCAGTTTATAGAATAATCTTATATGTCTTAGATGGAGTTTGTGTTGTTGGATGTTTAGCATTATTGTTCTTGATTTATAGAATGGTAAGAAAGCAAATAAAAGAAAATAATAATGCCATAAAAGTAGAAAATAATTAACTTTTGGAGGGAATTTTATGAAAAATAGGCTTTTTAAATCGGGATTACTAATTATCAGTGGGCTTATGCTTTCATCTTGTTTTGGACAAGATTTAAGCAACGCCCCAGCGTTTATGTCTAATACAATTGAAACATTTGATGATGAATCTAATATATTCACTGCATCAAATGGTTGGACTAATGGAAGTCCGTTCGCCTGCTATTGGAATGCTGATAATGTTACTTATTCTAATGGTGAAGTTGCTTTAGAGTTAAGTAAAGATGGCGATAAACTTTATGGTGGAGAACTTAAGAGTAATGATCATTTTAGCTATGGTTATTATTCAGCGAAAATGAAGCCATCAAATGTAACTGGAACTTGTAGTGCATTCTTCTTATATACTGGACCAAGTGAAGATAATCCATGGGATGAAATTGATATCGAATTTTTAGGATATGATACTACTAGAGTTCAATTTAATTATTTTTCAAATGGTAAAGGCGGTAATGAGCACTGGTACGATTTAGGCTTTGATGCTAGCCAAGAATACCATGAATATGGTTTCTATTGGAGCGAAGAAGAAATCATTTGGTACGTTGATAGTGAACCAGTTTATAAGGCCACTAATGATATTCCAACTACTCCAGGAAGAATTATTATGAATACATGGAGTGGTGACAATACAGCAGAAGCATGGATGAAAAAGTTACCTGATGATTTTACTACTTCTAAGGCATACTATGATGAAGTTAATTATACTCATTTAGATGGAAGTAAATATGAACCAGTTATTGTTACTCCAGATTCATCGATTGATCCTACTGAATTTACTTGGAGCGATTTGCCTGTTGATTTTACATCTGCAGATAGCTATTTAATTACTAAAGAAGATGACTTAATTAATGTTACTTATAGTGACATTGGTGGTAGTTCATATAAGAATATGAGTACAAATCTTCCAAATGCAGCTAAATATGCTGATGCAATTAGCTTCAAGGTTAAAAACAATGGAACAAAAGATGTTAACTTAAGAGTTGATGTTAATGCAACAGTCAATAATGCTCCAAAAGCAGTTAACTTAGTAGCTACTCAAGATGGCAAAGATATAAGAACAGATCTTGAATGGGGTGGAAGTTTTGCAACTATTAAGCCAGGTAAAGAAAGTGAAGTTATTGTCAAATATGATGGAGATGCAACAAGTTTGATGTTTATGATTGATTCTTCAATTAATGACAATTCCGTTAATAGTGGAGATGTAACATTTAGTCAATTTAAACTTGGCGATTTAGATTTAACTGATAACCCAGCTGAACCAGACAATCCAGGTGAAAGTGATGATACAATTGATGTAACAAATTTACATTGGTCAGCTATGAATACAAGTTTTACACCTTCAGTTGATGCCTATACATTAAATGAAGAAAGCGGAAAACTTACTGTAAGTTATGAAGATATAGCAGGAAATTCATATGCAAATATCAATTCAAACTTACCAACAAACGCAAATTTAGCAAATGCAGTCAAATTCAAAATTAAAAATAATGGTACCGAAAGCGTTAGCTTAAGAACTGATGTTAATGCGGTGAATAATGGAAGTGCAAAGGCCTTAAATTTAAGCGCAACTCAAGATGGAACAACTATTAGAACTGATCTTGAATGGGGTGGAAGTTTTGCTACCTTAGAGTCAGGACAAGAAAGCGAAATTATTGTTACATTTAAGGGTGAAGCAAACAATTTAATGTTTATGATTGACTCATCAGTTGCTTATGACGATGAAACTTTAAGAAGTGGAAATGTTACATTCAGTTCATTCGAAATCGGCTATAAAGAAGATATTAAGCCAGAATATCCAAATGAACCTGAAAATCCTGGTACAACAGACCCAGAAGAACCTGATACTGAAGATCCAGACACACCTACTACACCAGTTACTCCAACTGAAGGAGAATGGGTTGATTTTGAAGGAACATTTACAAATAATGAGGTATATCAAGTCACTAAGGATGAAGAAAATAATTCTTATAATGTAACATATACAAATATTGGTGGACAAAGTTATCAAAATATTGCTTTCAATTTGCCAGATGTTGATGGATATAATCATGTAAAGTTCACTGTAAAAAATAATGGCGAAAAAGTTGTTCAAGCAAGAACTGATGTTAATACTTCTGTTGCTGGTGGAGGAACCAGTGAAAAAACAACTTCATTAAATTTATCAGCTACTCAAGACGGCACTGCCATTAGAACAGATACTGAATGGGGTGGAAGTTTCTATAACATTGATGCTGCTCAAGAAACTACTGTTGAAATTGTATTCTCAGGTGATGCTAGTATATTAAGTTTCTTTTTTGATAGTTCAACAAGTGATACAGAACTTAGAAGTGGAAATTTAACAATTAGTAATATCCAACTCGCTTATATTAAAGAAAATGAAAGTGAAGATACTCCAATAGAAACTCCTGATGAAACCGGTGAAGTTGCTGTTAACCCTAATTTTTATAATCCATTACCAGATAAGTACATATTAACAACTGAAGATGGAGTAATTACTGTTGATTATAAAGATGTTTATGCTCAAACATATCAATGCTTATCTTATTCCTTTACTGAAAATGTTACAGGTAAGACAAAATTCTCATTTAAAATAAAGAACAACAAAGAAACAGTTTCTAATTTAAAATTTGATTTATTAGGCGAAAACGATGCAAAAATAAATGCTTCTGCTACATTTAACGGATCAGAACTTTACACAGATTTTACTAATGGTGGCTCAAGTTTAACCTTAGAAGGTAATGCTGAAGGGACAGTAGTAATTGTAGTAAGTGGAGAAATGAAAGTATTAAATATCTTTATTGACACAGTTTATATGGAAGATAAAGACACTCCACGTAGTGGAAATATCTCATTCTCAGAATTTAAAGCTTATTAAGTATTAAGAGGTTTAAAATTTACTTAAACCTCTTTTTTATCTATTTAATTATAATTTAAGTTATTTATAATATAAATATGATAAAAATTGGAATACTTGATGATTCTCAAGATGCGATTAATGAACTAGAAAGTTATCTTGATAAGTTTTTCAGTGAAAAAGAGATTCCTTTTTCTATTGATAAATTTACCCAAGGCTTTAATCTACTCGATAATATTAAAAGTAAATATCAAATTATTTTTCTAGATATTGATATGCCAGGCATAAATGGGCTAGATGTCGCAAGGAAAATTAGAGAAGTTGATTCAAGTGTTTTAATTGTTTTTGTAACAAATATGGCTGGATGTGCCATTAATGGTTATGAAGTTGCTGCTATTGATTTTCTTGTTAAACCAATTAAGGAACAACAATTATATTTTTGTCTTTCTAGATGCTTAGATAAATTAGAAAATATAAACTATAAGAAAATTACTATTAAAACTGGTGATAAATATATTGTTATAAGAGATGACAAGATAATTTATGTTGAAGTAAGATTACATTCTTTAATTTATCATACAGTTGATGGCGATTATGAAACTTATGGAACATTAAAAGAACTAGAAAGTTTGCTTGATGAAAAGAAATTTGCTCGTTGTAATAATTGCTATTTAGTAAATTTAAATTTTGTAGAATCTATTAATGGAGACTTATGTAATCTAAAAAATGCAAAACTTCCTATCTCTAGAAATAAGAAAAAAGCTTTCGTTGAAAAGTTTGTGAAAAATATTTAATATGCAATTTATTTTAGATCATGAATATGTTTTAACTTTATTTGCTTCATTAGCGATTTTTTTATTTTGCTTCCCTAAAAGAAAGCTTTTTTATTTGACTTTTGCATTAAGTTTCTTCTTAATTGAGCTTTATTGGCATTTTAGACCATTGCCAGGTCCATTAGATTTTTTAATAATTTATTTATTGTTAATTGGCTCTGCTTACTTAACTTTTAACACAAATATTTTTGGTGTTTTGTTTATTGTAACGACTACATTTTGTGTACAACACATTGCTTATAAAGGAACGATGATATTAGTTACATTAATTGACTATAATTTAAGAGGACAAATTTTCTATGTTTTAATGGAACTATTCATTATTGTTGTGATGAATGCAATAATGTATTTTACTTTTTTAAAGAAGTTTAAGATGGAAAATGATTTACAAATTAATAACGGATATTTGCTTGCCGTAGCAATTTTAATTATTTTATTCGATATTGTTGTTAGTTATTTTGTTGAAGATCCATTAATTGAAGATAAAAACTATGTGATTTATTCTTTGGTTAATCTATATTCAATTATAAGTTCTTTAGCTGGAATTGTTATTTTATTTATGAGTAGTAATGAGACTAAATTAGAAAATGACAATAAGACTTTAGAAGTTATTTTAAAAAATGATGAGAAGAAGTATGAACTTGCAAAAATTACCCAAGAACAAATTAATATTAAATATCATGATTTAAAGCATTATATCCAAGAGAACAAGTTAAACGAGGATGATGTATTAGAAATTGAGCAGAATGGAAAAATATTTAAATCGATTTACTATACTGGAAATAAAACATTAGATACTGTTTTATTAGAAAAAAACCTTGCATGTCTTAAATTAAATATCCATTTCTTGACGATTGCTGATGGAACTTTGCTTAATTTTATGAAGATTAATCATCTTTACTCTATGTTTTCAAATTTGATTGATAATGCTATTGAATGCGCAAGTAAAATCGAACAAGTTGATCGAAGAATAATTAGACTTATGGTTTCTAAACAACGTAACTCGGTTTTGATAGATTTGGAAAATACATGTTTAGTTGCCCCAATATTTAAAAATAATGAAATAGTTACTTCAAAAGAAGATAAAGAAAATCATGGCTTTGGAATTAAATCTATTAAAAGCATTGTAAATAAATATAATGGACACTTATATATGAGTTATGAAAATAGTAAGTTCATTTCTAAAATAGTTTTTCCACTTTCTGACGAAAATAAATAAACGCTTATTTATTTTAAAAATATTGCATTATATCGAATCTTTTGAGACTTTTTAATTTTTTTAATTGCTAAAAATTATACTGCATTTAAAATGAAATAAAGGAGATTGATAATATGCTTAAAAGAAAGAAAATTTTATTTGTATTAGGTTTATCTTTTCTTTTAGTGGGATGTCAAAAAACAACCATCAATGATGATAATGTTAATACGCCTCCTACACCGAGTGATCCTGATGGTGAGACACCAGAAAATCCAGGAACTACACCAGAAGAACCTGATACACCTGATGATGAACCAAGTGCACCAACATTTAATTCTGATGATATTTTAGAATTTAGTGGAACCTATTTTGACAAAAATCAAACTCTTACGATAGATGATAATGGAGTTAAATTAGGAACAAATAAAAGTCTAACAATTACAAATATTCAAAAAGAAAAAGTTGGAGGTCTTTTAGGTTTAAGAGAGCAAACAGTTGCTTATTTAAAAGATGATGCAGGACTAGAATATAGAATGTTATATTCTTCTAGTTTAATGTACACACTTGAATTAGAGGTTAAAGAGGATAATAAATATACAGTTGTTAATGATTTCCAACCAGGGAATGAAGCATTAAAAGGTGTATTTAGTGCTTATGGCGATGGAGATGACTATAATTTTAATTTCTATTTCGGCAATGAATTTGATAATACTTATGGAGCCTTCCGCTTAAATTATGGAAGTAAATCACTTTCTAAATCAGCTGATTCATTTTATTATAAAACAAGCTTTTTCGATTTAAATGGAACTAAATCATTTGCTTTATCTATCTATGATTATTCAGATAATTATTTATATGGAAACTATGTATATCAATTAATGAGTGATGGTAGTGCCATTTTATATGATATTGATAATAAAATGGATGGATATTATAGCGATCCTGCTGCTTTAAAAGATGACTACTTTTTTGAAGATGGCACAGTTGTCAATCTTCAAGCTGATGTTGATTCTAAAACTTTAACTTATAAGGATGTTACTTATAACTATACATATACATTTGATGGAGAAGGACAAGTATTTACTTTAACAAGCGAAGGACATGAAAATGTAGTTATTCGTCCTGATATTTATGGCGCTACATTTATTGAGGGTGATGAAACAAAGTATGCTGCCTTTGATACATTAAACTATTTTGAAAATTATACATTTAGTAATGAGGATTTTTCATTCGCTTATGAATATGATTTGTGGGAAGATAATTATAGTTTATTAGTTAATGGAGAACTCACTGATTATAAATTTGTAATTTTTGATGGAAGAAAATCTTTTGCTCTTACTCTTAATGGAATTGAATATACTATAAGTCCAGAAAAATATACTGTTGCTTTAAAGGTTACAACAGCAGATGGAACAACTAAATATTTAACAAATGAAACTCTCTATAAGAGTCAATTCGTTAATTCATTTATTAGTTTGACTGATGGTACTTTAGGTTCTCTTTCAATTGATGATACTTTAGCAGTAAAACTAAATGAAAAGACTGCAAAAGGCGCTTTAAAATATGAACCTGGGATGAATAATCCTACATTAGCATTTAGTATAGATTCGACTAACTATGAATTAAAAACACTCAATAGTACAAGTGGAATTTTTGAATTAAGTGATGGAACAACTTCGACTCATTTCTTTGAAAAAGAATTCATTGAAAATGGCTATGGAGACTATACAAAGAAAGTAGATAAAGATATTAAATTAGAGGCAACTACAATTACTTATTATGGCGATAAAGTTAATTATGATTTAGTTGCTGAATATGATAGTAGTTCATTTAGTTACATACTTAAGATTTTATTTACTATTGATGGAGTAACTCATAAATTAGGCTTTCATACAAGTTATGTTTTAAGCGAAGATATGTTAGATGCTAGTGGGGAACTCATTGATCAAACAACTTATATTCCTTATGAATATTACGAGGATTTAATTGGAACATATTATTTTGATGGTGCTTATGGCCCAGAAAAATTTAAATTAACTAATGATGGTCATTTCTTTGCCGATACGTTAAATAAAGAAACAGGAGAACTTAAAGAGGTTGAGTACGCTTATAGATTAACTATGATACGTAATACCACAACTGGTTTATTACAAGCTGTAATTGGATTTGAAGCAGTAGAAAATACATTCGTTCTTTTGTATAAAGTTGAAAATGGATTGCTTTCATTTAGCTCAGTCTATACTAGAGAAGATTTATTTAATGTTCGTGGTGTTTATGCTACAAGTGATAATTCTACAGTAGTTCACATGGTTGATAATGTTGTCTATATTAATGGTGATGAATATTCAATTACAAATGTAGAAACATTAACTAATGGTGTAAAATTCGATACTGCTTCTGGTGGATTTAGTTTAAGTATTTTAGAAGATGGAACTTTAACTCTTAATGACGGAACTAGCGAATCATCATTAACAAAGATTGATTTTGACTTTAGTTCTTTTGTTGGCGATTATTCATCTCAATCGACTTCAGGTGCGACAGTAAAATTTGAAGCAGTAGTCGATCCAATGACTAATGTTACTACATATAAGCTTAATAAAAATGGCATGGCTCTAAGTTATGTTATTACTTCTTACGAAGGACATGTAGCTCTTAAGTTTACTGACATAAGTGGTACTTATTATTTATATAATGATGGTACAAAGGTTGTTTATGTAGAGGAAGCTGGTGGCTTATTACCTCCACCTCCACCACCTCCACCATTAATGTAAAAAACAAAAAAGTGGCAGTTTTGCCACTCTTTTGTTGTAATTAAGATACTTTTTGTTAATTATTCTAAATTTTGACTTTTTGATTAATAATAAAAAATAAATAAGATTCTTATTAAATAAGTCTTCTTTATTTATACTTTAATACATTCATAGATTACATAAATAAAAAAAGAAATCCAATAAGGATTCCCATATAATCTAAATTGTTTTGTGATTTAACCGCAGAATTAAGAATTTATCCTAACCTGTGTCGTAT
Source organism: uncultured Bacilli bacterium (assembly GCA_944368945.1). GTDB lineage: Bacteria > Bacillota_I > Bacilli_A > RFN20 > CAG-826 > Onthovivens. The sequence continues at coordinate 11,326 of CALVXH010000006.1, forward strand.
TGAAACAATTAAATCACTTACAAGCAATATATTAGTCTATTTATAAATATTTGCAATAGAAAAATGAATGATTTACATTTTTTTAACAATTTTGCGAATTACTTTCGAAATTAATATTGAAAATTAAATTAGTTTCATTTGAAAGAAAAAATAGTTATTTATTTTCGTTTCGTTAAAAATTATTTGACAAAGTGTAAGTAGTAGTATTTTAATCGTAATTGAGAGGAATAAAATATGACAAAAACACAATTACAAATTAACAAAATATGTTTAGCAGCTTTATTTCTTGCTTTAGGATGGCTGATGCCTTTTTTGACGGGACAAATTAAGGAATTTGGAAGTATGCTTTTACCAATGCATTTACCAGTAATGATTTCAGGGTTTGTACTTGGACCAATTTATGGTGCTTTTATTGGATTTATTACGCCATTAACTAGATCATTAATCTTTGGCATGCCTAACTTATTGCCAACAGCTTTAGCTATGTGCTTTGAACTTATGACTTATGGATTTATTTGTGGGGGATTATTCATATTCTTATCTAAATATGTTAGAAAATTACCTACAATTGTTAATATCTATATATCATTAATTAGCGCAATGATTATTGGTAGATGTATTTGGGGCTTGGCTTATTTCTTATTTAATTTTGCGGTTGCTGATGCGGCACCTTTTACTTTAAACTATTTCTTAGTATCTGGATTTGCTAATGCATGGCCTGGAATTATTCTTCAATTAGTTTTAATTCCTTCTTTAATTCAATTACTATATTCACAAAAATTAATTCAAAAGATGTTACCTGATTATGCAAGAGTGTTTAAAAAGTGGAGAAATAAAGAAGTTAGTAGCGAAGATTCAATCAATACTCAAGAATAAAAAAGATTGTATTATTGCTATCGATGGAATGTGTGCTAGTGGAAAAACTACCTTAGCTAGTGAACTAGCACACTTTTTTGATTGTAATATAGTTCATATGGATGATTTTTATTATCCAAGAGGAATAATTGATTTATCTAAATCAAATGATGGAAATATTAATTTAATAAGATTAAGAGAAGAAATTATAAATAAAATTCATGATGATAGTTTTATTTATAATGTTTTTTCTTGTAAAGAACAAAAAATAGTTTCATCAAAAATAATAGAACATAAAGAATTAACTATTGTTGAGGGTAGTTATTCATTGAATCCTTTCTTGGGTCATTATTATGATATAAGTATCTTTTTAAAAGTAGATGAAGACGAACAATTAAGAAGACTAAAAGTAAGAAATCCACGTAACTTTAATGACTTTACAAATAAATGGATTATACTAGAAAAACGTTATAATAAATACTATTTAATAGAAAAAAATGCAAATATTTTAATGCACTCATAATAAATAATTTCAATCGAAAGTTTTTTACATTATATTCGAAATATAATTCGATAAAAAATATAAATAATCAATGTTTCGTATATTGCTTTATTAGTTTCGAGGCTATATGATTTAAGTAAATGTAAGGGCTTACACAGTGAAAAAAATTTATTTAAATCTAAAAAGATTTGATATACCAAAAAGTTTCGATGGTATATCAAAATTTGAAAGAAACGAAACTTATGGATCTACGATTACAACTGGAATTGAAAAAATGAATCTCAATTTACCAGTAACAATCTATTTTCAAGAATCAAATCTTTTGCCAGCTTTAAGTGTGGCAAAAAACGTTAGAATTGGATGCCAAAGTGTTCACTTTGAAGATGTTAAAAAAGGTGGTAGCTTTGGTGCTTTTACCACATTTAGAACTGCTAAAGCGATGAAGGCTATTAATGTTAGTGACACTATAATTGGCCATTGTGAAGAAAGAAAATATTTATCATATTTATTATCTTTAGGTGGTCCAAATGGCGATATAAATAAAATTCTAAATGAAGAAATTAAAAGAGCTCAAGAAGCCGGTTTAGAAGTTTTATATTGCATTGGCGAAAAGGCTGAAGAGCAAGAACATAAATATGATGTACTAAGACATCAATTAGAAGTCGGGTTAAAAGATGTTGATTTATCAAAAATTACAATTGCTTATGAACCTGTATGGGCAATTGGACCTGGAAAAGTACCTCCAGGAAAAGAATATATAGAGGATATTGCAAAATTTGTAAAAAGTGTAGTTGATTGCCCTATTGTCTATGGCGGGGGATTAAAAATGGAAAATGCTGAAATGATTGCATCAATTCCAGAAGTAGATGGTGGATTAATTGCGTTGACTAAATTTGGAGCAGACTTTGGATTTACGTTAGAAGATTTTGAAAAAATAGTATTAACTTACGAGAAAGGATTAAAAAATGAAGGTTAAATTAGAATATGGTGATGGCCAAGTTGAAGTAGAAGTCCCAGAGGGTAGTGATATTTTTGAAACTGGTGTCACTGTAAAGGATCCTGAAGGAATTAAAGATGTAAAGAAGGCTACTCTAGATGCTTTAACTCATCCACTCGATATGGAACCAATTAATAAACTTGTTCATAAAGGAAGCAAAGTTACAATTGTTTTCCCTGACAAGGTTAAGGGTGGCTTCCAAGAAGACTCACATCGTAAAACTTCAATACCATTAATTATTGATGAATGCTTAAAGTGTGGTGTTGATGAAAAAGATATTTTATTAATATGTTCAAATGGCTTACATAGAAAAAATAAGCCTGAAGAAATAAGAAGAATTCTAGGAGATGCTATCTTTGATAGATTTTATCCAAAAGGACAAATTATTAATCATGATAGTGAAGATTGGGATCATCTAGTTGATTGTGGTTATGAACCAAAATATGGAGCAAAGGTTGTATTAAATAAATATGTTTATGATAGCGATGTTTGCTTCTTAATTGGACATGCACAAGGAAATCCTTATGGCGGATATAGTGGAGGATATAAGCACTGCGCCACAGGAATTTCTAACTGGGAATGTATCTCTTCACATCACTGCCCAGCTGTTATGCATCAACCAGACTTTGTACCAGTTTCATCTCATTCATTGATGAGAAAGAAATTTGATGCAATTGGTGAATGGATGGAGCATAGCATGGGCAAAAAATTCTTCTGTGTCGATGCAGTTTTAGATTCATTTTCACATCAAATAGCTGTTTTTGCAGGAGAAGCTCATAGAGTTCAAGAAGAATCCTGGAAAATTGCTGATAAACGTACTTATGTCAAATGGGCAAAGAAAAAATATGATGTTATTATCTTTGGTTTACCAAATGATTTCCAATATGGTACTAGACAAGGTAGAAATCCAATTCTTGTTGAGCAAGCTATATCAGCTCAAGTTATTAGACTTAAAAGAGTAATGAGCGAAAATCCAGTTATTATCGCTTTAGCTCAATGTGATGGTGACTTTGGAGATGAAGAGTTCCCAGCTATGAAAGATGTTTATGACTATTTCCAAAAAGCCGGTAACACTCTTCCAGAAATTGAAAATTATTATCCAAAAATGGATAACGCTAAATATATTGAGATGTATCGTCATCATTATGCATTCCATCCATATCATGCTTTCTCAATGATCTCATGTGCACATATTGCCGAAAGAGATTGTAAGGCTGTTTATATCGTTGGTGCTAAAGCTCCAGGAACAGCAAGGGAAATGGGAATGAAAACAAGAAGCACAGTTATGGAAGCATTCAAAGATGCTAAGAAGTTTGTTGGCGAACATCCTAATGTACTTGTTCTTCCAATGACATTTAAAAGACCATCAGTACATTTATGTATGGAGGATGAAAAATAATGGAAGAAAAGATTTTACATATCAAAGGTGATGATCTTAAAAAAGGTAAAGTACCTATTGATATTTATAAAGATAAAGAATCAACATTTAAAGCAATGGCTGACTTAATGTGTGATACAATTGTTGAAAATAATAAAAAACAACGCAAAACCTTATTTATTTGTCCGTTAGGACCTATTGGCCAATATAAATATTTTGCAGAAAGAGTTAATAAAGAAAAAATTAATTTAAAAGAAGTAACATTCATAAATATGGATGAATACATGTTAGATGAACATACAATTGCTGGAACAGACTTTAAATTATCTTTCAAAAAAACAATGTATGAACTCTGTTACGATAAAATTGATAAAGAGTTAGTAATGCCAGAGAGTCAAAGAATATTCCCAACTCTTGATAATGCAGATTATATTGATGAGGTAATAAAAAAACATGGTGGAGTAGATATATGCTTTGGTGGAATTGGAATTACCGGACATATGGCATTTAATGAACCTCCATTCGAAGATGAAAAAGTTTCTGAAAAAGAATTTGTATCATCAAGAACAAGAGTAGTCAAAATTACTGAAGCTACAAGAGTTGTCAATTCTATGGATGACTTTGATGGAGCATATTACATGATGCCAAAATATGCAATTACAATTGGCTTAAAAGAAATATTAGAGAGTAAAAAAATTCGTTTATATTGCTTTAGAAATTGGCATAGATCAGTCGTTAGACGTGCAAGTTTTGGAGAATGCAGCATAGATTTTCCTGCCTCCTTGCTCCAAAAGCACAAAGATGCAAGAATCGGAATTAGTGAAGAACTCGCTAAATAGGAGAAAATTATGAAGGGAAAATTTAATCTTGATGAAAAAATGGATAGATTTGAGCGTGAGCTTAAAGAAAAAATTCGTGCGCTTAAGGTAAAATTAACTCCTAAATTTGTCAAAGAAAATAGAAAGAAAAAGGAAGAAGCAATAGATGCAATTGATTTAACTACCTTAACAAAGCCAGTTAATGATGCTGCTACAAGCGGTCCAAAGAAGATGAAAGATTTTTCTGCCTGGGCTGGATGGAAAAATATTGCTGTAGGAATTATAGGTGTTATTGCTGTTATTGGTATTTGGTGGATTTATGCAGCAGTTACTGAAGCTTCAGGACACACAAGTTGGCTTTCATCTCCACCTGCAGTTGTTGAAAGATTCTACAAAACAGCCATTAAAAGTAACATCTTATGGATTCACTTATGGTATTCGGTTCAACGTATTTTAGTTGGCTATGCTATAGCTATCGCTGTTTCTATTCCAGTAGGCTTCATTATGGCTTGGTATAAACCATTTAGGGCATTCTTAGATCCATTTATTCAATTCTTAAGATGTATACCACCAATTGCATATGTTCCAATCGTTGCAGCTGCAATGGGACCTTTCGAACCTGCTAAATACTTTATTATTTTCTTAGCTTGTTTCTTAACAATGACAGTCACAATTTATCAAGGTGTTAAAAACGTTGATTTAACTCTTGTTAAAGCAGCATATACATTTGGTGCAAGAGATAGAAACTTATTCACTGGTGTCATCGTACCAAGTGCATTCCCATTTATTTTAACAGCTATGAGACTTGGTATTGGCGCAGCTATGACAACACTTATTGCAGCTGAACTTACAGGTACAACTTATGGTTTAGGCTCATTTATCAATACACAAGCATCGCAACTTAGAATGGATAATGCAATACTTGGTATTCTCGTTCTTGGTATATTTGGTATCGTTTTTGACAAGGCACTATTATTAGTAGAAAAACGTTTAACTAGATGGAAATAATGTGAGGTAGTTTATGAGTAACGATAACGAAGTAGTCATTAAAATAGACAATGTTAAAAAGATTTATCCAGTTGAAAAAGGTGATGATGTTATTGCTCTTAATGGAGTAAATCTTGAAATTAAGAAAAATGAATTTATATGTGTTGTTGGACCTAGTGGATGTGGGAAAACAACATTACTTAACATTATTGCAGGACTTGAACAACCTACAAGCGGAAGTGCAACAATTCATGGTCGCCCAATTTTAGGACCTGGACCTGATAGAGGAGTTATTTTCCAACAATACGCTTTATTTCCTTGGTCAACAGTTAAAAAGAATGTTATGTATGCAACAAAATTTATTAAGCATGAAGTTCCTATGACTGTTAAGAATAAAGAAACTGGTGAGATGGAAACTGTTTATACAACTGATGAGCATGGCAATCGTGTTCCAAAGATGAAAACAGTTAAATATACTAAGCTTGAAAGAGAAGCTATTGCTAAAAAATATATTAAGATGGTTCAACTTAATGGATTTGAGAATAAATTTCCAAAGGAACTATCTGGTGGTATGAAGCAAAGAGTTGCTATTGCTAGGGGATATGCATTAAACAGTGAGGTTCTTCTTCTTGACGAACCATTTGGTGCACTCGATGCTCAAACAAGATCACAATTGCAAGAAGATTTATTAAAAACTTGGGAAAAAGAAAGAAAGACATGTTTCTTTATTACCCATGATGTTGATGAATGCGTTTTATTGGCTTCTAGAGTAATTATTATGAGTGCTAGACCAGGAAGAGTAAAAGAGATTTTAAATATTGATTTACCTTATCCAAGAACGCAAGCAACTAAACTCGATCCAAAATTCCAAGAATATCGTAACTACATCTGGGATGTTGTTTACAAGATGTATCTTGATAGCGGAGTTCATTAATTAGGACTAAACAAATGAAAATTTGTAAATAATAACAAAGGAGAATTACAATGAAAAAATTTAGTTTATTTGGAGCACTTGCAGCAGTAGCTGTCTTAGGTGTTACATCGTGTGGCAGTAGCGGATCTACTGTAAAAGTTGGTTTACATGCAAACTTAGGAGCAGGTGCTGGCTATAGTGCAATTAATCAAGGATTTATGAAAGACGAAGGCATTACTGCTGAAGCAGTCGTCGGTGATGGTTCATCATTAGCTACTCAAGTCATTGCAAACCAAATCCAAGTATCATTTATGGGTGGTGGTGTTGCATGGAACTACTTTACTGAAAATTCAGACATTAAGATTGTCGCTTTAGATAATTTAACAGATGATGATAGATTAATTGCTAGAAAAACTGGTAAAGGTGCAAGCTTAACAATTAATTCTTCATTAGAAGATATTGGTGAAGCATTAAAAGGATCAACTGTTGCTCTTGACCAAACAGCTACTCCAGCAACTTTCTGGACAAGTTTAGTAACAGAAGTTAACAAAGTCTTAGAACCAGGTGATAAGATTTGGTATAAACAAGATGATGCAAAACTACCAGAAGGATTAACTGATGCTGATTATGTCGCTGCTAATGAAGTTAAGGTTGAAAATGTTAAGAATACAAATATTTCTACATCAGCACAAACAGCTAAGTGGGATTTCGTAATCGCATTTGCACCAGTTGCAACACAACTTGAAAAAGATACAGCAAATTGGAAAACAGTTTGTAAGACATCTACTCATATGGCAGATTCATACGCTCCATCAACATGGGCTGTTAATACTACTTGGTTAAAAGACAATGAAGAAACCTTCAAGAAATTCATGGTTGCTTTAGTCAAAGGTATGAATTATAGAAATCAACATGTTGCAGAAACATGTAAGGATATCGAAGCAGTTACAGCTGGACAAGTTGCTGCTGATAGTTTAACAACAGATATTGCAGTTTGGTTAAGTGCTGAACAACAATTAGAATTAGATAGCAGTGGCAAGATGATGAAATATGTTGAAAACATTAGAAATGGACAACTTGCTGGTGCTAATGCCGATAAGATTGTCAAATCAGCAAAAGATGCATGTGATTTCTCATATTTAATCGAAGCTTGTAAAACAGTTTTAGGTAAATAATAAAAATTGAAGCCCTTAGGAGGAAGCAAAAAGCTTCCTCTTTTAATTTGCTTAAATATATCACTATATTTTGATAAATTTAGAGAATATTTATTACCATACGAATGCTAATAAATTTATGAATAGTAATGCAAATTAGTAATTACTTTTTAAAATAACATAATAAAAGGCCATCACTTAAAGCGATGACCATAATTTTAATAAATTTATTTTTAGGCTAGTGAGATGGCTGAAGAAATTATTAAATAAATATTTATTGCAATGATCGCAATAGTAGTTGCCATATATACTATTTGGACACCTTTATTTGACATCTTTTTATTAAAGTAAGTCCCTAGTAATGAGCCAATTATTGAAATAGGTACTAAGATAATTAAAAATATCCACCATGATTGATCAGCGGTAGTAGGTAATTGATTTATTGTAAATAATGTAACAAATGTTCCATCAATTCCGGCCATAACTATTTTTGCAAGTTGTGAGAAGATAATTGTAATTAAAGAATTAATTGCGGCTTGTTTCATACTCATTCCAAAGAATAATAATAAAACTGCTACGTTAATTGGACCTCCACCGATTCCTAAGAATGTTGAACAAATTCCTAAGAATACACCGATTATGAGCGTGACTATGAAGTTATTGATATGAAGTTGCTTACCTTTTGGAAGAAAGAGTTGCATATAAATTAAAACAAATATTAATAATGCAATAAGGATTGCTGATTGAACAATAATTAAGATATTCCCGTTTGATGAATCTTTAACGAACTGGAATAAAAATTGTCCAATAACTCCGCCTACCACAGCTCCAATTCCTAAATAGACAGCTGTTTTCCAATTTTCAATTTTGCTTTTAGAAGCAACATGTCTGATGATGGAAGTTGAAGTGCCAAAAACAACGCACATTGTTGAAATCATGTTAGTGATTTCTGGGGTTGAGAAGTAATTAAAAGCGTCAAGTACAGGCCTAATTATAACCCCGCCACCTATACCTGCAATCGCCCCAATAATAGATGCAATTATAACTACTATTGGAAATAAAAAATAATATACCATAACTATATTTTACTATAAACGAAACTTTATTTAAATAATGTATTACTGTGTAATACATTATATACTTTAGTATAAAAAGTAAGAAAATTTATTAAAAAAGTTTCGTTTCGCTTAATAAAACGAAAATATTATGATAAAATCGTAAGTGAGGTTATAAAGATGAAAATTAATAAAAGACAAAGTGAAATAGTTGAAATGGTAGACTCTGAAAAACAAGTTACAGTTAAAGAACTATCAGAAAAACTTGGTGTTAGCGAGGTTACTATTAGAAAAGACCTTGATACTTTAAGTGAATATGGCATTTTAATTAGACATCATGGCTATGCTTTAAAAAAGAATACAGCAGATATTGTAAATAGACTTTCGATTAATTATGATTCAAAATGTAAAATCGCTAGAAAAGCAAATGCCCTAATTGGTTTTAATGAAACAATATTAATTGGTAGTGGTTCAACTTGTGCTTTATTAGCAGAAGAAATTGTTAGAACTAAACCAAATGTTACAATTATTACCCATTCAATTTATATTGCGGAACATGCTTCAAGATTAGGTAATAATAAAATTATTTTGCTTGGAGGAGAATATCAAAGAGACGCCCAAGTTATGGTTGGACCTTTAGTTAGATCTTCAGTTAGACAATATTATGTAGATAAAATATTTCTAGGAACTGATGGATTTGTCAAAAATGTTGGTTTTATGGGAAGTGATGTTTTAAGAACTGAAGCAGTAAAAAATATGGCTGAAAGTGCAAGACATATAATTATCATTACAGATTCAACCAAATTTTCAAAAAGAGGACTTTTAGTTCAATTTTCTCAAAAAGAACCAACTAGGATAATAACTGATAAAAAGCTACCAGAAGATTATATAGAATTCTTTAATTCTTTAGGTGTTCCAGTCACCTTAGTTGACTAATTGTTTTTAAATGTATATGAGTAAGAAAATGAAGCTACTTCATTTTCTTTTAATTTATTAATTGCAACTCTACTAGGAAGATCTTTTGATTCATTAATATAATTTGAAATTCCCCACCAGGGTTCAACACAAACAAAGTCACCAGTTTTAGCATTTGACCATATAGCAAAATATGGTGCATTAAAATTGTAAATAGCTTTAATATCATCAAATCCAGTAAATAAAGTTAACTCTTCATTCTCGCCTTTATAAACTAATGTATCTAATTTTTGGAAGGTAGATTTTTTTAAATCTACTGAATTCATTGATAAGTTTTCTTTGTTTTCTACATCAATAAGTCCGCAATTTAAAGGTAAAAATTTAAAATCTTTGTTAAACTTTATATATCCAGATTCGCTACTTGCCTTTAATGCAGTGTGAGAACCATAACTAAAACATAATTCTTCTTTTCCTAAATTTTTAACACTTGTAGAGACAACAAGTTTATTTTCATTTAATGCATAAGTGATAGTAAAAGCAAAATTAAATGGGTAAACTTTTAATGTTTCTTCGTTTGCTTTTAAGCCTAAAGTAATTGAATCTTTTGTTGAATTTAAAATATCTAATGTACATGTTCTTAAAAATCCGTGTCTAGTCGAAAATGTATAATTTTGATTTTTATATTCATAGTTACCTGCTCCAACTAAAGGGAATATAACAACATCTTGAAACGCCCATGAATCCTTTTGAATTTGATATTGGACTTCTTTATTAAGTGGCTTATAAATGATTGAATTTAAGATCGCACCTTTTTCGTTAATAGCCGCTTTTAAATATTTATTTTCAATAATTTGCATATAAAACTCCTTTTGCTTTCTAATGAAATCTAAAACATCAGTTTTTACTTATAAAGTAAAAAAATGATTTTTATATATGTTATAATTTTAGATAAATAAAGGAGTTTTTTAAACAATATGAAGAAAGAATTTAAGAATATAAAGACTCTTCTAGAGGACCGTTACGAGTTTTGTGATGTCGTAATTGATAATGGTAAGTTTTCAAGCGTTAAGAAAAGTAGCAATGGTGATACAACTTATGAAGATAAGTTTATGATTCCTGGTTTTATCGATGAGCATACTCATGGCGGCGATGGGAAAGATTTTACTACTTGTAAAGATATTTTTGATGTCGAACATATTCTTAAATTTTACATTAAACATGGCGTGACAAGTGTTTTACCTACTTTATTGACAGAAAGAGATGAAATTGTTTTTAAACAACTTGAATTAATTTATAAAGCAAGTTTAAAAAACCCAATTATTAAGGGAGTGCATCTAGAAGGTCCATTTTTATGTAAAGAATATAAGGGTGCGCAATTAGAGAGTTGTCTTCAAAAACCTTCTGTTGAGAAAGTTAAAACTTTTATTGATAAATCCCATGGCCTATTAAAGTTAATGACAATTGCACCTGAAAATGATGGGAGCGAAGAGACTATTAAATATTTAGTTAGTCATGGTGTAAGAGTTTCTTTAGGACATAGTGCAGCTAGTTTTGATGATTGTACTAGAGCTTTAAGAGCCGGTGCTAGTGATATAACTCATATTTTTAATGCTATGAAAGGGATTCATCAACATTATCCATCTATATTAAGCGCAGCCTTATATTATGATGATTTTTATTGTGAAGTTATTTTAGATGGCATCCATGTAAAACCTGAGATGGTAGAATTTGTTCGAAAAATTAAAGGTAATGATAAAGTGATTGGTATTACAGATTCATTAATGGCAGCTGGTTTACCTGATGGAAATTATTTTATTGGTGAGACTCCAATAACAGTTAAAGATCATGATTGTGTTATCACTGAAACTGGTGTTAGAGCTGGCTCAACTTTAGATATGAAAAGAGCCTTTGATAATGTTAAAAAGTTTTGTAGTTTAGATGATGTTGTCGCTAGCCACATTTGTTCATTAAACTGCGCTAAAATGCTTGGAATTGATGATAAAGTTGGCTCGATTAAAGAAAAAAAGAATGCAGATTTCTTAATTTTAAATAAAAATTATGAGATTGAAGAAGTATATATTAACGGAGAAAAAGTTTTATGATGAAAAATGTTTTAATAGCTCATGGAGGAGCTCCAACTGCCGTAATTAATGCCTCACTTTATGGTGCTTTAATGGAATTAAAAGAAAGTGGATTTAATGGAAAAGTATATGCTCCTAAATTTGGTTCAGATGGTCTTTATAATGAAGAGTTTATTGATTTAACTAACTTAACTGATCATGAATTAGAAGTATTAAAAAACACTCCTGGAAGTGCTATTGGCAGTTCAAGATTTCCACTTTATGAAAAAGAATATGAGAAAATTGTAAAAATACTTGTTAAGTATGACATTGGATATGTTCTTTTTACTGGTGGAAATGGAACAATGGACACAATTGGTAATATTTATAAATACGCAAAAAAAGCAGGAGTTGAAGTAACTTGTGTTGGAATTCCTAAAACGATTGACAATGATATTGGTGTAACTGATCATGCCCCAGGATTTGCTAGTTGCGCAAATTACATTGCTCAAACTGTTGCATGTTGTGCTCAAGATGTTAAAGGACTACCAATTCACGTTTGTGTTATTGAAGTTATGGGAAGAAATGCAGGATGGCTTGCTGCTAGTAGTGCATTAGCAAGAAGTAAAACAGGTGATGCGCCACATTTAATTTATTTTCCTGAAATACCATTTGATGAAGATGAGTTTATTGAAGAAGTTAGAAAGGCTTGGGAAAAAAGACATGGGGTGATTGTTGTTGCAAGTGAAGGATTAAAGTATGCTGATGGAACACCAATTGTTGAACCAATTTTCAAAACCGATAGAGCAACATATTTTGGTGATGTTTCAACTCACTTAGCTACCTTAATTATTAAAAGACTTGGGATAAAAGCTAGAAGTGAAAAGCCTGGTTTGATTTGTCGTTGTGATAGAAGTTTAGTTTCTAGAGTTGATCAAAATGAAGCTATATTAATGGGAAGAACTGCGATGAAAGCAGCCCTTAATCATACTAATGGAGTAATGGCAGGAATAAAAAGAGTTTCAACTAAACCATATGTTATTGAGCCTATTTTAATTCCTATTGAAAAGGTTATGTTAACAGAAGCCACTTTCCCATTAAAATATATTAAAAATAAACACGATGTTACTGATGAATTTATTGAATGGTTAAAACCTCTTGTAGAAGATACTCCAGAAAATATTTCATTTTTAGATTAGTTTTGCAAGGTTATTAATTGTTTTTATTAAATTTATTAATAAATGAAAAAGGCCATCATTCAATGGAGTGATGGCCTTTTTATGGCTAGACAATTTAATTATTTTTTGTAGATATAATAGGCATCTCCTATTGAGCCAAATTCTACATTAGCTGTTAATACTATTTCTTTAACTGCTTTTTCCATTAATGGAATAATATCAACTAACTCACCAGTAATATTTTTATTTGTTTCAAGAGCATCGATATAATCTTTTAAATAATATCTATATTCAAATGAATCTCTTTTTTCAACAAGTAAAGGATAGATTTTACTTGCTTCTCTTTTTTCTGGATGAGCTTCGAAATATTCTAAGATGTTACGAGTAGTTGCTAGTCTAATATCGGTATCCATATTAATTTTAGAAATACCACATGGAATGACTTCCCTTAATTGTTCAATTGGAATTCCATGTCCTTTGACTTGTCCACCTAAAGCATTTATTTCGTTAACAATATATTGAGGGACTAAACTTGATCCATGTGAAACTAATACAGCATCGACACCTTCATGTCTCATATTTTCCATTGTAGCAATTGCAATTTCTTTTCTTAAAACTACATTATCGCCTTTTACAGCACCATGCTTTGTTCCATAAGAAATAGCTAATAAGTCTACTTTTGTTCGTTTTAAGAAGTCTATGGCTGTCATTGGATTAGTATAAGTAGAACTAGCAGCAAAAACATGGTCTTCTTGGCCTGCTAAAACGCCAAGTTCGGCTTCTACAGAGACATCGTGTTTATGAGCAAATGTAGCAACTTTTTTAGCAAGAGCAACGTTTTCTTCGTATGGAAGAGAACTTCCATCAATCATAACGCTATTGAATCCAGCATTAATACAAATTTTGCAAGTTTCAAAACTTCTACCATGATCAAGATGAAGTGAAACTGGAATAAATGTGTTTTCGGCTAATTTTTTAACATAAGTAGCAATGCGCTTTGCACCTAGTTTCTTTTCTTCTATTGTTCCATGAAGAAAATCTGGATTGCCACCTATAAAAGCAAGTCCAGGTTCAGCGACTTGAATGATAGCAGCGCAACGTAATTCTTCACATGCTTCGATTACAGCTTTTGCTTGACATAAAGCGTTGACGTTAAAGGCACCATGAGCAATTTTATGATCACGTGCATAAGTTAAAATATCTTTTGATTTTATATATGGCATTTTTATTTCCCCTTTAACATCATTATCATATATTAAATATTCTTTTACTAACGGAAATAGTGTGAAAAGTTAGGAAATATCAAAATCGCGTTTCGATAAAAGCAAAATTAAATTTCATATGAAATAACATTTGTTATTATTTGCGATTTATTTAATAAAGTTCTGATTTTTTAAGATATAATTTTTTAGCAATTATTACTAAAGTTATATATAAAATAATGACTACAAATATATATAAGTAATATAAAGGCGAGATAGTTTCCAACAAAAGTATTTTATTTAAAGGTGAATAAATTAATATAAATACAACGCAAATAGAGACAACAAATGAAATCAACATCATGATTGATGGTCTAGATTTTAATAGATTATTACCTGTTCTTAAGGAGATTATTACAATTAATTGACTAATGAATGATTCGAAGAACCAAAGTGTTTGGAATGCTAATATAAATGTAGAAGTATCACTTAATGAATTAAATGAACTATTAAATAAGTAAGGCAAGAAAATAAAATAATTAAATAAGAAAGTAGTTATATCAAATATTGTTGATATTGGACCAAATATTAACATAAAAGGAATAATGCCTTTTGTTGAAAAGCTAACTGGTTTAGTAAGTAGTGCTTTATCGACATTATCATTAATTAACGCTAAGCAAGATAAATCATAGATAATATTTAATAATAAAATATGGGTTGGTAAAATTGGGAAAAATGGTAAAAATATTGAAGCAAATAAAATAGATATAATATTACCAAAGTTACTACTTATTGTAATTTTAATATATTTCATCATATTAAAATGAGTTTTTCTTCCTTCAATAATTGCATCAACCAATATAGATAAATCTTGATTAAGCATAATTGCTTTTGAAGATTCTTTAGCAATATCACTAGCATTATTAACTGATATGCCAATATCACTAGCTTTTAAAGCTAAAGCATCATTAATTCCATCACCAATAAAGCCAACTTTATTGCCTAATTTTTTTAATGAAATAATAACTCTTTCTTTATTATCAGGACTTAATTTAGCAAAAATATTTACGTTTTGCACAATTTTTAATAATTCTTCATCACTTAATGAATCAATATATTCTCCATCAATTACTTTAGGATCTTTAATATTTAATCTTTTTGCCAATGTTAAAGACACATTTTTATTATCACCAGTCAGTATTTTTAATTCGACTCCCAATTCTTTTAATTTTGTAATTGTTTCTAAAGAACTTTCTTTTAATGGGTCATAAAAAGCTAAAAATCCAAGTAGAGTTAATTCTTGCTCATCATCTAAGGAAATAGTTTCATTAGTTACATTTTTAATTCCAACAAGTAATAAGCGATAGCCTTCTTTATTATATCTTTCATTGTCTTTTAAAATTTTTGATTTAATTTCTTCATCTATGTTAATTACTTTATTGTCTTTATAAATAGAAGAGGAGACTTTTAACATATCTTCAACACTTCCTTTTGTTATTAAGACATTTTGATTATTTTCTTTGATTAAAATTGAAAGTCTTCTTCTAGAAAAATCAAATGGAATTTCATCTAGTTTAGTGACGCCAATTAAATTAACTTGATCATTTGTTTCGTATTCATTAATGGCTTTATCAATTTGATTTTTTAATCCACTTTGAAAATAAGAATTAAAGTAGGCGTATTTAAATAGAATCTCTTCATCGTTGTTAAATGAAATAATTTTCTCTAGTTTTGAAGCGTTTTCTGTAATAGTACCTGTTTTATCACTACATAAAATATTTATCGAACCTAAGTTATTAATTGATGAAAGATCTTTTATGATTAACTTTTCCTTCGCTAATTTTTTCCTTCCTTTAGCTAAGCAAGAAGCAACGATCATTGGAAGAAGTTCAGGAGTTAGACCAAGTGAAATAGTTAAAGCAAAAGCAATAGAATCAAGAATAGATTTCTTTGTTAAAATGTTAATAATAATTACTAAAGGAACAATGATTAATATCATTATGATAAATAATTTTGATATTTGATTAACACCTTTGTCAAAGGCGGTTTTTTCTTTTTTGCGTTTAGATTTAGTAATTTCACTAAAATATGTTTCGCTTCTAGTAGCAATTGTTAATACTTTTGCATTTCCACTAACAACACTAGAACCTTTAAAAAGGATATTGTTTATTTCAATTAAAGAATTTGTATTCTTATATACTTCACTTTTTTCTTTTGGAATATTTTCTCCAGTTAAACTTGACTCATCAATAAATAGGTCTTTACTATTTAATATTATTGCGTCTGTAGAAATAATATCTCCTTGAGAATAATAAATTATATCTCCTTTAACTAATGACGATATATCAGTTTCTTCTTTTATTGAATCTCTTAAAACTGTAGAAGTAGAACTTACTTCTTTTAATAATTTATTAGTAGCAAAATATGAAGATAGTTCGTTAAATAAATGAATAATTCCACTTAAAATAATGATACCTAAAATAGTGGAGCATTCTAAATATGACCTTTCTTCTGGAGCACTAAAAATTACATCACTTAAAAAAGTAAATATATCAATTACAATAAGAATTAAGCTAAATGGGTTGAAAAAAGAAGATATGATAATTTTTATTACATCATATTTATGTGTTTTTAACTTATGCTTTTTTAAATAATCTTCTTCTCTAGATTTAGCTTCTTCAATAGTTAAGCCTTTAGAAGTGTCAACATTAAATTCTTTTTCTAATTCTTTAATAGATAATTTACTTAGTCTTAAGTAATTTTCTTTAATCGTTATCTTTTTAACCTTTTTTGTCATATTCGTACCTCCTTTTAATAGAAGATAGATTTATGCAAAGTTTGTATAAGGTTATCTATTCTTTGATAGGTAAATAAAAAACCTATCAAAGAATAGATAGGTTCAAATTTAAAAGTAATAAAAGTACAAACTTTAACTTTATTAGGCGGTGAAACTATGTTATTTTTGGCCTTAATACGACCAAAACTTTTCAAACCGATTTTTAAAGTCTCCTTTAAAGTCGGCAATAGTCCGTATCCCAATATGAGCCTCATCTACCTTTTAGACTCCTTCATATTAACTGTTATTTATATAGTTGTAAAGAGATGTAATAAAAATTAAGGTTTATTTGATTTTGAACTTTTATAAATTTAAATTAGTATTACTTAGGGGTTAAAAGTTAAATAAATATCATAATAAGAGCTTATAATTTCATTTTGAAATATTCTTTGTCTTATTGTAAGCAAATTTACGCTTTAAAAATGCAAGTTTAAGTAAAAAATAAAAAAATTGAAAGCGCTTTCATTATCATAAAAATAAAGTAAAAGCGCGTGTTTACTTAATTAATAATATTTCATTATATGTAAATTAAATGAAAAGCAAATTATGCATTAGGAGGATAATTGCGAAAATATGAAACGTATGAAAAAAATATCAGTCGCCTTATTAAGCGTAGCAATGGTTTGTTCACCAATTTTATCATCATGTGGTGGAAACGAACAACAAGAGGAACCTGCTGAGGTTACACTTAAAAGCATTGCTATTACAACACAACCTAATAAGACTGATTATGAAGTTGGTGACATTTTTGATCCAACAGGAATGGTAGTTACTGCTAATTATAGTGATGGCAGTAGTGAAGTTGTAACAGATTATAGTTATTCTAAATTACCATTAGATGAATCAGATACAAAAGTTACAATTTCTTATAAAGGAAAGAGTGCAACTGTAGCTATTACAGTTAAATTTGTTTTGAAAGTAAAAAGTATTGAAGTTGAAACAATGCCTACAAAAACAAATTATGTTATTGGAGAAACATTTGATCCAACTGGTATGAAAATAACAGCTCGTTGGACTGATGATACTAAAACAACTGTCTCAGATTATACTATTGATAAAACTGGACCTTTAACAAAAGAAGATACTACAATCACTATTTCATATGAAGGATTTTCTACAACTATTAATATTACTGTAGAAGATGAAAAAGTAGTTGGCCTTGAAATTACTAAAAACCCTACAAAAATGGCATATTTAGTAGGAGAAACATTTGATCCAACAGGCATGGAAATTTCTACAGTTTCTAATGCAGGGAATAAAGTTGCTGTTGATATGAGTACTGTTAGCTATGATAAAACTGAACCTTTAACCTTAGAAGATACTACAATCACATTCACATACAATAGCACAATGACAGTACAATTAACAATTTCTGTAAGTGAAGCAAAACTTATTGGAATTAAAGTAATTAGTATGCCAACAAAAACTGAGTATAGAAGTGGTGATTACTTTGACCCAAGTGGTATGAAAATTGGCGCTGTATATGAAGGTGATAAAGTTGAAGAAATACAAAGCTTTACATATGATAAAAAATCTCCATTAACTGTAGAAGATACAGTAGTAACGATTAGTTATGGTGGTTTCACTTGTGAAGTAGAAATTACTGTTAATGCAAAAATTGTTAGTGTTGATGTTGATGCTATTGAAACTATTAGAGTTGAAGCTGAGGATTTAGATACTAGTAATGCAACATTAAGAGATGATTTTATTGCCGCAGGAAGAGGATTTATCGAAAATGGCGCAGATGCAAGTAATGGACAAAACATTTGTGGATATAATCCAGGAAGTTATTTTGAAATTCCAATTTCAAGTGATAAAGATTGCGAAATTATTATTGTTGCAAGAATGAGTGATACAAATCTTAATTACAAAATTAATGATGGACTTGAATTCAAAGTTGATGATGATGTATTAACTGCTGATGATGTTCAATTTGAATATAATGGTGGCCAAGATTATTGGAATTGGAAAGAATTTAAAGTTGGAAAAGTAAACTTAAGTGCTGGTAAGCATACATTTAGAATAACTTCAAAAGCTGAAAGACCAAACTTAGATTGCTTTGATTTCATGGTTGTAAAATATGGTGATGATGTCGCTGAGAAAAAGGCAACAAAATTAACATTAAAGACAGAACCTACAAAATTAAATTATGAAGTAGGTGAAACTTTTGATCCAACTGGTATGGTAATTGAAGCTACTTATAATGACTATACTACAAAAGAATTAACATCTGATGAATATACTATAGATAAAACAGGACCTTTAACAGAGGCTGATGATAAAGTCACTTTATCTTATGATGGATTGACATTGGAAATTCCAATTGTTGTTGGAAAGGAATATGACGTTAAAATTAATGGCTTAGGTGATAAGAGATTTGAAGCAGAAGATTTAGATACAACTGATTTTATAATGAGACCAGAATACTCTATTGACCAAGGATATGTTGTAAATAGTTCTGATTCAAGTGATGGCAAATCAATTGAGAGATTTGATGTTGGTTCAAAAACTTCAATGGACATTTATGTTGGTGAAGATAGCAAAGTTAATTTAACAATGAATGTTTCTTATTATGATAATGCCGTTTTTGATGATTTAGTAACTGTAAAACTTGATGATGAAGTTTTAACATCAAATAATCCAGAACTTGGACATAGATATGATGGTGATTATTATAATTGGCAAATTGTAAATTATGGTATTCTTGATTTAGCAAAAGGAGATCACACATTAACTATTGAATTTACTGGTGGTTACCCAAATCTTGATTATATTAATTTCAATACAATTCAATATGGTGAAGAAGCTACTGAACATACATTAGAGTCGATGTATGTAAAAGAAAATCCTGCAAAAGTTACTTATTTAGCCGGAGAAACTTTTGATCCAACTGGAATGGTTATCATAGGAAAATTTAGTGATTCTTTAGAAGAAGAAATTAAGGATTATACAATATTAAATGAAGAACCATTAACCACTGAAGACAAAAGTGTAACTATTAAAAGCGGTGAAATTACATGTGAAGTCACAATCAATGTAAGAAGTGATGTTGATTTTAAAATTGCAGAAGCAACTGAATATAAATTCGAAGCCGAGAATGTTGATAAAACATTTATTACAAGTGATGGTGGAGATTTTGTTGAAGTAAGTGGAGCTGTTAGTAGCAATGAAAGAAATTTAGGACACGTTGCTGGCGGACATACTGAAATATTATTTTCAACAAGTGAAGAATTTAATCTAACAATTGATGTATTAATTGCTCATCCTGAAGCTAAAAAAGTTTCAGAACAAGTTAAAAACTTTATAGTTGATGGAAAAGTTATTACTTATGAAGATCAAACTTTGGGCGCAACTGATGGTAACCAATATTGGAACTATAAGACCGTTACATTAAACGTTGGAAAATTAGAAAAAGGAAACCATACATTCGAAATTGAATTTAATGGTGGTGGTAATTACGATTACTTCAACTTTAAATTTACAAAATAATAAGTAGGAAGTTCGCTTCCTACTTAGTTAATTAAAGAAAGGATAATTTATGAAAAGAACAACGGCAGTTATAAGCTTTTCTGCAATGATATTATTAGCTTCAATTGTGGCAGTTGGAAACACTGTTGCATTTGCAAATGGGGGTGTTATTGACTTATATTTATCTAACTCGTCAATAAATTATGATAGTGAAGAAGCTCAACAAGCTTTAACTCTTGGCAAAAATCTTGCTCAAGAAATATGTGAGAATGGAGACGTTTTATTAAAGAATAATGGTACTTTACCATTAGCAACTGATGATAATACTTTTAAAGTAAATATCTTTGGTTGGGGTGGATCTGATAATGGATTTATGTATCAAGGCGGAGGAAGTAGTGAAGGAGGATACTCTGGAGATAAGGTATCCTTATATCAAGCTTTTAGAAACTATGGCTTCGAAATTAATGAAGATTTAGCTAATGCATATAATTCTTTATCATATCGTAGAGAAGGTGCTCCAGATTCTAATCAACATTCAACTTATTATAGAACATATGAACCAGGAGAGGATTTTTATACTGAAGATAGAATGAAAGATGCAGTGAACTTTAGTGATACTGCAATTATAGTAATTTCAAGAAGAGCTACTGAAGGTGATGATTTACCAAAAGTAAGTTATGATGAAAATGGTAACGCTGATGAATCAAGAAACTATTTAGCATTAACCAAAAAAGAGGAATTACTCGTCGAAAAAGTTACGGAAAATTTTGATAAAGTAATTTGTTTAATTAATACACCATCAACAATGGAATTAGGCTTTTTAGATAATCCAAAAATTGATGCTGCAATGTTTATTGGCTATCCAGGATATTATGGCACAGCAGCAATTCCTGAGATTTTAACTGGAGAAGTTAATCCTAGTGGACATATGGTTGATACCTCTGCTTATTCTTTAGCGAGTGCCCCAAGTTATGTTAATTCTGGTAGTG
The DNA here is from genome assembly GCA_944368945.1 of uncultured Bacilli bacterium. Classification (GTDB taxonomy): domain Bacteria; phylum Bacillota_I; class Bacilli_A; order RFN20; family CAG-826; genus Onthovivens. The sequence goes on from CALVXH010000006.1 coordinate 32,633, forward strand.
ATGCCTCACAAACATATAGCGGAAAAGGTGGCCACTATAAAGATTATGCCGAAAATATTTATGTTGGATATAAATGGTATGAAACAGCAGATGAAGAAGGGTATTTTGATGATGTCACATTAGAACAATATGGAGAAACAAAGACTGGTTATGATGCTGTTGTTCAATTCCCATTTGGCTATGGGTTAAGTTATACAACATTTAGTTGGACTTTGGATTCTGTTAAAAATCAAGACGGCAAAGATGTTTCTATTAATAGCACATTAGACAAAGATGAAGTTTTAAAATTTAGTTTATGGGTTGAAAATACTGGAGATGTAGCTGGAAAAGATGTTGCACAATTATATTACTCAGCTCCATATACTAAAGGAGGAATTGAAAAAGCCTCGCAAAACTTAATTGGTTTCCAAAAAACTGAGTTACTTGAACCAGGTAAAGGACAATATTTAACCTTTGAAGTTAAGGTTAGTGATATGTCAAGTTATGATACTTATGATAGTAACAACAATGGTTTCATGGGATATGAATTAGAAGAAGGAAATTATACATTATCATTTAGAACTGATTCTCATACAGTAAAAGAAGATAGTGTTTTAGGTGGACTTTCATATAGTTATAAAGTGCCTGAAGGTGGTTATAAATATGAAACAGATACAACTACTAATAATGAAGTAAAAAACCGTTTTACAACTTATACTAATAAAATTAGTGGTGCTTCATCAACTAGTAGTGAATCACAAAGCTTATACGCAATGTCAATTGATGGAAATGATGCAGATACTGACTATAATCAAAATATAACATATTTATCTAGAAGTGATTTCGAAGGTACATTCCCACAAAGAACTGAACAAAGAAATATGTCTGACAAAATGTGGAATAATGTTTTCTTAGTTCATGATCCAATTAATAACGAAGATGATGTTATGCCAAAAGTTGGTTCAAAAGACACTTCTTGGACATTAGATGATGTTAAAGGCTTAGATTATGATGATCCAAAATGGGATGAACTAATTTCGCAATTAACAATTGAAGAATTACAAAATTTGAGCGCAAATGGTGGTTTTGGAACTATTTCTATTCAATCGATTAACAAAGGTCGTTGTGTTGATAGTGATGGTGGAACTGGATTTACAAGTGGTGTTGCTACAGGAGATGGTGGACACGCTACAAAATATCCAGCTGCAAACGTGCTTGCTTCAACTTGGGATTGGAAAGAAGCATATAAATGGGGACATGCTATTGGTGAAGAAGGAAAAGCTCTTGGCATTAATGGGTGGTATGCTCCAGGATGTAATATTCATAGATCTCCATTAGGTGGAAGAAACTTTGAGTACTTCAGTGAAGATGGTTATATGGCAGGTGAATTTGTTGCTAATACTGTCAAGGCTTGTACTGAAAATGGTGTTTATGCTTATTTAAAACATTTTGCTGGAAATGATACAGATGAAGGTAGAAACGGTCAATTTATTTGGATGACTGAACAATCATTAAGAGAAATTTGGGCTAAACCAGGTGAAATCGCAACTAAAGAGGGCAAAGCTAACGCAATGATGATTTCCGTTGATAGAGTTGGTGGAACAAGAGCTACAGGTAGTTATTCTTTATTAACATCATTATTAAGAGATGAATGGGGATTTAGAGGAAGTACAATTACTGACTACTATCAAGCTGGTAATGTTAATGATCTTGATGAAGGCATAAGAGCTGGAAATGATTTAGCTTTATTACCAAATGGATCAAGAACAGTATTTGCTGATTGGAGCAATCCAAGTGCAACAAGTGTAATAGCTTTACAAAATGCTGCTCATAATATTCTTTATACATATATAGATACAATTTATAGAACAGAAAAATTTACTGGTATTGATATGAGTGAAGAAATTGGATCAAGAACCGAAGACAATAGTGGTAAATGGTGGAGATATGTTCTTATTGGATTAGATTCAGCAATTGGTGTTGGATTCGCAACATGGGCTGGATTATGTATCTATTTAACATGGTTTAAGAAAAAGAAGGTAAACTAATATGAAGAAAATAAATGAAAACCTTAAATTAACAATATTTCAAGGAATTGCATCGTTATTAGGAATTTTAAGTATTGTATTTACTTTCATACCTGCTTACTTTGAAGAAAGTCAACCTGATATGTCTATCTTTCAAATAGCACTTGGCAATGAAAGAATTCAAACTTCCCCATTACTATTATTTGGATTTGTATTATTGGTTGTTGGTGTCGTTTTATCTCTTAGCTTAGTGGTTATTCTTTTATTAAAAAAAGGTAATGATTTAATCGAAACTATTTTAGGAGTATCAAGTATTGTATTAATTTTAGTAGGAGCTGTTATATTAACTTGTGCAGTATTTGTTGCTGGGCTAGATAAATTAAATAGTGAAATAGGATTTGTACAAGGAAGTTGGGGATTTTTAGTTGGCAATTATTTAGTTCCAATATTCGCTTTATTAGCAATAGGATTTACATACCCATGTGCAATGATTATATTGCATCATAAAGATCTTGAAGATAAAAAGAAGGTTAGTGAAGTAAATAAATAAACTTAAAAGAGCCCTAGAAAGTTTCTAGGGCTCTTGCTAGTAAAATATTTATTTGATTAAATTAAATAAGGGCATTAAAAATGATAAAAGTTGCGCTAATTGAAGACGAAAAACAAGAACAAGATAAAGAAAAGGAATTTTTTGACCTATTTTCAAAGGAAAATAACATAAAATTTTCTATATCTTCTTTTGAAAATGGAGATCAATTTTTATTTAACTTTCAATATGGAAAATTTGATTTAATTTTAATGGATATTGAATTGTCAAGTAACGATAATGGAATACAAGTATCAGAGAAATTAAGACAAATTGATAAAGAAGTTATATTGGTTTTTATGACTAATCTTGCTCAATATGCTATAGAAGGCTATAAAGTAAATGCATATGATTATATCGTTAAGCCATTTACATATTTTGATTTTAGTCAAAGAATGAGACTGATTGTCGATAATATTAATAGTAAGAGAACAGAAAAAGTATTAATTCAAACTGATGGAGTAAAAATAGTTGTTGCTATTAAAGATATTTATTATATAGAAGTGGCTAATCATCAAATTATTTATCATACAAGTAAAGGTGATTTTAAAACGTATGGAGCTTTAAAAGATTTAGAAAAAGATCTTAAATCTTTCAACTTCTCATTATGCAATTCTTGTTTTTTAGTTAATTTAGAGTATGTAGAACGTATTGATGGGTATAATGTTATCGTAAATAATACAAAATTACTTATATCCCATCCAAAGCGTAAAAACTTTTTAAAAGAATTAAGTTTATATTTAGGACAATAGTATGGAATCTCTTTATCCAATAAATGGTTTATTTTTCTACAAATTAATTTTCATGGCAGTGCTTTTACTTGGTGAAAGTATGTTCGTTTTTAAACTTGAAAAAAGAAATCATTTTTATCTTAAAGCTATTATAAGTATTTTTTCGTGTTTACTTTTAGCGTTGGCTTTCCCTATTCCTACAGGGAATGAATTTTACTCAATGATGATGTTCTTTGTTTTATTTGCTTTTACTTATGCATTTGCTTTTTGGATGTTTAAAGCTGATTGGAGAATGCTTTTATTTTGTTTAATCTGTGGATACACAACAGAGCACATTGCATATGAAGTATATAGTACATTAACTAGCTTTTTAATTTCTGGTGATTCTAAACCTGGAGGATTATACGACTATAATTCGATTAATATGTTTGATGGACCTCTTGATTTTTGTTTATGGATTATCTCATACATTAATATTTATTGGATAATTTTCATTTGTTTCGCTAGAAGGATAGTAAAAGGGCAAGTATTTAGAAGTAATGATGGATTAAAAGTATTATTAATTGGTGCCTTTTTCATTGTGGTTGATATTGTTATAAATAGTGTAGTTTCGTATTATAGTTCAATTCATTACGAAAGAATATATGTAGGTTTTGCAAGTTTATTAAATGTAATTTGCTGTGTATTTGGATTATTATTTATCTTTGAAATGTATTATAGAAGCAATTTAACTCGTGAATACGCAATAATGCAAGAAATTAGAAAAGAAGAAAAGAATCAATATGCTGTGTCTAAAGAAACCATTGATCTAATAAATATTAAATGTCATGACTTCAGACATCAAATTCGAAAACTAGGTAAAGAACAAAATATCGACGAAAATGCTATTAATAATATTAATAAGTTAATTAAAATTTATGACTCATCCATTAAGACATCTAATAATGCATTAAACGTTATCTTAAGTGAAAAATCTTTAACTTGTTCAAAATATGGCATTAATTTTTCATGTATAGCAAATGGAGAATTACTATCTTTTATGAGTGATGAAGATATCTATTCTTTATTTGGCAATATTTTAGATAATGCGATTGAGGCAGTTAAAAATTTAGATAATGATAAGAAAATAATAACTATCAAAATAAAATCTGTTGGTAATATGATTTCAATATCTGAAAGAAATGCTTATGAAGGAAACTTGGAATTAGTTGATGGTTTACCTAAATCAAAAAAGCCAAACAGCAGATATCATGGCTTTGGCTTAAAGTCGATAAAATTAGTTACTGAAAAATATAATGGAACAATGGAATTATCTATTGATGATAATATGTTTTCTATTAACTTACTATTTATAATTAGCAATAATTAAAACTAGGCTTCAGGGAAATTATTTCCGTTTTTCTTATTAAAAGTAAGCAAATCTAAAGTATTTTCATCTAGATTCTCTTGTAAGAGGTCATCAAGTTCTTGTTTTGAATTAACTACTTTAAAGTCTATTGCATCTAATTTATTTGGATGAATTAGATTTAAAGAAAAAGCTTCATCGACTGTTAATTTATCATTTTCTAATATATCAAAATATATAACAATGTTAGGATCTTCTTTTTTCCATTTTGTGAACTCTAAAAAAAGATCAGTCATTTTAGTGGTTTCGATTGATTTTCCATTTTCCCTTCCATTTAAATAATTGTCATCAAAGGCAACATATTTTCCACTTGGAAGTTCATTGATTCCTTGTAGTATTTGACTTAAAAAATCTTCCTTATTCATAATGTTCACTTTGATAATACACTAATTTTTATTTCTTGCAATGTAATAAATTACTTTTAATCCTAATTATTAAATATTAGAATAATAAAGAAAAGAAAAGGGGATGCTTATGGCGAAATTTTTAGTAACTGGCGGAGCAGGCTTTATTGGAGGCAATTTCCTTCACATTATGGTTAATAGATATCCTAATGATGAATATGTTTGCCTTGATGCCTTAACTTATGCTGGTAATATGGAAACTCTTGAACCAATTTTAAATAAACCTAATTTTAAATTTGTTCATGAAAACATTTGTAATAGAGAAGGTGTTTTTAAACTCTTTGAAAAAGAACACTTTGATTACGTTATTAACTTTGCAGCTGAAAGTCATGTTGATAGAAGTATTGAAGATCCAGAAATCTTTTTAAGAACAAACATTTTAGGAACAGCTGTTTTAATGGATGCATGTAGAAAATACGGAATTAAAAGATTCCACCAAGTTTCTACTGATGAAGTTTATGGAGATTTGCCTTTAGATAGAAAAGATCTTTTCTTTACTGAATCAACTCCATTACATACTTCGAGTCCATATAGTGCTTCAAAAGCAAGTGCTGATTTACTTGTTTTAGCATATCATAGAACATTTAAGTTACCTGTAACTATTTCTAGATGTTCAAATAACTATGGACCTTACCAATTCCCTGAAAAGTTAATTCCATTAATGATTCAAAAAGCTTCTAGAGATGAAGCTTTACCAGTTTATGGAAACGGAAGTAATGTTAGAGATTGGCTTTATGTTGGAGACCACTGTAACGCAATTGATTTAATTGTTCGTAATGGTAAAGATGGTGAAGTCTATAACGTTGGTGGACATAACGAAAAAACTAATCTTGAAGTTGTTAAAACAATTTTAAGTGCATTAAATAAACCAGAAACTTTAATTAATTATGTAAAAGATAGACCAGGTCATGATTTAAGATATGCAATTGATCCTAAAAAGATTGAAACTGAACTTGGCTGGAAACCAGAACATAACTTTAAAACAGGTATTGCTGCTACGATTAAATGGAACCTTGAAAATACAAAATGGTTACATAATGTCGAAAGTGGTGAATACATGAATTGGATGAAAAAGCATTATTAATTGTTATTTTAAAGATTTAGACTATCGACAACTATGTTGGTAGTCTTTTTTATTAGCAAATTAACTAACTAAAAGTGCCTAAATTATGTTAAATTATTAATACTTAAGTTTCGCTACTCAATATAAGTAATAATCAAAAAAAAGCCCGATTTTATGGGCTTTTAAAAATGGTTTGTCGGAATTGGCTTAGAGAAAACGTGTATACGTCAAAAAATTACACATATAAAAAAGAAAAAAGATAATCAGTTTAGTTATAGTTTAGTACTATAATTTCT
>CALVXH010000007.1 GCA_944368945.1 uncultured Bacilli bacterium
TTGCTTGAGTTCCTCTAATTGCTGAAAAAGTTAATAAAGAGTCTGCTAGGTAAGTTTTATTTGCAATTGATGAATCTGTAACGAGTGGCTTAATATAGTCACTAACTTTAGCTATTGCTTCTTTGCCATCTGCAATCTTATATCTAACATATTTATTATAATCAACTTTATTGAATTTATTGCTTCCACTTCTAAATAGAAATTCCATTGCATTGGATAATAACGTATTATTGATTACTAAATTGCTTGATGAATAAGATCTAATAACATTTCTTCCTGATTCGATAATTGAATAACTAATTTTGTTATTATCACCATTAATTTCTAATGTAGTTCCAACATATGATAAATTTGTTAAATTATTTCCAAAATCTGCTCCTTTAAAATGCACATCAACTAATTCAATATTATCACCATCAAGATATATTGAATTATTATCTTGTCCCCATAATATAAATATTGGCGGTTCACTATTTGTTGTCATAGTTAAATTGCCTAAAGTTACATAAGGCATTGGCCCTCTAAATAAATCACTAGATGTTAGTAAAGGAACATAACTAATATTTCCATTAACAGTTATTTTTTGCTCATCACTTGGATAAGTTAAATTATGTGTATTAATCACAAATCCATTGCCATAAAAATCATTTGTCAAATGTACTCCACTAATTCTTTTTATACTTACTTTGTCCCAAGAGATTAGTCCATCATCTACGGCTTTATTCCATTTATCAGTAAATTCATGATTATATGTAGTGTCAAAATAATATACATCGTCATTGAATGGTAGTAGCTTGCTATTTTCATCTAATCTACCAAATAATTTAGTATCTTTATTTTTCTCACTAAGTATTTTTCCATTTTCATCAAAATTATATGTATTCTCTAAAGACTCTAGATTTACCCTTAATACTAATGGGAACGAATCGGTTGTTTTATTAGTATAACTAATTAAATCATCATAATCATAAACATTAATTGCATTAACAAGTGTAAATGATATTGAAGCGCTACCAGTTGTTCCATAAGGATTAATAAATTTTAAATCAGCTTCACCTTCATTTAAGAACTCTATTCGTTTATTAATTGGATCAAAACGAATGTTATTGGTATTTTCGATAGCAACACTTGATAAATTTAATGTATTACCATAAAACTCGATATCTAAATCTAAATAACTATCTTTTTTTTCAGTCTTATAACCATCAATCGTGTCATATAAGCCAACATAATCAATTCCACTAAGTGTTTTTTGAGAAAATGGAATAATCGGATTAACAATAACTGCACCATTATCTCCAACAACGACCGCAGTAAAACTTCTTGAAATTGTATTTTTCTCGTTTGAACAAGTGATTATAGTTTCACCTTCGCTTACTGGTATTAAATAAAAATCGTCTCCTTCTTTTGACACTCTAGCAATATTAGAATCATCACTTTTCCATGTTAATATATTTCCTTCACTTAAAGGATATTTTGAATCAAAAATAGCGTCAGCTTCTAATTTCTTTTTGCCTTCACTAAGTAAAAAAGCATTATTAGTTTTATACTCCCAAGTAATATCAGTAATATTTTGTTCAACATTTCTAATAACAAAAGTTGATGTTACAAAAGCTAAAATTGAAATAACAAAAGGAATTAATAAAAGGAATAAAAAAGCTTTCTTTTTCATAAATTAACTCCTTCAAATCTTAAAAATAATTTAGATATTCTTTTTTTAATATTAATTAATAAACTTACCATATATAAAATTTGAATTAACAAAATAATAGAGAAGAATATTAATTCAGAGAATTCATTATCAATAAACACGATAGTTACTGTTCCTACTCCAACTGTAATAATAGGAAATATAAATCCGATAAAAGTAACTAAAAAATTATTTTCCTTTTTACCTCTTAGGTCTGTATATAAACTACTAATATTTAAACTAATAATACTGCTAGCCCCTATAAGTATCATCATAAAAAAGTTAATTACACTTATTTCTTTAAATGAAACTAGTAAAATTAATCCAATCAAATACGAAATAAAAGATAAAATAGATGGTACGCTTAATTTAATTAAAAATTGTTTAAAATAACTCACTGGTAAAGTTTTCATTATTAATAAAGTGTTCTTTTCTTTTGCAATGCTCATTGAAGAATTTAAATTAATAATCGATAGAAATAATAAAATTAACAAAGTATCAAGAGTTAAATATATTGAAGGAAATAAGGTTAAAACATAATTTAAATTGCCTGTATTAAATATTAAATTAACACTTGATACTACACTAAAAACTAAAAAAGGCTCAGCAATTATTAAAGATATATAGGAAAATATTCCATCATTTTTATTTAATGCTAAATGAATTTCTTTTCTAATTAAAGCATTTGTTTCATTAGTGAATTTATATGTTAAAGATTTAACTTTTTTATTATTAAACTGTGCTAAACTCGAATTAAAATACTTTTTTATATATAAATTTAATATTATTGTTCCTATAGAAAAAATAAATAAAGGTATTAAAAATGATCCTAAAAAATTAACACTCATATCTAAAGTTCTAGAAAAATAAGTCATTGAAGAAATAGGTAAAAGATACTTCGCTATATAATTTAAAAATTCTATATTGCTTGCTGTAAATAAATTATCTAGCGATGCATCTCTAACTAGATTAATAAAAGCATTTAATATCAAGCTATAGCTAATAACTAAAAATAATAATAGAGCTATCATTATGATAAAAGATAAAATCTTATATTTTGATAATAACTTTTTAAACTCATTAAAAGGTATAACCAGTAAAAATGCTACTCCTTCCATTAAAAATGTTAATAAAAGCATCATAAAGAAAAATATGATATAAAATGTAAAATTAGAACTTCTAATATAAGCATATGTTGCACCAAATACATATGAAGTTGATAAATTAAAGATTAATAATTTTGTGTATAAATTCACTCCCTTAGAAAGAATTATGTCATAACTAGTTAAAGGTAAGGTTGAATAAATTAATCTTTCGCTTTCACTATTAAAAAATGTCTTTTGTGTAATTGGAACATAACCTAGTATTCCTAAAATAGTTATAGCAAAAATTAAAACTATAAAGAAAGAATCATTTAAATCCGCATATACGTTTATTTTATTATAAATTAATGAATAAATAAGTATTTCTAAACAAATGAAAAATGCTAATAGCACAATTGAGCTAATTATTGATATTACTCTCTTAATGCCATGTGTCTTAAAAAGTGAATTTGTCTGAAATTCTTTTAAAATCAATTGACCTATCATTTTTCATTATAAAGTTTAATAAATATTGCACTTATCTTATTTCTTAAACTAGGCTCCTTTTTTAAATCAAATACATTAAATATTTTTCCATCTTTAATAATGGCTACTCGATCGCAAATTTTAGCAATTAAGTCTATATTATGACTTGCTACAAAACACGTTCCTCCTAACTTAACATAATCTTTCATTATCTTAGTTAATTCAAACGTACTCATTGCATCAAGCCCAACTGTAGGTTCATCTAATATCCATATTCTAGGATTATGAATTAAAGAAGCTATTAGACATAATTTTTGCTTCATACCATGAGAATATGATCTTATTTCTTTATATAAATCTTCTTCTTTCAAATCTAAAGCCTTAAGCAAAAAGTTAAGGTTTTGCATGAATTTTTGAGGAGAAATATGATAAATTGAACTTATAAATTCAAGATATTCAACTCCTTTCATATCTTCATAGCAAATTGGTTCACTAGGAGAATATCCAATAATAGATTTAACTTTAATTGGCTCTTTCTTAATGTCTAAATCATTAATTAAAATTTCTCCAGACTCAAAAAGTTTAGAACCTAAAATGCATTCAATGGTAGTTGATTTACCAACACCATTTTTACCTATAAAGCCAAATAGTTCTCCTTCATGTACATCTAAATTGATGTCAAATAAAACTTGTTTTTTACCATATGACTTATTAAGTGAGGTTATTTTAATCATTGATTTAATATTATCCATCAATCTAACCTCCAAGTTTCATATCCATAGTATGAATAATTTACAAATGAAGCGTCTCTTTCATCAAATTCGGAGCCAACAACTTTAGTTCCCGACCTAAATTTAGAAATATTAATTTGCTCATGATTGCCGTTTGTAGCAGGTTTATAAGGTACCATGCATCCTCTAAAAAATGCATATGTATAGTTATTAAAGATATCATTGTAAACACTACTGCATGTTGTGTAATTTCCAGTAACATATACTTCAAAAAACTTTCCATAAGAGTCATTCCAAATATTTATATAATCACTTTCATAACTTTCTGATGTTTTATATGTTGTATTAGATTTGTTTAAATATTCACAGCTATAATTATAGTTTCCTTGTGAATTGATGAAAAAGAATGCATACGACCTTGAATCAAAAGAGATTATTCCTGTTTTTTTATTGTATTTCACTATATTAGTGTTGAAATCGTCTCTAACTTTATTTGGAAACATTGGATTTATTACAACATTATTGTTTGAAATAAGAGGTGAAACAAAATAATCTGTCACATTAAAGCTTATGCTTTCGAATTTACGATCTTTGCCCATGTTAGGACCTGATTTAAAGGTAACATTATATAAATTTACATATTCAATATTATTTATTTTTTCTTTAAAATCATCAAATTGATAGATATTGATATTGCCACCTAAAGAATATTTCTTCGGTGTGGCCCCATCTGCATCTATTGGCAAATTTGAATCAAATTCAAAGCTTCCGTACATATCACAATATGATTCTTGTGTATTAACATATTCCCGAAAAGTACTAGCGCTTTGATAAATCAAGTTTCTACTTCCATCGGTTCCACCTGTTAGATTATCATTGTCAGTAATCCATTTGTTTGTTGCTTCTTTAAAATCATATTTTGTAGTTGCAAAATTTAATCCGCCGACACCTTGGTAACCAGATCTTCTAATTAATGAATTAATTGTTATGCCCAAAAAACCATGCAATAAATCATTTGAAAAATTATCAAATTGAGAACAAGATAATTTTATTGTTGAATTTTTATCTACAAATAAATACGAGCCAGGAAGAAAAGTTATATTGTTTTTTATGTTAATCATAGAATCATATATATAAAAGTCAAAGTATGGTGATACATTAAAATTGCCTTTATTAAAGTCCATCGTCATACTTCCAATTGCCAGTTTAGCAGTTAATGTTGGCATATTAATATTTAAATATGCGTTTTTATTATCGTAGATTCTATAAATTATTTTTTGAGCCATTATATTTTCTCTACAAAAAGTATCTTGATAAACAAGTCCATTTGTTTGATTTTCATCATATGTACATTCTCTTATAATATATGAATTTGAATCAGTAAGCTGAATAATATATTTGCTTTCAACACCAACTATGTAGAGAGTTTGATCAGTATAATTTCCATTCTTACCGCCAAAATCTATTCTAAGAACACCTTTTAAAGAACCTCCATACATTATTTTTATGTTGCAATTTAAATAAGGCATTCTATACATAGAGAATGGTGCATCGCCATATCCATAAGAAACAGGCATTCCCCTTTCATGATTTTGGTCTTCAACAACGAATGTTGCATTTAATGTACCACCATTCTCAACAATTATACTTCCACCTTGTCCACTATTTGTTATAGAACCATATGCGTTAAGTGTACACCCATTGCCAATAATTAAATTGTTTCCACATAAGTCAATCTCGGAATATTCGCCAATAATAAATCCTTGGAAATTATATTGCGAAAATTCCGAATTATTACCATAAAAGCCAGTTCTTGCACCTAAATTAATAGTTGTATTATTTGTTAAATATAAATCTGATGTAAGATTGATTCTATTTACACAATTATTTATATTACTACTATTTGGTCCCGAATTTGGCTTGTATTCACTTGTAACACTACTTTTATCCTCAAGGCCAATTGTGTGCTGATTTGAACTAGAATTAACTTGGAAGTTATTCCAGTCACCACTCAAATCATTAGTAACTGCATCTTTCCCTTTTGGATCTTTATAAGTAGCTTCAATTTCGATATTACTTGTGACTCCTCCAGCTTCAATTGTATTAGATGGTTTCGTTGGATCACTAGGAGATGTATTTTCAATTAATTTTATTGTATTTGAATTTATAGTTACATCATTATTTGAATTTTCTTTATCATAAGTAAAAACATCATTAACATTATTCGTTGCACTTTGTTTTGTTCCACTTAAAATTATATCTTTTGTAACTTGATATTTACTTTTATTTTTGTTTGAAGGATCTAAAACAACTTGATTATTGTATGACCAAACATAATAATTGTTTCCATCCATTTGAACAGGAGCATCACTAGTAGTAATAAAAGAATTTTTTTCTTTTATAATTTCTTTTTGATTACCATCATAATTAAAAGTAACACTTACATAGTTTTCATCTTCTTCAATATAACTAGTAGATTTAAATAAAGAAGATTCAATTATTTTATATGTAGAAAAAGCAAATCCTGCGCAAAACAAGACTATAATTGAAAAAAATGCAATTGTTGTCTTTTTAAACTTCATATATTATTCCAAAGTTACAAAACTTACTCCTATAGTATCAATGCTATTTAAAAACTCATTTTGAGAGAATGTACCTATATAATCTCCATTGTCTAAAATAAAATTAAAATTCACATCGATATGAAATGGCGCATTTGATATAGCAGTTATGGTACTTTTAATATTTTTAGTAGCATTTAAATCACTACTAATTGGTATATATGTGCTAATTGTAAAACTCGTATTATCAAATGTAATCATATTTTTATATTCGGTATTATTATTGGTGCTAACAATTGAATATAAATCATCTAGTTTAACTGAAAAATAACCAACTTCCTTTCCAACTTCTTCATCATACATATTTCCATAAACTTCTATAAAATCTAAGCCGGAATTAATTTTATCTTTTATATATTGATAAATATTCGCATTTTTAAAATCAATATTTACAAGTAATAATGAATTATCAACAAAATCATTTTCTTGACGATATGCATTATTATCAAAATCAAAATTAAAAGTCATGATATCTTTGGTTATTGTATTTTTAAAATACTTAAGACCACTGAAGTTTTTATAAATTATAGTTTTTTGATTTTCTAATGTAATAGGTAAAACATTAATTTCAAGAGGATTATTTTTATATACTGCACCTGTTAATGTAAACACACTAAAAGCTGTTGATATTGAAGCAATAATACCAACTGCAATAGCACAAATACAAATACCCTTTCTTGAAAATTTCATATCATCCCTCTACATAATTTGCATAAAAAGTCATATCTGAATAAATAGGAGTAAGGTCAGTTAGTTTGCCTGACAAAGGATTTAATGGACCTTCTGCAGTTGTATAATACCCATTAAAAACAAAACCATCTTTTTTACATGTAGGTATTCTATTCATTTCAATTGGTCTACCTGCCGTAACAGTAATTGTTGTAGGAATTGTAGAAACAAATTCTCCTCCATTTGCATCAAAAGTCACTGAGTATGTTTTACTAGGTTCTTGATCCACGGTTAAATCAATAACTTCATTGAATTTTTCGCCATCAAATAAATAAATTACTAAATTATCAATATCAAAGTAATAATCTCCATTATTAGCTTGTCTTTCATAATATGAACCAGGTTCTCCATATCCATATAACCATTTTGTTGCTTCTGGCAAGTCTATTGGAGCAAGTTCAGTGTATTCTCCATTAGTAAAATAGACTGTAATAACATAGTTATTGCCATCTTGAAGACCAACTACACTACTTATTCCTCTCCCATCTTCACCATTTTTATATGGCAAAGTAATAATAGTTGGTTCTCTATCATCAGTATAAGTAATTGTAACAATATAATCACCATTTGGATCTTGAGCGTATGTTACATCTTTAATACCTACGCCATCTCTTCCATTTCTAACTTCGATATCTTTAGTAGTTCCATCACTTAAAGTAAATGTTAAAAGTGTTGTGTTATTAACTTCATTAATTGCACTTTCAATGCTAATAACACTTACACCATTATTTACTTCAAAGGTAGTATCTTCTAATGTTTCATCAGTATAAGTAACTGTAATAAGTGTTTTTAATCCATCTTCACTTTGACTACTAGTAATTGTTGATATACCAACTCCTTGAGGTCCTTTTTCTCCTTCATCACCTTTTTCACCTTTAGGAATAGTAATTACTAGTGGCTCAATATCATCATCAGTAAAAGTTAAAGTTAAAATAGTATTTCCATCTTTATCATTATCAATTGTAAAGCCTTCAAACATCATGCCTTCTTCACTGCCAAAAATAGAACAGCTACTCGTAAAAGAAACTGAAAATAACATGAGTAATGAGATAAGATATTTTTTAAATTTAATCATAATAATCTTCTCCTAAAGTTAATTCATAAGCGTTATATATAAAACGTAAATTTTCTTCTTTATTTATGACTAGCATATTTGCATGACATGCTTCACAATGACTTTCATTTTCAATTTCTTTATGGCAAATTGGGCAGTAATTAAAGTTTTCTTTAATAACAATCGCTAATGATTTTATAAGCTCTAAAATTTCTTTATTTGACTTAAAAGAGATAACTTTTGCATAACTTTTGTTATCTAAAGCCATGATTTTTAAAATATTAAAATTAATTCCTTTTTCTAAAGAAATTTTATAGTTCATAAAAATATCTTCATTATTTAAATAAGTTAAAGTTAAATCTAATTCTTCATTAAATTCAAAAATATATCTAAATTCATTATAAGTAAATTTAATTAAAGAACTCTTTTTTATTATTAAGTTACACTCTTTATCTTCATTAATTAAAGTGAATAATTTAGTTACGATTTCTTTTTTAAAATCCTTATTAATTACTATAGATTTTTTATAGTACTTATAAATATAAGAATAGTCAGAATCATCAAGTAAAATGTTAGTTGGAAAAATATCATTTAAATCAATAGTCTTAACTTTTTTAAATAAGTCAGCATTTATTAAACTATATAATCTAATGATTAAATCATTAATTAACTCTTCTTCTTTTGAGTTATTTTTATAGTGCTTAAGAGAATAAATGTAACGCTTAAAAATTGAGTTAGTACCAAATTCACCATAACTTAAACCGGCTTTTAAAAATGGCACACTATAATTTTTCATTGAAATAGATTCAAACACTAACTTATTTAACTCATTTATAAGTAAAGACTTAACAAATCTATTTTCATAAATGTCAGCATTTTCTTTAAATTCAAAAGAATATACTCTTTTAGGAAGAAGTTCATTATTTACTTTAAAAAAGTATTGTCCTTTTTTAATTGTTTTAGCAATTAACTTTTTATCATAACGATGAAAACGTTCAATTCTAACTAAAGTTTCTTCTCTATCAAGATCAATTCTAAAAGAAGAAAGAATATTATAAACATGATAAAAAAGTTTATTTAAATCATCATATTTTGATTTAACTACTTCATTAATAGTAACTTTTTTATTCATGGTTAAATTCACTATTCATATCTCCTTAAGTAACGCGCTATAAATTTACGTGTATTTTTAAATGATGACTTTCCATATGTTTCATCAATTAGTTTAGTAAACTTATTTAATTGATTTTTAAATGATGCGCCATATTTAGAATCTAATTTTCTTAATACTTTATTTACTAAAAAAGCATCAAGGGCTAAAGAATAATCCATATCCATTCCTTTAAATAAAGGAACTAAAATATCAAGTTGTTTTAAACTACGATTTCCTATAGCGATATCAAATTCATTAAAAATAAATTCGGTTAGTTTATTAAATGTTGTCTTTTCATTATCTTCAAACTTATATTCATTTAAGGCTTTATTAAATAAATCATTTAATCCTTCCATTGTTAAATTAATAGGATCATATTCTTTATCAGCCTTAAATTCTTTTTGGCTTTCTTCAAAATCAATAATAATTGATCTATCAATAACTTTATCAGTGATAGTAAATGTTGAATCATCTTTATTTGCTGTACCAATAAAAGTTGTATTTGGAGTTATTTGTAAGTTTCCATGAATTAAATTTGTAGGAGCATCATAATATTTTGGTAAAACCATTAAAGAAATATATCTTTCATTTTCAGGAAATTCCATAACACTTAAAAAATCAGCAAAGTAATATTCAATTCTAGAAATATTCATTTCATCTAATACCATTAAATTTAGATGATTAACTTTATATGTTGCTTCATAAAGTCTAGTTAAAAATGGAGTTTCGTTATATCTATTAGTAAGTTCATTATAATATCCAAGTAAGTCACTCTTCTCTTTATATGTAACTTGGATTGATTCAAAATAAGCTTCTTCACCAATATATTTAGCAAAGAATCTTGGTAACGATGATTTACCAGTTCCACTTAAACCTTCTAAGATTATAAGTTTACTAGCCTTAAGTCCAGCGATAAATAAAGCAAGTTCAGTTTTATCATAATAAAGCTTTTCTTTACTTGCTAAATAGCCATGAAGTCCATCAAGTAATTCTTTTAAAGAAATACTGCTTGTTTCATATAAACTAGATAAATCGGTATCAAAATTATCATCTATAGTAGTAAGATTTTTAAATAATTCTTCTTTTTTAGGAAGTGCCTTACTTAAAACCTCATTATTATCTCCAAGCACGCTTACTTGGCCGTTACTAAATCCTAAAGATCCATCACCTTTAGAATGATCAAACATCTTACTGACATCAATACCTTCATCTTCTTTTTCTTCGTTTTCAGTTGATTTTTGCTCAGTATTTGATGATTTTAATACGCTTTTCTTTTCTAGTGCATATCTAAATATACCTACAATACCATAGACAATAATAAGTAAAACTAAAAAGAAAATTGTTGCCACTAAAATACTTGCAAAAGTATAACTTACTCCTATTGGATAAGCTTCAGCTCCACTAGTAGGAATTAAAAATAATGCCCCCGTAGCAAAAGCTAAACCAAATGCTACTACAAACGCTGCTAAATAATAAATAACGCCTTTAAAAGAAAATCTTTTGGTGTTATGTTCTTTTAATACTTTATGAATAAGTATACAAACAAAAATAAAAATCTCTAAGTAGAGACAAAAGAAAAATAGCATTATTAACATTCCACTAGTTGCTGCTACTTGAGGAATTTGAAGTAATTCACCTATCCCAGCAAAGATATTATTTTTATTCATGATGACATGATTTAAATCAATACCTAAGCCAGCTAAAAATATAAGTAAAGTGTAAAATAAAGAAATTGCTAAGATTAGCCATTCTGTACTAGTAAACTTCTTTTCTTTCATTTTGATTGTCTCCTATTAGTGTTTCATCCTTAATAACAATTAAGGTATTGCTATAAGAATTTTCATCATCAGCAAATTCTTTATATGAATAATTTTTATTCTTATATTCGTAAATTCCTTCATTAGATATAACAAGATAATAATTAGAATTATTTATATATCCATTAAGATCACTTAATCTAGTTTCTATTTTCTTTTTTACATATGAATCTAAATATAAATAAGTAATTAATAATACACTTACTGCACTAATTGCACTTATTCCATAATTAGATGATATAAAAAATGTAATATAACCTACTTTAGGAATCTTTACTCCTGTATATAGTCCAATTACTTCATTAAAGGTAATTGGACTATCGCTAGCATTATTTGCATCTCCTCTAGTAATAATTGTTGATTCATTTATATCTATTATTCTATGAACAATTCTTAAATTATCACTATTAACATAACAAATAATGTCATACTTTTTTAATTCATTAATACTATCTACACGTTTAAGAAATATTAAATCATTAACTTCAATTTGATTATTTAAATTTTCAGTAAATAAATAATCATTACTCTCGTTTTTATAAGACATGGAGCCAGTTTTAATAACTACACTCTTATAAGGAAAAGGGGTATTATTCATTATTTTTTCAGTTACACTTCCTATTAAAGCTAAGGCTAAAATAACTAAAACTATATCGAGTGATATATTATAAATAACTCTTAATACATTATGTTTCTTATTTAATTCCTTTTCTTTATTAACTTGCTTTTTATATAGAATAGTTGAATCTTGTTTTCCATTAAGAATCTCTTTAGCTTCCTCTTTTCTTTCATAGATTAAGAAGATAACAATTCCTAAAGTAAAAACTATTAAAACAACTAAAACTATATAAAAGACCATTTTCAAAAATTAGTTCTCTGCCTCAATATTAATCGTATAACTTGAGACATTAGCAACGGCCGTTTTAAAAGCATCCATTGTAGTAACAACATCATCAATCTCTACTGAACTTCCTGCACCATCATAATACAAACAAGGTGCGACTCCATCAAAAGTTGTTTCGTTCCAAGTCCATTCTAAGGTAACCTCTTTTATAAATTCACCTTCAGCTTGTTCTGTCCATACACCATCTGCCCATTTAGAATTACTTTCCGGCGATAAAGTCAAAATGTCTGGTGTATTAACGTATGTTTCAATATCAGTGGTTGTTTGATTGACAGCTGTTGTAATTTTTATTGACTTCAAATAATCAAGATTCTCTACAACAACTTTAAGTACAAGTGTCAAAGTCATATTTCCACCACCGGTGCTCGTGACTCTTCCTTCAGTGTCTGCATCTGTAGGTTCAAATGATAAAGTATTTAGTCCACCTTTAAATGATGCTTCTAAATTTAATACTTTATTTTCAATTAAAACTTCAGTAGGCTTTCCTGTGGTCAATTCCTTATTCTTAGTGCCACCTGTAATTACGTACGTTGCTAATGCTGTTCCAGTAATTGTTGCAAGTCCAAGCACCATTGCTCCAACGGCTAATAGTTTCTTGTTAAATTTTTTCTTCATACATTATCGCGAATTATTATGTTTCGCTCCCCTTTCAATATTTATAACTAAATAATAAATGATTTAACCTGATTTAACAAGTGACAATAATTTAATAGATGAAAAGAAAATCTTACAAAAATTATATTATTGCTATAATTAGAATATGGAATATATATTTTCTAGTAGTCTTATAATTCTATTTATTTTGTTTTTAGTATTAACAATATTCTTAAAAAATAAATTTTTAATAAAGCTAATAATTTATTCGATTGCTATCGTTTTATTAGTATGGAAAACAATTGAATTTACTTATTATGGAGTTACTAAGACTGAATCTTATCCTATTGAATTTAGTCATATAAGTTACTTTGTTTATGGAGTAATTATCCTGAGCGGCATTAAAAAATTCTATTTTACAGCAGGGATTTACGGACTTTTATCAGGAATTGGCTATATTATAGGAGGTGTAGCTTCTCCTAAAACAATGTTAACTTCTTTACCTCCATATTTAGTAATTATGGGATATATATCACATATGTTACTTTTACTTGGAGGTTTACTTACCTTATTTAAAGTAAAAAGATATCCATTAAAGGATATCTATATTACTTATATCTTTTTAGCATTAACTTTTATCTTTTCTTATTTAGTAAAGATAAAAGTATTTTATCCAGATGCTAACAATTTAAATTCTTTAGTTATTATTAAATTAATCGATGGATCAATATTGAGTTATATTGGTGTAACATATAACGAACCGTGGTTAAACGCATTAATAACAATATTAATATTTGTTACTTTAGCATTATTTACTTTAGTGATTAATTTAATAAATAATCAAATGAATACAAGATTTATACGAATTTAATCATATATTTTATATCGCTTGGAGCGGTCATTTCACCATCCGAGATTAATCCATTGTGATACGAAATTAGATTTTGTAAATCATTTATGCTAAATTGACCTTTGCCAATGCCAATTTTTAAATATTTTGCGTTATAAGCATCAAACATATATTCAGATACAATGCCATTCCATTCATCAAATGAAAATAGTCCGTATTTTTTAATGTCGTTTTTAAGTTTAATTTTGTCTATATTATGGTTATCATCATAGTCATAAATATTAGCTATGCTTGGATCAAATGGAGTTAGAGTAATAAATGAGTCAACAACTGCATTTAAATTATTTTCAGTAATTAATGTATATGCAAATTCAAATTTATAATCTATTTTATAAGATTTCAGTTTGACTTTATCTAAACTTCCACTTGTTTTGTTGAAAATTAGAAAATCATGTCCAATAAACTTTTTTATACTCTTTTCATCAATATGCACATACTTATTAACATTGCAATCAAACAAATCATGACCTGTTAAAAATACAATAGATATTGAATTTTCAAAATAAAGTGTTTCTTCAACGTAAATAGTTTCAAAATGCTTAAATAAACCTATAAGTTTTTTGTATTCAAATTTTCCATTAAAATGATTATAAGAAAGAACTTTATCAGTAATTAAAAGCGATTTAATAGGCTTTTCTCCACTATCAGTTATTACTATTGAATTTTCGTTAAAGCACCCATCGCTTTTAGCTGTAATCTTAGTTGACCCAGTAAATCTAATTGTTTCATCAGAATAAATTGCTTCTAAATTTAATGTAACCGTATAGGTAATATTTTCTTTTGTATCGTTAGCTTCAATAATCAATGTAGGATTACTTAAATTACTTAACTGAGTGCCTGTGTCACTAAATGAAGCGCCAGTGTTTCTATCAACTGTCCAATTATAATTAATTATTTGCGGTGGATCATAATTTTGTGGAGCAAATGATACAACTAGATTAAATTCTCCTCCTTTTCCTTCATCAGTTTCCTTTATTCCATTTTGTGTATCAATAGTGATTCCAGTTATATAGTTTGTAGATTGTTTATTCCAATAGTAAAACTCTGAGAATTCTCCTTTATATCTTCCAATTTCATTATTATTTGTTAACTGACCATTAATATCTACCAAAGACAAAGTAAGTGGTATTTCATACCATTCATTCATTTTTGCCCCAGTATTACTGCCTTCTCCACTTTTAGGCTCATACATAATCGTATTCCCAGTATCATTAACGCACAAAATCGAACCAACATTAGATGTTTCAAAAATTCCTGCTCCTAAGTTTACATTTAATTCTCCGTTAACAATACAATTTGCAGGTTTTGTTTTTAAATTATCGTCAGTTTTCAAAATAGATTTTTGCATGCTAGAAGCGTGAGTCCCTCTACCTGTATAATAATCAGTACCATCATATACAACAAAGCTATCACAAGTAAGTTTTGCATTTTTATTAACAAAAAAATTTCCACCATTCATTAATTTATAACTATTGTTTGATCCATTATAATTAGCAAAACTGCCATCCTCAAAAGAGTTTAATGAAATATCAAAATGATAGGTTAACGGAAAATAGCCAGAGTTAGAAGTTACTTCAGATGGTATTCCGGCAAAAGCAGCAATAATCCACGCACCTTCCCCTGCTGTATTTGTAATCGCTTCTTTTACGTTAATATCAAGTGCATTAAAAGTGGTATCACCATAAAAATCTAATTGGCTTATTAATGTTTCCTCATCAAAGTCAGCAATAAAATATGAGTTTTTATCATTAAGAGTTATAACTGAATTATTATTAGTACTAACAAGTGATAATGTGTAATTCCCATAATTGCTTGCAGCGTGAATATTTACCCAACCATTAAGACTTGTTCCGTAGCAAAACTTAATTTTTGGAGTAATATTTTCAACATAAAAATCATCTAACGGAATGCATTTTTTTTCGTTCACATCATCATAAATTGCTTTTAAGGCAGATCCTCCTGCAAAATCATACCAATAAAATGGAACATTAATTTGAGGCATAGTACTAGAATTTTCTTCAATTGAAGAAACAATAAGTGATCCATTATCTTTACTGCATTCACCAAGCAATCCATAAATATTTAAAGTACCGTGGTTAATCAATGTAGAATTATCTCCAAGTAATAATGCACTATATTTGTCAGATGTATATGAAGTCTGGTGTCCTCCAGATCCAGCGCTAATAAGACCTCCAATTTCAATTGTTCCATTATTAATTAATGTGATATTATCTTTTAATGTTACTAGAGATTTTGGTGTTTTAGCCGGGTAATCAAGAGCATGTGTTAAGTTAGTATTTGATGCTTTAGAAGAATTTGCAACACCTTCTTCATACGGTATGCTTAACGTGACTCCTTCCGGTATTATTAGTGTCGAAGTTCCATCAATAGATGTTATAGTATAATCCTCATTATTAACATTGGTATTTCCAGGTATTACATATATAGTATCACCACTTTTACTATCCGATATTGCTTTACCAATGCTAGTATAATATGTGCTCTTAATGTAACATACTGGTGTTTTGACAACCGCTCCACTTTCAATAAGGCTAGTTACTTCAATCCAATTGGAATAGCCAATTAAGAAAGAAGATATTAAAACTAAATTACCACTTATTACTAGAACTCCTTTTTTATAATTATTTTTTTTATCCATAACTAATACCCACTAACTGAAACATTTAAAACGAAAGACGCAAAAGGAAGTTCGCTATCTAGAATTTGTTTTTTTATATTTTCATCACTAATATTAAAATTATATTTAAGTTCTAAATTTATGTAATTTAATTTTGAGTTATTTATTTCATCAAGTGAGAATATAGTTGATGTCTTTATTGAATGTGTAGGAGTTAATTCGCTAGTTGAAGGTAAATCAGTCAATGAACTATCAAAATATGTTTTTCCATTACTACAACTATATTTAATATTAACGCTGCCATTATTATATTGATCTAACAATAAGTACTTATCAATATACGCTTTGTAAGAAAGTTCAAAAAATATATTTAAATTATCAATAGTATTATTTTCTATAAAATCCTTATATGAAAAAGACATAAAATATGTTACTTCTGCAACATTTCCAAACACATTATCTTTTATAAATCCATAATTAGAATTATATTTAAAGGAACTAATTCCACTATTATTATCTCCTTTAAACTGATTTAATGATATATATTTATTTAGCATAACAACATCCCCAAAGTTGCCTTGTACATCAAAAGAATCGCTTAATCCAGCTGCGCCTCCCTCAGCCAGTATCCATGAAGAAAATCCAGTTCCAAATAAAAATATTGGAACGAATAACATCAATAGTATATTTTTAGAAAGTTTATTAATTTTCATCCTTTAATCCCTATGCTTCTTCTATCCCCATATGGCGTATAATGTTAAGTCTTTTGTTACGGAAGTAAGCGAAGTAAAATGGCCTGAATTCGGATTGATTATTGGATCAGTCCACCATCCTTTAAAGTCTAAATTTTCATTTTCATTATAACATTTTAATGAATCTTGATTTAAGTCGATATAACTTCCGTATGTAATGCCCTCAAAACTTCTTATTTTTGTGGAAGATTCTTCAGGATTCGTCAAATCGCCAATAGTCCACTTTCCGCCATTAACATCAAATGTCACCGTAAACGTTAAATCACTACCTATACCTTTAATGCTAAATAAATACCTCCGTGTATTTCCTGTTTTCTTATAAACTGCCCCTGAAGATTCTATGATATAAAAATCACCATCATCCCCTAAATCATTTGCTGGATAAGAATTTCCTGTAAACCATTGATTAGTTTTAGGTATTGGAACAAATATTTCATCCTGATCCCCGTTTGTATAACTAACTAATAAGCAATAATTTACATCGTCACTTTTACTTTCATCATACGTTATGGATACGATGCCAACTCCAGAATTCAAATAAAATGGTTTTTCTGAAGTTCCATCTGTATATTGTATTGTTATTTCATAATTTCCATTTGAATCTGAGTTAATTAAAATATCACTAATACCCTTACCATCTTTTCCTTTATTAATTGTAAATGTCTCACTTATTGAACCATCGCTATACTGAAAAGATAAAGTAGTATTTCCTTCATCATCAAATCCAGAAATAACCTTAGTAACTTCCTTACCATCATCACCCTTATAAACTGGCACTGTAATTATAGTTGGTTCTTTATTAACATCAGTATAAGTAATAGTAATGGTAACTAAAGTTTTATCATCGTTTAATGTACTAACAACATTGGCTATTCCAACACCATCCGTACCATTAATAGCTTTTGGAATTGTAAATACTAAAGGATTTTTCCCTTCTTCAGCGAAATTTATTGTAACAATAACATTTCCATTATCGTCTGTCTCAACATTAGTATTTAAAATTGTCAAAGTATCATCACCAAAAAAAGCAGAACAACTTGTAACACCAAAACACCCGATAGAAACGCCAAGAATTATTTGAATCTTTCTAATAAAACTAAAATTCATAATATCACCTCATTAAATTTTCTTTCAAATCACTTACCTGAGGATCTTTATTAAATAACTCAGGCTCTTCTGTTAAAGAAACTTTACCATTAGTAATAAATTTAAAAGAGTTAAAACCAGCAGCATATAAAACGCACTTAGATAAGACAGATAAAAGTTTGTCTATTAATCCTCCATCAACAGTTCCAGTGTATTTATTAACATTTGTAAGTAAATCAACATCTATCAAATCGCTAAAACTATTAATGTTATTAGTTAAATTATTTACAATTAATGAATTATTCATGCCACCTCCGTAAAAAGCAATCATAGTATTAATAAACTCTGAATCTTCTTTTATATATGTAAATTTATTTGAATTACATATGTCTTTTAAAATAGGTTTAATCGGAAAAAATTCGTCAATTGATAAATCAATATTTTCATCTAGAACACTAGAAGCAAGTGAAGAAATTCTTTCTTCTACCAAACTTGTTGTGTCAATGTCATTAACATTTTTCCAATCATAAAATTTAGTATTACCTTCTAAAACAATTTTTGAAGGCAAACTAGTCCCACCAAGTTTATTAGGAATATATGAATTAAGACCTTCTAAAACAGTTGCAACACTAGTAGAACCACCATTATAAAGAAATGGTCCATTAAATTCTGATTCTAACCCAATAGAGAATAATCCAGAATCATCGAATAAAGCTCCATCTAAAGTAACTTCACTTCCATACTCTTCGTTTGTATCAGTGTCTAAAGCATCTTGTAAAACTCTTAACGCTTCATACATTTCATCATTGTTTAGGAAAATTCCACTGCTATTTAAGCCTAAAAATTCTTCTAAAATCATATTTGCAGAAGCGACATTGGTTGAATAGATATCAAAGAAGTCACTAAATGGGACACTATATGCTTTACCACCAATAGTAACATTAATTGTCTTAGTAGTGTCATAAGGCTTAATAACGTTACTACCAACCTTTAAATTAAATTCACTACTTCTTGTAAGTATTGAATTTTTAATTAATAAGTTCTTTGTGTCAAATGCTCTAACTAAATTTTTACCTAATCTAATAGTCGAGTTTTTAATTGTTACATCATTGCCCATTACTTCCACAACTGTCCCAGTAAAAGCATAATTACGCTTATTTGAATTATCATCAATATTTTGAATTCTTAAATCATTTAAAGTAATTCCATCAGCGTCAAGTAATAATCCAACATTATCTTGTCCATAAGCTTTAACAATTACATTATCATTTTGACTTGGATCGCCTATTGTTACATAAGCAAGTGGTCCAAAGAAATAATCTTTTGTATAATCTGGAGCAAGTTTTTTAAGATTAATGTCAATTTTTCCATTATTTGGGAAACACAAGTTATTCATATTAATTGAAAAACCATTTCCATAAAAATCTTTTTGCACTTTTATACCTACTTTTATATCTGTAGAAATATTTGTACCATATTTACTATTGTAGTCATCAATAAATTTATGATTATATGTAGTTTCCATATAAACTAATTCATTAGCAAAATTAAATGTACCACTCTTTTCATCATAATTTCCAAATAAACTAATGTTTCCTTCTTTTTTAGTAAATGAAGGATCAATTTCATATTTATATATTCCTTGACTAGAATAAGTAGGATCAATTTCAACATTTTTTCCTTCATAAACTTCTCTTAAACTACCAAGTGAAGTTTGCATTACTACTATTTCTCCACTACTAGAAAAATTAGTACACATTAATAAGTCATTATAGTTATAAACATTTACTCCATCTTTAACTACATTAAATGTATAGGTGTTAGTGATAAATGGCTGTTCAGTACTTACTAAAGTAAAATATGAATTTTCGCTATAACTATTAATAGTCATAGTGTTATTTGAGTAAGTGATATTATCACTTTTTTCTAAAACACTTACTTTACCATTAGTGACAGTATCACCAACTACATCAATATCAAATTCAATTTTGGCATTTACTTTATTTGCATTATCTAGTTTAACTTCATCATAACTTAAATCATACATTCCAAAGTATCTAGTAGGTTCAACTTGTTGACCTGACGAACTATATTTAGGATTAATTAAAATAGTTCCGTTTTCATAAATGATAGCTTTAAATTCTCTTTCAACACTCTTTTTAATGTTTGAACATACAACTGTACATTCACCTTCTTTTAAAGCATATAAATAATAATTATTAGATTCATCTTCTTCAATTTTAGCGACGTCAGTATTTTCTTTAATATACCAAGTTAATTCATTATCAGGAGCTAAAATTAATACATCATCCATTATAGGAGTAGCCTTTAATTCATAACCAGCATCTCTAATTTTAAAGCCTTCTTGATCTCTATAAGAAAAATTAATTCCACTAATATCACTAGCAACATTAATATTAAGTAAAACCACGCTTACAAAAGATATTAAACCAATAACAAACGGAATAATTAATAAAATGATAAGAGTTTTATTTTTCATTAATTTACCTCCATGGAATAAAATCCTTTGCAAATCCTGCTTTTTATTTTAACTAGTAAAGGTACAAGTAAGACTAAACTTATAATAACAATAGTTAAATATATGCCATATCCAGCTGATCCTAAAAAAGACATTAAAAACATGATTAATAAAATAATTAATGGATATACAATACTTATTAAGTTAATTAAGTACTTAGTTTTAAATTTAGACTTATTTGATAAGTCATACATATCTAAATAAACTCCTAAAATATTAGAAGCAACAATTAAAGCTAAGCCAATAACTAAACTAGAAAAGAATACACTTATTGAAATTGAGTTAGTTGATATTAAAACAATTTCGCTAATTAAAAGTGAGATACTACTTAAACTTGTAGGTAAAATTAATTTAGCAAGAATTTGCTTAAATGGATCGATAGGAATGTATTTAATAATTTCAAGAGATTTTCCTTCTCTAGAAATACTTAAAGTTGCACTACTATTAATAACTCCCATAAATAGTAAGATTAAAGTTAGACTAATTGCATTAGTTAATTCAGGAAACATATTTAAGAAAATTCTTAAGTTTTGATAAATTATTGAATTTAAACTACTAACAACTACAAAACTTAAAAATGGCA
Source organism: uncultured Bacilli bacterium (assembly GCA_944368945.1). GTDB lineage: Bacteria > Bacillota_I > Bacilli_A > RFN20 > CAG-826 > Onthovivens. The sequence goes on from CALVXH010000007.1 coordinate 21,370, forward strand.
TCATAATTAATAAAGAAGTATATGAAAAGATATAACTAGAATCTTTAAAAAGTAAATCTGTTTCTTTCTTTAATAAAGAAGAAAAACTAGACTTAATTTTTAATTCTACTTTTTTGCTATCTTTTTTAACTTTAGAACCCTTATTAAAATCAACTCTATTAAACTTATTAAAGAAGTAACTTGTTAAGTTAATTCCTATTAATGAGAATAAAATAATACTTCCTAAAAACATCATTACAGCACTTAAATTTCCATTTCCATTAACAAAGCTTTCAAGTAAATTATTAATTGGAACTAAATATAATTTTGCGTTATGTAAAGCATTAATAAATGAATCACTAAATGCTCCTCCAAAAGTTGAATCATTTAAAGCGGTTAAAAATAACTCTAAAACATATTTATAAATAAAGCATAAAATAATAACAACCACGCAAGCTAAAATAAATTGAATTAAATCGTGGCGCTTAATAAATTCATATAAATATTCAAAAGGTACTACTAAAGTTAAAGCAATTGCTACTACTAATATTGATATAAATAAAGGATAGATAATTGATAAAACATAATACTGAGGGAAGAATCCTCTTAAGGCTCCATAACTAATAAGTAATGGAGTAGCAATAATTAAACTAAGTAAGACTTGTCTAGCATAAATAAATATTATTTTAGAAAAGATAATTTCTTCATTACTTACTGGAAGTACAAGCATAATTGAAGCATCGTCTTTATTAAACAAAGCTTTTCTAGCCATAAATAAAGAAGACACTATAGCAATTATAAACATGATAAAAATGAAAAATACTAAAAAGTCAAAGGTTCCATAACTAGAGTATTTTTCAATCTTTTTGTCTAATTCAAGATAAATAAAACATTCTAAAGCAATAAATAACCCTGCAAAAACTGCCTTAAATAGCCAATTTAAAGCTAAACGGGATATTTTTTTCTTTCCTGTTCCATTTATTAAACGTTCTTTATTAATTAAATCAATTAGCATAGTTTAATCAATATCTCCATAAGTCTTAAAGAAAATCTTAGCAAGGTCTCTACGCTTAAGAGGTTCCTTTTTAAAATCTATTAATGTAGCAACTTTCCCATCTAAAATAATTGCTACTCTATCGCAAACCTTACTTACTAATTCAATATTATGAGAAGTAATAAAAACTGTTCTACCATAGGTAGCAAATTGTTTAATCATCTTAAGTAAAACTTCATAAACCATAATATCAAGTCCAACAGTAGGTTCATCTAAAATCCAAATTTTAGGATTATGAATTAAAGAAGCCATTAGACAAATCTTTTGCTTCATACCATGAGAGTATTCTCTAATTTTTCTATCCATATCACTTGGAGTCATGCCAAACTTTTTAACTAAAAATTCATAATTCTTGTTAAAGGAAGATTGAATCATATTGTAGCTTGAAGCAATAAATTGTAAATATTCATTTCCTGTCATCATTTCATAAGTTACAGGTTCGCTAGGAACATATCCAAAAAGTTCTTTAGCTTTTAAAGGATCACGTTTAATATCTTTGCCAAATAAAAGTATCTCACCGCTAGTAGCCTCTTTTAAACCAACTATACAATCAATGGTTGTAGATTTACCTATACCATTTTTGCCAATAAATCCAAAAACTTCTCCCTTTTTAACATCTAAATTTAGTCCTTTAAGTACTTCTTTATGACCATAACTTTTATATAAGTCTTTAATTTGGAGAGCATAGTCAATATCTTTAAACTCTAATTCTTGAGTATTAGAATCTTCATCAAAGGTGTTTTCTAAGTTTGTATTTTCGCTTACCTTATTTTCTTCCATATTATCTCGCCCTCCTAAAACTCTTTATCCACATATAGTCATTTTCACTAGTTTTATTAAACGAATATGTTGCATGGCAATTTTCACAATGATAGTTAAATCCATCAAAAGTAATTTCAGATTTTCCACAAACTGGACATTTAGAAATAAATAGTTCTTTATCAGCATTAACAAGTAGTATTAATGAATTAACATAATTTTTAAAAAGTAAATCATGATTCTTTTTATATAAAGATAAATTTAAAACGTTAGAATAATTACCTGATGAATTATTCATCGTAAATAAAGTTTTACTAATCCCTTTTTTTGAACTCATGATTAAATTAATGTTTGCTTCATTTTCTAAACTATATTCAAGACTTGTTAAAAGATAATTTAAACTTCTTCTACTATTATCAACATTTGTGTTAACTCTAATTGCTTTATCAATTAATCTAGTTTCAATATAAAAACCAAAATTATTATCATCTTCTTTTATAAGAAATGAGAACATGTCTTTTTTAAAAGCTAATGTAGAAAAATGGATTTTATTAGCTTTATCAAAATAGATATTCGCTTTATTTGAAAAACTAGTTTTGCCAATTTTATTTTTAGCTAAGTATTCAATTAAGGAAACAAATACATAGTTATAATAATATGAATTTAATAAAGACTTGTCTTCGCTTTCAAAAGCATAATTTTCTTTATAAAACTTATAACAATAGCTATATAAAATATCATGTAACAAAATATTAGTTGGCATTATAGTTCTATCTTTTTTGATTTTAGTAACATTAAGTTTATATAATTCACTATTCTTAATTAGTTTAACTTTATGTTCTAAAATCTTAAATAATTTATAGACTCTAACCTTATATGAACTTTCTTTAGAAAATAAATCAAGATCATCTCTAGATTCAAATTGATTTACTAAGCTAAACTCTCCATATGTTAATCCAGTAACTTCAAATTCTTCTTCAATTGATAAAGTAATTGGTGCTAAACTGCTTAAAATATCTTTAATTTCTGCACTAATTTCATTTACAAGTAAAGCAATAAATGTATTTTCATATGTAATTAATGAATCATAACTTTCTAAACTATGAACATATTCTGGTGAAATATCTTTACCTTTATACTTCCAGTTTTTAACATCTTTCATAGTCTTTAAGAATGACTCTGTTGATAATGAAGGAGATAATTCACTTCTTAAAATAATTTCTCGACTTTCTTGCTTAATATGAGGGCGATAAACAATCGAAGTAATCTTGTCTAATACTTCTTTAATTTTAAGTCCTCTATTATAACTATCTTCATAATCAAAGCGTTTATAAAGATTAATCTTTTCATTAAAAAGAGCATCATAAAGATTAGTAAATGATTTGTCTTTATTTACTAATCTTTTAAGCTTATTTGTTATTTCAACTAGATACTCTTTTTTCTCCATATAAACGTATTCCTATTTAATAATTAATTAAAACTTTCTTAATAATTTGTTGATTTCGTGATTGGTGTATTTAAATTCATCACCAGGATAAGTTTTAGCAATTAACGATCTTAATTCGATTAAGCCTTGCTTAATATATTCTTCGAATCGGCCTTCAAGTTTTGAAACTACTTTTCTAGAGAACATAAAGTCGATTGCATCATCCTTTTTGCCTCCGCAAGCCACATATACTGGGGCAAAGTTATCAATTTGATTCATAATACGGTTACCAATAGTTAAATCAAATTTATTATATGTAAATTCGATTAAACTTCTTAATTTTGTATAGTCTTCACTCTTCATTTGGTAACTACTAGTTTCCTTGGCTTCTTTAAATAATTCCATTAATTTGTCATAACTTAAAGATATCTTAGTAACATCTTCATCAACACTAAATGGGATATTTTGGTCATCAAATAAAATTGTAATTGCTCTATCATAAACCTTATCTGTAATAGTATAAGTTGAATCATCTTTATTTGCTGTACCAATAAACCATGTGTTACATGGTATCTTCAATATGCCATCTTCAAGATGATTTGGAGCTTCAAAATCATAAGGAAGTTGCATAATCTTTAAATACCATTTATCCATTGGATATTCTAAAATTGATAAGAAATCTGCAAAGTAATATTCTACACGGCTAATATTTACTTCATCTAAAACCATTAAATTCATATGATGTGGTTTATAAGTTGCATCATATAATCTTTTTAGAAACTCAGTTTCGTTATATGTCTTTGAAAAGTCATTATAGAATCCAAGAAGATTAGTTCTATCTCTCCAAGTAGCCTGTACAGGTTCGAAATAAGAATCTTCACTAATAAAATCACTAAAATAACGAGCAAGAGAAGATTTACCTGTTCCAGAAAGTCCTTCAAGAATAATTAATCTTGAACTTGCTAAGCCAGCTATAAAAGCTCTAATAGTATGAATATCAAAATATAACTTTTCTTGCTTAGCTAAATATTTTCTTAATTTATCACTTAAAACTCCTAATGTAATATTATTATCAAAAGTTTCTTCTCTATTTGCTTCATTAATAACATCAATTGAACATAATCCAGGGAAGACAATCTCTTTTGCTTTTAAAGTAGATTCTTTTAAAGAAGTGTCTCCATTAAACTCACCACTAGCACTTCCAACTCCTTGTCCTACTATATTGTTGCCTGTTCCACTAGTAGGATTAGATTCGCCAAAACTTTGAGCGAGTTGACCTTGTTCATCATATTTTTCTTCCTCTTCTTCTTTAGCTTTTGCTTCAGCTTCTTCAAGTTCTTTATTTCTAATACCAAAGAATCTATAAGGCTTATCAATATTTTTGAAGTTTACATATAATGCACATATTCCAAAAATAATTGCGCCAAGAATTACACTAATAATAGTTCCGACAACTACACTTTCTAAAAATAAAAGTAAGTTATTTCCCATTAAAGTAAGATCATAAGGATATTGAGCACAAAGACCAATTGCTAAAGCAAGTGCTAAACAAATTACAAAAGTAACTAAATAAACAATAAGCCATTTTTTAGAAAAGCGACGCTCTTCATAATAAGCTGCTAGTCTCATTTCATATATAAATGCAATAGCAAATACTAAAATATAAACAAGGAAGCAACATTCCATAATATAAAATTGAATACTTCCAGTTATTGATGGAAATCCAAAACTACTACCTAATAATGCAATTGGATTATTTGCCTTAATAAAAGATCCCGCATCTAAGCAAATTGCAGCTAATAATACAATTACAAGATAAAAGAATATAATCGATATAGCGATAAAATTCTTTCTAGTAAAATATGTTTTCATAACGTATCATTCCCTTTCTCATCAATTGATGAACCACTTTTTTTATTAAATTTATTTTTAATTTTATTTAATAGACTATTTTCTTTTTTAGCTAATTCTTCTTTTTCCTTTTCTTTTTCTTTAGCTATAGATTCTTCTTTAACTTTATTTAATTCATTTTCACTTAATTCTAATTTTTTGATATATTTTCCTTCTTCATATGTATATTCATAATTTTTGTAGTACAACTTTTCTAAATCTTTATAGATAAATACTTTATTTGGATCTTCTAATGTTTCTAGATTTATTTCTAAATCTTTAATTAATAGTTCTTTTCTAGAGTAAACCGCTTCTTCGTATTTACTCTTAAAATGATCAAACATTAGTAAGCAATAGATAATAGAAATGATTGTAATAATTCCACTATTAGATTGAAGGAAAATAACAAATACACCAACCAATTGAATTCTAAAGTTTGTATAATGTCCAATAATCTTATCATAAGTTAAATAACCTTCATATAATCTATTAGTATCATCAACGTTATTTGAGTCTCCTCTAGTTACATAGGTTCCATTACTATTAATACCAACAACTCTATGAACGTAAATTATATTATCTTGCCCATAAAAAGAAACTACATCATAAAGTTTAATATCATCTTGAGAATCATACTTTTCTATTCCGATAATGTCATAAGTATTAAATTGATTATCAAGATGATATGTTTCTAAATATGTATTAGCTGGATTACGTTCAGACATTGATCCACTTGATATAACTACATAGCCTGTATCACCAAATAATAAGTTATTATTAAAAAATCTTGAATATACACTAAAGCCAAAAAACACTAATACGACTGCAAGCACAGAATAACTAGCTATTTGTGAAATAGTCTTTTTAATATTGCCTTTTTTATTATCTTTTGATTCTTTAAATTCTTCTAAAGCAAATTCAATAATCGCAACATCATCTCTACCTTTAGTTATGCTTTCTATATTAGATAAATAGTAACTTCTAAATAAAAAAGTAAAGACAAGACAAAAACTAATTAAACAAATAGCTGTAACAACAAGCGAAAGTATTTCTATATTACTCATTAATCCATACCTCCACTAATTGATATCACTAACTTAGTAGAATTTAATGCTTCACCTAGTTTTGAAAAGGCAATTAAGTCTTCAATTTTGGTATTTTCATATTCACCCGGATTTTGATTATTAAAGACACTTCCCCGATAAAAAGTGAATTTTTGCGTGATATTTGCTTTATAATATGTAAAATTTTGTTCATTTAACACATCATAACTAACACTAGTTTTTATATATTTATCATTAATTAATCCTTTATTATTTTTATTTAATTTAAATCTAAGTGGTTTCTCAGATAAACATGAAATATCAACATAATTTATAGGATTAGATAAAATAGAAAATGCTTGGTAATTAGTAAAAGAAAGTTCAATATAGATATTTGAAGAATCTATAAAATCATTAAAGCTAATTACTTCATATGTTAATGTAAAACTTAAATTTTCATTATTCTCACTTCCAGTAATATAAAATCCATCGCCAGGATCTTTTACATTTTGACTACTACCATTTGAGTCAAAAACTACTGATAAATCGGTCTCGCTATTCGTTAAAGTACTAATAACTAAACTTTTATTTTTAATGTCATTATTTATTGTTATTGATACATTGTCATAATCTGTATCAATTGAACCATTAACTATCCAACTAGCAAACCCTAATGAAACTATAGAAAAAGAAGCTATCAAGAAAATAGCGTTAATCATAAAAATTTTCTTACTTCTTTTTCTCATAAATTTACCTTTTACTTATAACTTAGAAACTAGGAGTAATAGTGATCTTAAAATTTTTGTCACTCATAGCAGCCTCAGCAGCAGTTTCAAAGTTTTTCAAATTTGTAATTAAGTTGGTATAAGCTTCTCCATCACCTACAGCAACTTTACATGGATTTTTACCTTTAAACACTGATCCCCAAGCGAATGTCCATTCATGAGTAACTGTCGCACTTGAACCATCATATTTAACTGATACGCCTTCGTTAATAGTAGTATCAGTTCCATTTAATGTAATATTTGTCACATTTAAACAATCAGCATTAATATAATTAGAAGTTGCTAAACCTCTTATGCCTTGAAAATCTCCCGAATAAGTGTATGTTACATTTACTGGATTAACAGCACTAAATCCACTAACACTTGTAACTGTATAAACTACTTTAAATGTCAAATCTTCTTTATCCCCATCACCTGTTATTAATCCATTGCCTTCTGTTCCGTCAGAATCAAAAGTAACAGTACCATCAGTTTGTGAATCGTCAATACTAATGATTAAATTATTTCCAGTTACACTTCCAACTGTAAAAGTAATATTTTGATTTTCTTCTGTACTACCATTAATTACCCAAGCAGAAAATCCAACTGTTCCTAAGCTAATAGTAGCTAGAAGTAAAACACCTTTTAAAGTTGATTTTTTTCCTTTATTTAATAATTTCATAAATAGTCTCCTATTGTTTATTAATGCCGTTAATTTCGGCTTTAATTTCAATATTTAGTTTTTTATTATTCAATGCTGATTGAAAACCTTCTAATTCTTCAGTCATTAAATTTAAATATGTTAAATATTGCTTTTTGTTAATTTTAGAACTGCTTAATTCTTTTTTATATTCATCAATTTTTAATTGGTAATATGTTTCTGGAGTTGATGAATTAAAGAATGTGCCATATTCAATTTTAACTTTTATATTTTTAGTGGCTATTTTATATCCACTTACTTCCTTGTAATCAATAAAATCTCCATAAACCAAATGTTCACTATTGATTGATAAACTTAGATAAGAATAATTCAAACTTTGGTTTCTACCAAAGTTTGAATTATTACTAACAATGTTGCTATCTATATTATTTGATGAATCATTAGCATTAAGGCTTAAAACAATATTGCCAATTTCAGTGTTGTTTTTTTCTTCCTGTGTTTTATTAGAATTTTCGATTTCTTGAAAATATGAAGTCGGTAAGATTACTTCGGATTTTAATAAAGGATCAGTTACACTAATATTATTTTCATCTTTAGAGGTGATTCCTTCTCCTCCTGTTTCACCATCAAAATTTATTGTATTAACATTGTAGTTTCCTTCACAAAATATTGTTTCGTGTTTATAGCCATCAACAGTTACAACTGAACTAAAAGATGATTCACTATTATCCCAAGAAATAATCCATGTAGAAAAAGCAATTGAACCTAGCGATACAATTGCCGCGCCACAAATTAATATAGGTAATAAGTTATTTCTTTTAATTTTACTTTTCATAATGAATTATTAAACGTCACATTTAATGTTGCTTTCACAGTTATAGCTTTTCCACTTAATTTAGTGTTCATTGCATTTAATTCGTTTTCCATTTGACTTAACATTTTTAATTTTGCTTCTGCCGAGGCATTATTTTGATTTGCAGAATTAAATTTTTTCTGATAATACGTTGAAGGATTTTCTCCATCAAATAAAGTTCCCCATTTAAAAGATAATTTTGAATATGGATTACCTAAAAATGAATCTAAAGAGTAAAGTGTATAATTTCCAATAGTTTCTTCATTAAAATATTTTTTTAAATTATCTACTCCCTCTATATTTGACCAGTCTAGTTCCAAAAAAGTATATCTATCTGAACTTCTACCAAATAAATCATTTTTGCTATCAACTGAGTAAGATAAATCAGAATCAGAAGAATTTAAAATTTCAAAATTTATAGAATTAAATTTCCCGCTATTTTTGTGAAATGCTACATCAAAACTTGAAACATTAACCTCTAAATTATTATCAGAATTTTTTACATAAATTTGTCCATTAATATTTTCACTATTTACTTCTCCTATTTTTATACTATTAGAAGCAAGCTTTATATCAATATATTTCGTTCTATCTTTAGTTGTATCTACTTGAATATTAGTAAACTCTGCATTAACTTCAGTTTGAAATAACCCTATAATCCACGATGAAAAGCCAACTGTTGCTATCGCTATAGTTGCACATCCAATTACGATTATATTTATTTTGTTATTTCTTTTTTTAATAGACATAATTATTTTACAAGGCTTAATTTAAAAGTGATTTTTTTATTATTTAATTCTTTATTCATAGTTGTTAATTCATTATTAACATTTTCTATTAAAGTTATTAATTCACTAGTATCTTTGCCTGATCTATCTATTGAATTATAATAAGTAACTGGACTTTTACCACCAAAATAAGTACCCCAATCTAATGACAATTTTGTAGTATCTTCAGCTGCACCATTGATTGTTGACTTATTCAAAGTATATTCAATATACCCATCATTCCCTGGCTCAACACGCGTAAAATTTTCGTCAAAAGTAAGTGTTACTGGTTTAAAAGTCAAATATGACCATGACTCACTGCCACTTCTTCCTACATTATTTACAGTTGTTTCTAAGAATGAATTTGCTGTATCATCAAGTTCAATTTTCACTCCGATAAAGTTATTATCAGTTTGAGTCTTTTCACTTAATAATACATTAATACTATCAAATGAAAATTTTAAAGCATTCCCATCAATAGTTAATCCACTAGGAGAATCTCCTTTAGACAAATCTTTAGCTGTTATAATTCCACTGTTTGATTCAGGAACTGAAGTTTCTGCAATGACTATCTTTTGATTCGTTGAAGAAGCACTTAAATATTGTGCGTCATTAGTCACTACTGTATCAACATTAATAGTTGTTGCGCTACTAGTTTCACTTTGTTGTAATCCAACAATCCACGCTGAAAAGCCAACAGTTCCTAAAGAAATTACAGCAAAACCACAAACTATTTTTAAAACTTTTTTATTCATATGGTTACCTCGATTACTCTAAGGAAGCAAGTAAGTTCAATGTTTTAGGAACCCAGGAATCTGTTGCATTATGTTCAGTTCTTGGGCCATACATAAAAACTTGTTTCATTGCTAGTAATTCATTATAAACGAAATCAACATCTTCAATACTATTTGTAAGTTTATTATTAGCATATAACTTATTATAGTAATTCGATGGGCTTGCTATATATTTTGGTTCAGACGAATCAATGCCGAAAAAATTGCCCCACTTAAATAGTTTCGCAGTACTATTTGTATATGTGTATGTAATATCGCCGTCATTATCTTGATATGTCCAGCCAGATTTTGCTTCATCAACAGATGTAGGAAGTGTTAATGTTTTAAACTCATCAGCAATATCAATATATTTATAATCACCGACTGTATGAGTTTTTGTCTCTTCTTGGATGGATACTTGATTTCCAGTTGCAGCACTATTGTCAACTTCCTCAAGGTTTAAACCAGTGCCAGTAGTATTAAAATCAATTTTAATTGCTGTAGGTTTATTTGCTACATCTTTACCAACTTGAAGAGTCAATTTAATGCTAACATTAAAATCAGTTTCTTTCTCATCATTTCCAGTAATTGTAATATAACCACCATCACTTGAAGTTTTTTCACCGATCCAAACTTGATTATCTTCTTCTTCTAAGATTTCAAACGTAAAATTAATATTATTTTTTTGAGCTGTATCAACAGATACTGAAACATTACCATTAGCATTTCTTTGATTAACACCAACTATCCATGTAGCAAAACCTGTTGTTAATAAGGCTACTGCACCAAAGGCTAATAAACCATTAACAACCCATTTCCTCTTCTCAGAGAATCTCAGTTTTCTCATCTTATATACCTCCACTCAGGAATCGAGAAATAATAAGGATTAATAAAAATATAAAAATTAATCCCTGTTAATTTACCTTATTATAAACATTACAATTTACTTTGTAAAAGTTAATTAGAGTAATTTTGTTATTGTCAATTACCGATTTTTTCCACTTTTTTCTTTTCAAAATAAAAATAACCGACTTTTGCGGGATTTAAGCATAAAAAAATAACTTCTTATCGAAGTTATTATAAATATGACCTAGGTTAGAATTTTTGAAATTTTAGTTTCATAAATTGTAGAGAAAAATTTAAATTTAACGCTTTTTTTATTATAGTGACTGGGTTTGTCACATTTATTAACTAATATGTTTAATAGGAAAGAAATTATCCAACCTAGGTCAATATTTATCAACAAATTAATTATTCACTTACTACTAAATCATAATATCCATATCCACCATCAGTATCTGAATAGGATAAACTATATGAATCGCTATATGAATAATAAGATATAGAGTATGTTTTATTTTCAACTACTAATTCAACTCTTGTATCAGACTTTCTAGTAATTGAATCAACACTTACTCCATCAATAGTAGCTTCAGTTGCTGAAGTTATTGTAATTGTATGTGATAATCCATCATCATCTTCATAAGTAAATGTTTTAACAAATTTTAAGAATGGATCTTCTTCAACAGGAATCGATTTAATATCAAATGGAAATGTTATAGTGCCACCAACTTGTTCAAATGTAATAGTTGTTTTGTCAAACATTTCATCACCAAATTCAATTGTTTTAAGTTTATAGTCATCACCTAAAGTAACTTTTACATATGTTGAACTTGCTGAGAATGGGTTTAAGTTAAAAGAGTAATAATATGCAATAGTTCCAGCGAATTCATTCTCACAAATAAATTCTTTATCACTAATTACACTAAATAATTCACTGGCTGCAATTAAGAAATTACCTCTTTCACTTCTTAAGCTTGTAAGTAAAATATCATCGCCTTCTTTAACTGGATAAAAACTTCTTTCATAAGTCATAACTGAAGGATCTTCTTCACTTGGAGTTGCACTTATTTGATAAACATCATTATTAACAACACAAGCACCACTTCCTTCAACATCGCCATAACCATAATCTGCTAGTATATAAACTAAATCATTAGTATAGTAGCCATCAAAAGTATATTTATCTGCATTTTCCCAATCATTAGCTTCATAAGTAGATAGTTGCTCAACATGAACTTTTAAATTAGCTGTATTAACTTCTTGCAAGGCCGCATTTAACTTGCTATGTTCCGCTTTATGTTCATATGGAGATGGGTATTCTAATCTAGGAACATCAACACCAAATTTTTCAAATGTTAATTCACTACTAATAGTGACTTCACCAAAATATGAATCCATTACTTTAGAAGTAGCTTTAAATGTTTTAAATTGACCATCTTCAATAGTTAAAGTTACACTTTCCAAAGTTTGGAAATTATAGTTAGTTAAAGAGCCAACTAAATCAAGAGCATTAGCTAGCGCAGCATCAGTTCCTAAATTTAACTCGTAAACACCTTCAGTACTTGTTGCATTAAAATCATATAAACTTAATTCTTTAAATGGATTATCGTAATCATCCCAACTTGCAACATTACCTTCATCATCTGTCATTGGACTAAAGACTTGTTTATTTTGCAAATTAATTCCACAAATCGTTGGAACTCCACCAATTTTAAATATTCTTCCTTCATTAACTCCATCAACATTTTCAAGTTTCATATGATAGGAGTCATCTTTAAAAGCAACATCTATTGTTGAGATATTGTCACCATTTTCACCATATTTTTCATTAACACTACCTGTTAACTCTAAATCACCTTTTAAAATTTCTAATTTCTTTTCATCAAGAACGTTAGTAACTTCTTCTTCGTTGTTTCCTTCTTCTTTTGAAGTATCCTCATTTAAAGGAGGCAAAGTGCTTTCACAAGAAGCAAGAGTAAACATTAAAAATCCGCTTAAAATTAAAATTGACTTTCTTTTCATTTTTTTCATTCCCTTCAATTAAGTAAAACTATATCACTATTATGAATTTAAAATATACCTTATTCTAATTTCTTAATACTTTAAAAAAACAGCTGATACAATCAACTTTAAATATAAAGTAATCTTAATACAATTATTTCAAAGTAATGATATAGTCTAAAGTTTTTAAATCACTATAAATAATTTTAACATTAAAATCACTACTTAAAAAATAATTTAATAAGCCAAATAATAAATATTTATTCCATGTATAAGAAATCAAAGGAAAAGCTAAGTAAGAATTAAACTCAACAATATGTAACTCATTATTAACTTTTACTAATTCACTTAAAGTGTTTTTAATCTCTAAAATTGTTTCATTTGATAAATTTAATTTATTAATTTTAATAAACTTATTCTTATCCACTAATATGAATTCATTTAAATAATCTAAATAAAATTCTAGATAATTTTGTATAGGTCTAAGTCCATTACCTTTTATATAATTTAAAACATCCTTAGTTGAAAATTCATCTAGTGAAGATAAATATTTAGCAATTATTTCAAATTGATTGACATTACTTGTCTTTTTTAAGGAAATTAATGGACGCTTAAAGTAATATAAATCATTAAATAGTGTTTTAAGTAAGGAGAATAATCTAAAGTGATTATTAATATCTTTATTTATAAGTAAAGAAAATAAATCAACATCTCTTTCTTTTAAATAGTCAAATAGTCCTCTTGAAGTAATAAATCCTAATTTAGAATCTAGTATATAAGTATTTAATATTTCTTTTAATTTAAGAATATTTTCATTAGATAATTCTAATTTATTTAAAGGAATAAACTTTTCACTTTCAAATTGAACATAAGTATTTAAAGAATTAATCGCATTTAAAAAGATATATTCATTAATGTCTTTATATAAAGCATTGAAATTAGAGAAACTAACTTCTTCATTATTAGACTTTAAATAATTGATTGCTACATCTTTAAAAGACTCTTTTAAAGATAAAGGCTTAATATATTCTCTAGTATGAATAAAGTTATCTTTTAAGTAACTATCAATTAAACCTTTTAAATAATAACGATTATTAACTTTATATCCTTTTAGTTCATCTTTAAATTTAATAAATAAATCCTCATATTTAATAATTGATTTATTTTCCATTATAAAATCTAAAATTTTATCAATTAATTCATCACCAAGTTTAATTACATTATTACTAGCTTTATAAGTTCCTTTATCAATTAAAATATAATTGTATTTATTCATGATACCTTCTAAAGAGCGTCTAGTGATATTAAATGAATAATTAAAAATCTCTTCGCACTTATGATTTAAATAATAGATATTACTAGGATCACTAAATTTAAATCCATCAATAAACTTTTCATTAATTAAGTTAGCTATAATTTCACTTTCATTTTTGCCTTTTCTTAAATAATAATGTCTATCAGCAATATAACGGAAATTAGAGAGTGTAATAACCTTATTAAACTCAATAAACGAATTAAATTCATTCTCTAAAATATAGAGGTTATGATGCAATAAAAATTCATCAATATAACTCATAATGCTAAATTCATAAGATATATAAATGATGTTATATTCTTTAGAAAGTACTAAGTTATTTTCAAATAATGAATATAAATAAAACAATTTATTAACTAGTAAGTTATCATTAAAATAATTATTAAACTCTTCAAAACTAAGATATTTTTTATCTTTTTTAATAATTTTAAATAAATTAAATAAAGGTATATTTATTAAATCTAATTCTTTAAGTTTAATTTTTTTATTAACGTTATTTAAAATTATTCTAACTCTATCTTTAGTTCTAGAAATTTTATTAGAGATTTCTTCATTAGTTAATTTAGTATCATTAATAAAACCTTCTTTTAAGCTTAATGTTTCTTTTTCAATATTAGTTAATTTATTTAAAGTATTTTCAATTAATTCTTTAATAACATCTATAGTAAGTTTATTTCTTAATGACTTTAATATATTAATGAAATCTTTATAGTCAAAAAATACTAGTAAAGTAATCAAATCATAATCTAATAAGGTTATGTCATTAAAAGTATTAACAGCATTTCTATATAAAAGTTTAACTAGTTTTTGATTCTTAAATAATAAAGAAATATCTGTAGTTAAATAAGATTCATCTACTTCTTTAATAGCTTTTTTAACCTTTTCTTTTATCAAATCATAATTATATAAAAAGTTAAAAATATAAGCTTTTATATAAGTTTCATTATATTCTTTATAATCATTTAAAGCTGCAACTACATAAGGCAAATAGTCTTCAATATAAATGTCTGCTTGTAAAAATATTCTAGATAAATCAATAGTTAAGGTGACTCTATCTTTTAAGCGATAAGCATTTAAGTAAACTATATTAGTACTTTTAAAAATGCTTTCAAAAGTTTGAAATAATGGGCAGCCAACATTTTTACGATATACTCTAAGAATTTTATTAATATAATTAATTAGAATCGATCTTTTAACTTTAATATTTCTTTTTTCCAAATAAGTATTTACGTTTTTATATACTTCTTCACTTATCTCATTATATTTATCTAAAGACATAATTTCTTTAGCAACTAAATATTCTATTATTCGATTATCAAAATAAATCGAATCTCCCTTACCATATAAATACTTACTCTTCATAATTTTACCAACTATATTATACCGATAAATTGCCTAAATACATACATTATTTTCATATAAAGTAAGATTAAAATGTCATTTTATTAATAAAATAAAAGAGTTGATAGATTTTTCTATCAACTCTAGAAAGTTATAACTAGTTATTATTGAATTAAACCTTCTACCATGTATTCATAACCTCTTGCTTTAAAGGCTACAGTTTCATGGAATTTTTTATTTTCTTCGCCAGTCCCGTTTTTAGGAGTTTAACACCTTAAAATTTAGGAGTAAGAGAAAAATTTGAAATTATATCCATATTACTTAAGTAATATGGATATTTTTATTTGGAAAAAATTTTATTTATGTTATAATAAGGGTGCTAAGGTGTTTAGAAAAAGGAGCTATTACTTATGTCATATTTTTTGAAAAAAACTAAACCTTCTAAAAAAGGCGTATATCTACAAATTTAT
>CALVXH010000008.1 GCA_944368945.1 uncultured Bacilli bacterium
ATTATTATAACATTTTTAAGCCACGATGTCACGATATATTTAATAGAATTTTAATTATTTTGTCAAGACATTAGAAACATAAAAAAACAACGCATTTTATCGTTGTTTCATAACATTTTATCAAAAGGGAAGTTCTAAATTTTTATCGTGGCTTTTTCTAAAGACGGGATTTTATTATTAACCAATATTAATTAGCAATAAAAAGCGAAAAGCATATTTAATACTAACGTAATTTATAAATATGATATTGAAATATAAAAAATAAGTTTTAGAATTTTTAAAGTTAGGAAGTGACTAGGTATGTATTTAGTTTTAGCTTTATTAAGTGCTTTCTTTGCTGGAGTTGTTAGCATTCTTTCAAAAATAGGAATGAAAGATATAGATAGTGATGTTGGAACATTTTTAAGGACAATAGTAGTTTTAATATTTACCTGGATAATGGTTTTTGTTTCTAATCAATTTGATTTTAGCGCTTTTGATTGGTTTAATACTTTATTTTTAATCTTATCTGGTTTAGCGACCGGTTTAAGTTGGATTTTTTATTTTAAGGCTCTTCAACTTGGCAACGCTAATAAGGTAGCACCAATTGATAAAAGTAGTATTGTTTTAACAATCTTGTTTGCCTTTTTAATATTAAATGAAGCGATTGGATTAAATAATATTTTAGGAGTTATCTTCATTACATTAGGAACATTTTTAATGATTGAAAAGAAAGATATTAAAGAAAATGAAAACACAAATAAATCGAAAAGATGGATTATATATGCAATATTAAGTGCCGTTTTTGCAGCGTTAACATCTATTTTAGGGAAAATTGGAGTTAGTGATTTACCATCAAATTTGGCGACAGCAATTAGAACGATTGTAGTTTTAATTTTTGCGTTTTTTATAATTTTAGGAAAAAGAAAACTTAAAGAAATAAAAAAAGTTACTGTTAAGGATTCAATCTTTTTAATACTTTCTGGAATAGCAACTGGATTAAGTTGGTTATGCTATTATGGAGCATTAAAAAGTGGAATAACTAATGTTGTAGTTTCAATTGATAAACTCTCAATTGTTTTTACAGTTATTTTTGCTTTTATCTTTTTAAAAGAGAAGTGTTCAATAAAATATTTAATCGGACTCGTGATATTAGTAGCAGGTACTTTAATTATTGTATTTGTACCATCTGTATTTGAATTTAAAATCTGGGGTGATTTTAGTATTGAATCAAGCTTTCTATTAAATATAAAATAAGACTATGGAAAAATTAGATTATATAAAACAAGAAATAGATAACTTTGTAAAAGAGAGAGATTGGGAGAAATTTCATACTCCTGAGAATTTAGCTAAAAGCATATCAATTGAAGCTAATGAATTATTAGAGTGCTTTCAATGGGACAATGATAATTTTGATTTAGAAGCAGTTAAAGAAGAACTTGCTGATGTATTTAATTATTGTTTTCAACTCGCAAGTGTATTAAATCTTGATATCACTAAAATTATATTAGATAAAATGGAGAAAAATAGAAAAAAGTATCCAATAGAAAAAGCAAAAGGTGTTTCTACTAAATACGATAAATTAAAGTAAATTAAATTATACAGATTAATCCTGTGCCAACGATTAATAAAAGTAATCCAATAGGAGCATATTTTAAGTAAGTTAAATAACTTATTTTTTCGCCGTTTTCTTTACATATTCTCATAAACATAAGGCTGGATAAAGCTCCACATGGAGTGATTAAAGCACAAACATTACTTGCTAAAATACATGCATATACATTATTTAAATTTGTTGTATTAGAAGCATTTAAAATATCACTAAATAATAGAGCCATTGGGACATTATTAACTAAATTAGCACTTAATGCACTAGTGATACCATAAGTAAATACTTGTAAATTTTGATCTTGAATTTTTGCGAATAAATTACCAATTTCAGAAAGTAAAGGAGTTTCATTTAAAGCAGAAATTATAATAAACATTGAAGTTAAAAATGGGATAAATTCATAAGGCAAAGTTTTAAGTGGCTTAGTAAAATAGATTCTATCTTTCTTTTTAATAAAGCAATATGCTAAAGCGATTACTAAGTCAAAAATAGCAAAGCCTAATGTAATCATATACATTTCAATGCTTATGACATTACTAAGAATTAATAAAACTGTAGTTCCACCTAGGGCAACTAAACCAATCATAAGTAAAAATCTATCTTTAATTGGTTCTTTATTAACATTAGGAATAATTTTAACCTTTAAATCTTTATAAAATACAAGTACTAATACTAAATAAAGAACAACCATTAATATTAAAGTAATTGGAGTCATTTTTTTAAAGTAATCAAAGTAGGTTACATCATAAAATGATCCTAAATATAGATTAGAAACATTAGTTGTCAAAAATGTTGTAGATAAGGTATTTAAAACAAAACACACCATCATTAAATAAGGTAGTGCTTTAGCTTTACATGCTCTAGCAAAATAAATAATAATAGGAGTAACGATGATGATAATGTCATTATTAGTAGCAATCGTTAATATTGAAATTAAAAAGTAAAAAATGGTAAATAAGATAAATTGATTACCTTTACCAATTGCACTAACTCTCGTAGCTAAGTAGTCGAATAAACCAACTGCATCTAAAAATTTAGATATAAATGTTAGTGACAAAAATAGAACGATAATTTTCAAAGGGTTTGTACTATTATTTTCAATAAATAACTTTAATATATCTCCATCACTAGGAATGTGAGTTAATAAAATTAAGATTGCTCCAACTAAAGTAATCATCCAATACGTATCTAGTTTCTTTGATTTTATTTTGGCTTGTGGAAAAAGAAAAAATGAAAGAGTCATTAAAAGAATAGTTAAGCCGCTAATAATAAAAGTTGATATCATACGATTTAAGATTTTAAACCTTTTAAATGAAAGTGAGAAGAGTTAATTATTTTTATGCAATAAAATATATTAAAGAATAAAGCATTACTCTTTTAATCTAACTTTTTAGAATTTAAAATTTAAATAATGAAAAATAGTTTTTGCTATGTTAAAAATATGTTTATATTTGTTTTTAATAGCAAAAATCTCGCAAAATTAAGTTATTTTAGGAGAAAAATATGAAATATGTTATTGTTGGAGGAGTTGCAGGTGGAGCTAGTTTTGCTTGCCGATTAAGAAGACTTGATGAAAAAGCAGAGATAGTAATTTATGAAAAAACTAACTTTGTATCGTATGCTAATTGCGGATTACCTTATTATGTATCTTCATTAATTAATGATAAAAATAAATTAACATTACAAACCCCAATGAGTTTAAAAGCTAGATTCAATATCGATGTATTTGTTAATCATGAAGTCATTTCTATTGATAAAGATAATAAAACAATTAAAGTTAAAAATTTAAATAACAATGAAATCATAACCACTAATTATGATAAGTTAATTTTATCTCCGGGAGCTGAGGCAATTAAGTTAACGGAAAATAGCAAGCGTATTTTTGAATTAAAAACTGTTGAAGATAGTTATCGTCTTAAAGATTTTATCGTAAATAATAATGTAAAAAGTGCGACAATCATTGGTGGAGGTTTCATTGGCTTAGAAATTTTAGAGAATTTAGTAGAAAGCAATATTAAAGTAACTTTACTTGAAGGTAAAGACCACGTTTTAGCTAATCTTGATAAAGAAATGGCTTCATTTGTACATCATGAATTAAGAAATCATGGTGTTAATTTAAAACTTAATACTTTAGTTACTAAAATTGAAGAAACAAGTGATAAAGTTGTTGTTTCTTCGAAAGAAGAAACATTTACTTCTGATATTTTAATTCAGGCAGTAGGAGTTAAACCTAATTCTAAATTAGCCATAGATGCTAAGCTTGATTTAGATATTAAAAATACTATTAAAGTAAATGATAACTTTAATACCTCTGATAAAGACATATTTGCTATAGGAGATGTTATTGCGTTAGATTCATTTTTAGACAATTCAAGAGTAAATATTCCTTTAGCTGGAATTGCTAATAAAGAAGGCAGAGAACTTGCTAGTTTTTTAAAATTAGGAACGTTTAATAAAGTAAAACCTTTAGGAACTTCTATATTAAAAATCTTTTCTTTAGCTGCTGGATCAACAGGTTTTAATGAAGAACAATTAAAGTTAAAAAAGATAAATTATGATAAAGTATATTTATCTCCAGCAAATCATGCAACTTATTATCCAGGTGCTAGTTTATTAACTATTAAAGTACTATTTAATAAAGAAAATTATGAACTTTTAGGTGCTCAAATTATAGGTAATAGTGGAGTTGATAAAAGAATTGATGTTTTAGCAACTGCTATCAGATTTAAAGCAAAAGCTTATGAACTTACAGATCTTGAATTATCATATGCTCCACCATTTGGTTCAGCTAAAGATCCAATTAATATGATTGGTTATTTAGTTGAAAACTTGAAAAATAACTTAGTTAAGCAAGTTTTTATTGAAAATATACCATCTTTAATTAAAAATGATTCATATATGATAATTGATGTAAGAACTCCTGATGAATATCATTTAGGTCATATCCCTACTAGCATTAATATTCCATTAGATAACTTAAGAGAACGTTTAAATGAAATTGATAAAACTAAAAAGGTTTGTTTAATTTGTCATAGTGCTTTAAGGAGCTACATAGGATGTAGAATATTAACTCAAAATGGATTTGATGTTTGCCATTTAAGTGGAGGATATAGATTATATAGTTCATATATTAATGACAAATAAAAGTACCTTCGCTTTACCTGCGAAGGTACTTCTTAATTTAATTAATGATTTTATTATTCTTCGTTCTTTAACGAATCTTCGTCTTCCATTTTTTCTTCTTTTTCACAATTTGATTCACATTCACATGTTTTACATTTAAATGGACATTTTATAAAATCATATTCACTAAATACAGCAAGTGCGAAACCAATAAATGTAGCAAAGAATAAGAAGACTAAGAAAGGCATCGAAAGAGCATCAACACCTGGACATGATGCGATTAGTAATACAAAAAATATGGCGTAAGCTAAGATAATAATTAGTTTTTTATTTTTAATTTTTGGTGTATTAACTATAGATAAAACTAATAATACTGTTACTATTAAAGTAAAAATTAAAGTTGCAACAAATTGGTATCCAATTGAATAATTGGTTGATGTATTAGTGCAATAAAAGATCAATGAAATTATGGAAGATAATAAAGAAGTACCAATGTACATTAAAAACAAAATTAAACTAGTTGTTACTACTTTTTCTCTACTTGCTATTTCACCTTTAGTTACTTTAAGAATAGTTTTAATAGACATTATAATAGTGATTACACTAACTATTAATTGTAAAATTATACTTACGAGGCTACTCCATAATTGATCTATATAGTGAACATAACTATCAATAGAAGTTAAAAATGATGATAGCAAATTCACTAGCAAGATAAAAAAAGCAAAAGCAAATAAGCTAAAAAACGAGATTGATAAAATTTTGGCTGTTTTATTCATAATATTGTTCCTCTCTATTTTTATGATAACATGAGATTTTAAATTTAATAAATAAAATTAGGTAAACTATCGAATTTGTTATTCTTTTATCCTGTTTTTGTAATAAAATAAGAATATGAAACAAATTATAAAAGTTAATAATACTTCATTTATTGGATACTTAAATAATGATTGTTTTGAATTTAAAGGAATTAGGTATGCTGATTCTAAAAGATTTGATGTACCACATCCTTATAACTATAAAGATTCAATAGTGGATTTAAAAGATGACTCTCCAATTTGCTATCAAGGACATTCAAAAATTGAAAGTTTTATAACTGGAAATTCATATGCTATTTTTATGCAAGTAGAAAATCCTCAATTTTTATCTATAACAATACCTAAAGATACTAATAAAAATTCTCTGCTTCCTGTTATGGTTTTTATACATGGTGGGACTTTTAGACATGGTGGTTGTGACTCCCCAAGTTATAATAGAACTTATTTAGTTAAAGAAAATAATATTATAGTAATTGGTATAAATTATAGGCTAGGTGCTTTTGGCTTTTCTAGAGATTTAAATAAAAACTATGCAAATCTAGGACTTTTAGATATTATTGAAGGATTAAAGTGGATTAAAAACAATATTAAATTTTTTAATGGTGACCCTAATAATATAACTATTTTTGGCCAATCTTCTGGAGGAGAAGCAGTTAAAGCAATTGTTCTTTCAAATGATACTTTAGACTTATATAAAAGAGTCATAATTCAAAGCGCTCCTAGTGGAACAATGCATCATAGAGAAAACGTTGATAAATATATTTTAGATGGAATAAATAGTCTAAACGAAAACGCTTCAGCAATTGATATTTTAGAAAAGCAAGAAGAGTTAAATAGTTCATATAAAAGTAATGATAATGATAAGTTTTTAATTTATGGACCTCATTATGGAATTTATCCTTTAGTAGATAAAAAAGAAATAAATTTAAAAATTATTGAAGCAAGTAAAAATCATGAACTTTTAATTGGCTATAATTCTAGAGAAGTTTCGGTTTATTTAAGAAATTCTAAAACAATTAGAAACTTATCTAAAAGAGCAATTACCAAAAAGATAATAGAAAAAGGCATCGAGATTAAAGATGATCAACTTTTTACTAAGGATGCCATTGATTTTTATAAAAAATTTAAAAAGAATCAGCCTAATACATATTTATATAAATTATATTGGCAAGAAGGCGAATCTTTTTTAGGTGGATGCCATGGAATAGAGTTTTTACTTTTATTTGGAGCTAGTGATGGAACGGCAAATGAATTAATGAAAGATTATACTATTGAAGACATAATAGAAATTGGTAAGCCATTAAGAAAATTATGGGCTGATTTTGCTAAAACTGGAAAAGTAGAAGTTAATGAAATACCTTCTATTTTAAAGATAGATGAGAAAGTTAAATAAATGTTAATAATTCTTATGATTTATTGATTAAAAGAAAGGTCTAAATTAAAATTTTGAATATGAAACGAGCTATATTTTTCGATCTTGATGGTACTTTATGGGATGCTATTGAAGAAATTAAAGATAGCTATAATGAAGCTATGAAAGTGAATAACTTAAAATATAGTTTTGATTATAAGACTGTCAAATCTTTTATGGGCTTAACCCCTTTAGAAACAGTGAGACTTGCTTTTAATGATGTTAGTGAGAAAGAAGGCTTAAGATATTTTGATATATGTTTTAAATATGAAATTAAGTATTTATCTTCTCATCCAGGTAAACTTTATCCTAGTGAATTTGAAGTATTAAGCCTATTATCAAAAACTTATCCACTTTATATAGTTTCTAACGCTGATAAAGGTTATATTGAAAATTATTTAAATAACTATGATAAAAATCATTGTTTTAGTGGGCATTTATGTGCAGGAGATACATCATTAGATAAAGCAGAAAATATACGATTTTTAATGAAAAAAGAGGGAATTGACGAAGTAATTTATGTAGGAGACACTTTAAAAGATTTAAAGGAGTGTGAAAAAGCTAATGTCAATTTTATTCATGCTAGTTATGGATTTGGTGTAATTAATAATCCTAAATATAAGATTAATTCATTAGGTGAACTACCTAATGTTGTTAATAAAATTTTTACTAAATAGAAAGGATTAAGTTATGGAAGGAAATGAAGTTAAAAAGAGTAATACCCCTACCTTAAAGCTTAATTACAAAAGAACGTTTATTATTGGATTTGCGTTTTTTGGAATTTTGTTATTATGGCAAGTATATGACTCATGGTGTCCTACGTTTTTAACAGAATTATTTAAAGAAGCTTTAGGTGCAGCAACTATTGAAGAAGTTCAATATCTAGTTGGTATTATGATGGCTTTAGATAATTTAGCAGCGTTAATCATGCTACCTATATTTGGAGCTTTAAGTGATAAGACACACACAAAAATCGGTAAAAGAATGCCTTATATTTTAGTTGGAACGTTTTGTTGCGCTGTAGCTTTTCCATTTGTTCCTGTATTTTTTCATTATCACAATTTAGGTGGAACAATTGCCATGATGGCTATAGTCGTTTTCTTTGCAATGATGTATAGAAATCCTGCAGTTTCTTTAATGCCTGACATTACACCTAAGCCATTAAGAAGTAAGGCAAATGGTATCATTAATATAATGGGATATATAGGTGGCGCATTTGCTACTGTTGTTGGCATTGTATTTGTTTTAAGCAGTTATTTAGGCGTAGATAGTTCTAAGTGGTTAAATGGCACCGCTAATATTTGGCTAATTGAAGCTCCATTTTTAGTCGCTAGTGTTTTAATGGTTATTAGTGCTTTGGTTTTATTTTTCTTAATTAACGAGAATAAAGTTGAAGAAGAAGTTAAACCAGAAATGGAACTTGGCGAAAAGCTTGCTCAAGTTGAAAATAGCGTTGCTCATGATGATGAAAAGCCAATGAGTAAAGCAAATAAGATAATGTTATTTTTAATTTTAGGTGCTGAATTTTTATGGTTTATGGCTGATAATGGTATAGGCACTTTTATGGGTAACTATACTCTTTATTACTTACATTGTGAAACTAGTAGTAATATGATTAACACTATTGTTGGTGGCGTTGGAAGTGTTGTAGGATTTTTAATTGGTGGCATTTTAGCAGGGAAAATAGGGAGAAAATGGACAATTATGAGTGGACTAGGTTTAACAACAGTTGCTTTACTTATTTGGCTTATTCTTTCTTTAAGTATTCCTGTGACTGTACCTAGTGAAGGTTATAACTCATTCCCAATTTACTTATATTTTATTTGGGCTATTAAGGGCTTTGGTATGAGTTTAGTTCATGTTAACTCTTACCCAATGGTTGTTGAACTGTGCTCAAGTAAAAAGGTCGGCAGATTCACTGGATTTTATTATGCTTCCTCAATGGCAGCTCAAACAATTACTCCAGTTGCTTTAGGATCATTATTATTACTTGAGTCATTCTCATTCCAATTACTTCCAGTTTATTCCTTAGTTTTAGTTGCAGTTGCTGCTATAATCTTTATGTTTGTTAAAAACATTAAAATTAAAAATGAGAAGGTTAAAAAAGGCTTAGAAGCTTTGGATATTGATGATTAATATGAAAAAAGATGAATTTATTAAAAGAGTTAATCCTTTATTACTAAAAGGTATTGCTCATCGTGGACTTCATAATGAAAAGTTTACTGAAAATGGTTTATTAGCTTTTAAAAACGCTATTGACCATAATGTAGCTATTGAATTAGATGTACATTTAACAAAAGATGATAGATTAATCGTTTGCCATGATGATGATTTAGTTAGAACTACTGGTAAAGAAGGTATAATTGAAGAATTAACAGTTAGTGAGATTAAATCAAACTATAAATTATTAGATGGTGAAGAAGTTCCTTTATTTGAAGAAGTATTATCGTTAATTAATGAAAAAGTTCCTTTAGTTATTGAGCTAAAAGTAAGAAATGCCAATTATAAAGCTTTAGCACAAAGATTGCTTTATGAACTTAGAGATATTAAAGATAAGCGTAACTATCATTTAATTTCTTTTGATCCTCGTGCTTTACTTGAAATGAAGGAAATTGATATTACTAATTCATTACTTGTTACTACATCTCATATTTGGACATTTAAATTAAGACATTTATTTGATTCAGTTGATCTAGAATACAAAATGATTAATATGCCTAAAGTTAGAAAATATCAAAAAAAGCATTTTGTTAATGTATGGACAATTGAAACTTTAGATGAACTTAATTTAATTAAAGGAAAAGTAGATACGATAACTTTCCAAAAGTTAGATCCTAAATTAATAAGTGAAAGTTTATAAAAAAATACCTTGCATCATTCGTGCAAGGTATTTTTAATTTTATTTCTTTTCTGCAGTTATTTTTTTGTATTGCCTATAGAAAGTAGAATAATCTTTAAAGCCTAATTCTTGAGCAACAACATTCTTTTTAACGCCCGTCTTTATTAACGATTCAGCAACAAATATCTTCTTATGTCTTACATAATCAATTAAAGATATTTTCATGTATTTTTTAAATTGGTTACATAAGTGAGATTTTGAGAAGTTTAAGCTCTTAGATAAATCTTCTAAAGTTATATCTTCGTAGATGTGACGATCAATATAACTAATTATCTGTTGAATAAAATCGTTATATTGAGTCTTAGAAGCAGTGAATGTTCTTGTGTTAGTTGTAGCAAGAACGATTAATTTAATAAGTTCACAACTAAATAAAATAAAAGCACTTTCTTTGTCTTCAATTAAAGCATACTCATCAAAGTTTTTTAAACTTTCGGTTATTATCTTGCTTGAAGAAATAAATATAGGCATTTTTTTAAATTTCTCTAATACACTTTGTGGTAAAAAAGAATCAGGAAATTTAAAAACATATCTTTCGTATGCTTCTTCGCTATTAAAATCTAAAAAATGAAATTTTCCTGCTGGAATAATTACAATATCACCAGGCTCTAAAGTATGAGTTACATTCTCAACTGTATAATTTAGGCTCCCTGAAATGTAAAATAGGACCTCATTAAAATGGTGTGCATGTTTCGAATAGTCACTTACTTTTACAGGAACTAAATCTAATTTATGAGAGAAATCAACGTCTTTATAGATAAAGTTAAACATAAATTCTCCTTTCGGATGCACATATTGCTGTTCAAAAAATAAGAATTGCAATATTTCCTCATAAATTCTTACATAATTTATTGAAAAATGAAAGCGTTTTAATTAAGCCGAGGTATAATTTCATAGTGAAATAGATTATTTGAAGTGCTAGAATTTTTTTATGGTAATCGTATTTAAGGAAGAAGAAAAGAAATTAGTAAGAGTAGAGTATCAAGATGATGAAGATTTCCCAGTAGAGCCTGGCAGTTGGATTCATTTAACAAATCCAAATTCACAGTTAATTGAGAAAATATCTACATTAACTTCAATATCAAAAGATATGTTAATGTGTGCTTTAGATGAAGAAGAAAGCGCTCGTGTTGATAGTGATGATGGGGATACTTTAATTGTTTTAGATACTCCTTATTTATTAGATAAAGAAAAGTCATTTTTCTCTACGGCTCCATTTTTAATTGCTTATAATCGTAGTTACTATGTAACAATTCAAAGACATAACTTTGAATTAATGGATGAATTATTTAAACGTGTTAAAGTTATTGAGCCACATAAGCATGTTAGACTAACATTAAATCTTGTTTATAGACTAGCTACTTTATTTATTAATTACCTTAAAAAGATTAATTTACATACTGAGACATTAGAAACTTCTTTGCGTACTTCAACAAAAAATCAAGAAGTTTTGCAACTTATGGACACAAATAAGTCCCTTATTTATTTTTCAACTGCGTTAAATGCTAATAATAGTGTTTTAACTAAACTAATTAAGAATCAAACTTATAAAAAATATGAGAGTGATTTTGACTTAATGGAAGATGCTCAAGTTGAAATGAGTCAAGCTATCGAAATGTGTTCTATTTCAAGAAACGTTTTGACATCAATGATGGACGCTTTTGCTTCTATTATTAATAATAATTTAAATGTTGTAATGAAGACTTTAGCAATTGTTACTATAGTCTTATCTATACCAACATTAATCGCTTCTTTCTTTGGCATGAACTTTAAAAATATTCCTTTAATGGATACCAACTATGGATTTTGGGTATTAGTTGTTATTTCTTGTTTATTAAGCGGAGTTGGAGCGATCGCTTTGATATTTATTGGAAGACAAAAAAAGTAACACTTGATTTGCTACTTTCTAAATAGAAACTGTTAATTTCTTCTTTAGAAACTAACTTTCTTTTTTAATTTTTATAGTCCTACTTTATAATGGTTATATATGAATACACTAAGAACAATTAATCTAAGGAAGGAATTTAAGTTGTCGCAGAAGCAAAAAAGAGCAATGAAGACAGATAAAAATGTAATTGTTGCATGTGATGACATTTCCTTAGATATCAAAGAAGGCGAAATATATGGGCTATTAGGTCCTAATGGAGCTGGTAAAACCACTACACTAAGAATGCTTGCAACATTAATAAAGCCATTAAAAGGGCAAATTCTTTATAATGACAAAGATATTTATGATGATATTGTAAGTTATCGTAGGAAAATTGGATTTTTAACAAGTGAATTAAAACTTGATGATTTTTTTACCCCCGATTATACATTTACTTATATGGGTAGACTTTATGGCATGAGTGATGAATTAATTAAAGAAAGAAAAGAAGAACTCTTTAATAAATTTGGCGTCACACCTTTTAAAGATACAAAAATATCTAGTTTATCTACTGGAATGAAACAAAAGGCTTCATTGGCTATATCATTATGTCACGATCCAGATATTATAATTTTTGATGAGCCAACTAATGGTTTAGATATTATAGCAAGTAGAGAAGTTGAAAATTATTTACTTAATTTGAAAGAAAAGAAAAAAACTATCATCATCTCAACACACATTTTCTCACTTATTGAAAAATTGGCTGATAGAGTAGGTATTATTTTAAATGGTAAATTACTCATCGAAGATTCTTTAAAAAATATCACTAAAGATACAACTCTTGAGGATGCTTTCTTTAAAATTTATGAGGAGAGTGAAAAATGAAAAATATAGTAACTATCTTTTTAAAAGAAATCAAAAGATTTTTCACAGATCGTAGAATGCTTGCAGCACTATTTTTACCAGGAATTATCATTTTTATATTCTATTCATTTATGGGGAAGATTGTTTCTTCTAATGTTATAAATAAGCCAACAAGTAATGTTACTTATAAAATTGCATATACTGATAATTACCATCAGGATAGTGAAGAATTGCCTTTAATTATTCAATCGTTTAATGCTTACTTAATTAGCGACGATTATTTAAATAATACTAATAATGAGGCTCAGTACTATACTTTTTCGACATCAAATCTTGAAGAGTATAAAGAAAAAACGCTCGCTGGAGATTTTGATTTATTAATTGTATTTAGTAATGATTTTGAATATAACTTAGAAAACAATCTTAATCCTAAAAAGAACACAATTAATTTTTATTATAATGGTAGTAGTGAAATAAGTTCTAATGTTTATAACGTATTTACTAGTTTAGTTTCAGCTACATATAATAATTACTTGGTAAATTTTGATTTAGAAACTAATACAGAAATAAATCCTAATTTAAGTAATGAACAAGCTTTATTTAAAACTATAATCGCTTTTGTTTTCCCTATGGTTACTATTTCTTTATTATTCTCAACTGTTATGACAATTTGTCCAGAAACAATTGCAGGAGAAAAAGAAAGAGGTACTTTAGCAAGTTTATTATTAACTCCTTGTAGAAGAAGTGAAATTATTGTTGGAAAAATAAGTGCTTTAAGTGTTACAGCATTTTTAAGTGGTATTGTAAGTTTTATTGCTTTAGTTGGTTCTTTACCTCAACTTATTGGCGGCGAGTTTAATTTTGATGCACCAACGATAGTCGCATTGTTCTTTTTAATTACTAGCGCATTAATTTTATTTGTCACTATTGGCTTAGGAGTTTCTACTTTAGCCTCAACAGTTAAAGAAGCAAATAGCTATATTTCTCCTTTTATGATCGTATCTATGGTATTATCTTTATTACCATCTTTTATGGATATGAGTTCGATAGGTTATAGTTTTATTCCAATAATGAATATTTGTATATCAATGAGTTCAATTATTAAAGGGAACTTCGACTTAATTAATATAGCCATTACAATCATTGTAAATTTAATTGTTACTGGTCTATTAGTTGTACTTTGCGCAAAATTGTTTAATAACGAACGAGTGATATTTTCAAAATAATAGAGGTGTGATATGAACTTTGTTTATGAAAGTGAAAAACTAATTGCATTAGAAAATAATATTGAATTAGGATTTATTTGGTATCAATTTAAAAATAGCGAACTAACTATAATTCAAACTTATGTTAATGAAAATGCTAGAGGAAAAGGTGTAGCAAAACTCCTTAATGAAGAGTTATTTAAACATTTTTCAACTTTTGGTCCAATAACATTACATATTTTTTGTTCGTACACAGAAGGATTTTACTCAAAAAATAAAGACAAGTATCCAATGTTTACTTGTAAGTAAAAATATTTAAATTCTATTTAAGATTCTGATTGTTTTGTGATGATAAAATTTAACTATGAATTTGATTTTTAGAATTGGCGTAAATATTGTTAGAAAAAACATGGCAAAGCATGATATGAAAGTTAAGGCTTCTTTGCCAAAAGTAAATAAAGTTAATAAATATTTATCTTTGAATTACACAAATAATGATAAAGATGAATTTAGGAAATTTAATATTTATAAACCAGAAAGTGAGAACAAAAATCTCCCTTTAATAATTGATATTCATGGTGGGGGATGGGTTTATGGAGATAAAGATTTAAATGATGAATACGCATCTTATCTTGCCTCTAAAGGATATAATGTTGTTACTTTTTCTTATAGGCTTTTAACAATGACTAACCTAAAAGGTATGGTAAATGATATTTTCACATTTTTTAATCATATTTATAAAAATAAAGATTTATATAAATTGTCTTTTGATAATGTAATGATTAGTGGAGATAGTGCAGGTGGACACTTAGCATTATTAACTTTAGCAATTAATAACTCTAAAAAGCTACAAGATATTTATGAGGTAAAACCATTTAGTTTTGCGGTTGATTTTTTAGTTTTAGAGCATCCTTGTGCATTTATTAATGAAATATTTTTACCTAATAAAGGCTTTAATAAGTTAATTAATAAATGGTATAGAGATAGCTTTTATAAACCTTCTAAAAAATCTAAAGATATAAAAGAAAATGCTAGTTTAGACGAATTTATCAAGTATGCATCATATCCTCCTATATTAACTTGTAGTTGTACAGGAGATGATTTAATCCCTTTTTATAATAGGATGATAGAAGTTTTTAATCAAAATAGTATTAATTACGAATCTAAAGTTTATAATGGTTTATACCACGTTTTTGAAATACTTGACTATACATTAACTGAAAGTAGAGAATTTAATGATTATAGTTTGAAACGTTTTAATGAGATTATTGCTAATAAGAGTAATAAGGAGGAATGATATTATGAAAAAGAATATCTTAATTGGAGGGGTTAGTGTTGTTGCATTTTTAGCTTTTGTTGGTTCAATTGTTTTATTGACTACAGGTGGATTTTTTAATGATTCAAATATTATTAATAATAATGGTAACAATAATGAGCCACCTTTTAATGAAACTCCTCAAGAAAATGGTGAATATTCAAAATTTACTTATGAGGATGTATACAAAAGTTCTTTAACTCCGGTTACGCCTTCTAAAGGAGATGTAAATATTCTAGTTGTACCAGTTGAATTCTCTGATTTAAATAGTTTTACAAGTGATAATTTGGAATTAATTAATTATGCTTTTAATGGTTCAAACGAAGATAATACAACTTCATATTGGGAAAGTTGTAAATCATTTTACTATAAGAGTAGCAATGGGGCTTTAAATTTTAATTTTGAAGTTGCAGATGTATTCGTACCTTCAATAACATCAACAACTTTTAATAGATATGCTGATGATTATGGTACTGAATCTTCAATGATTTTAGATGAAATCGCTGCAAAAGGCCTTACAATTAATAATAGTAGTATTAATTTTAATGATAAAAAATATGACTCAAATAACGATGGCGCTATTGATGGAGTTTGGATGATTTATAATGCTACAAGTTATTTAGACGTTTATGGTAGACAAAAATACTGGGCTTATACAACTAATTATGGTTCAGAAAATCCTACTGTACCTTTTGGAAAATATGCTAATGGTTCCATTTTGTTTTTAGGCGAAAATGGTCAACTGCCTAGAGATTCTAAAAATGCTGATGCGCATACAATAATACATGAAACAGGCCACATGCTAGGGTTAGATGATTATTATGATTATTGTGGTGAAAATAAGTATTCTTATACTGGATTAGTCGATATGATGGACTTAAATATTGGTGATCATGATGCCTTTTCTAAATATGCTTTAGGATGGACTAAGTCATTAGTAGTAGCTGATGAAAGAACCTTAACTTTAAAACCATTTGCAACAAGTTTTGATTCTATTATTCTTCCTAGTGGAACTTATAATGGCTCAGCTTTTAGCGAATATTTAATTATTGAATATTATACTCCAGAAGGACTTTTTGCTCATGATAGTGAAAATAAGTATGGCGGTTTAAGTAGTTCATATCCAAAATTCTTTACTGAAAGTGGACTTAGAATTTATCATATTGATGCTAGACTTAGCGAATTTAATGCCAAATATAATATGCTTACTCATTCGATTGAATATGAATTCGGAAATTACTTAACTGATACAAATTTATCATCGATTCCAGGATATAAAGAGAGTATGAATGGCACAGAAGCTAGTTGGACTGAAATAAGCCATACTAATTGCCCAAATGATTCTACAAGAAACAAAGATCGAAAAGCTTTAATTACTTTAGTTAGCTCTCAAAATGAACTATTATTTGGTCGTAGAGGTGCTAATAATAATGATTTATATACCGAAAATTTAAGCGATGGAAACGCTTTTAGCTATCAAGACCAGAATAAGTATTTTACAAATGGTAAATTCAATGATGGCAGTGAAATGAATTATACAATTAAAATAAATGGAACAACTGAAGAAGGAATCAACATTACAATTGGAAGAAACTAATAATTTGAATAAATATTCAAATGAAGTTCTTTCCTCTAAAAAGAAGATATTATCATATTTAATTGATTATTTTATGGTAATAATTTTTACTGTTATCATTAATTTAATTTCAATAAATTTTATTTTAAATAATATCCCTAGTGTAAAAGAAAGTAACTCTAACTTTTATACTCAATATGCAATTAATGAAAAGGTTATTGAAGATAGTTATTTAAATGACTTTAACAGCAATAACTATTTAATGATGTTAGTAAGAAGTTCACTTGATGATTCTAATTTTCCTGGCACAGACTTTAGTAAGGTTTTACCTTTATCTAAAGAAAATGATCCTTTTTATTTATATTATTTTAAATATAAAGATAGTAATTTAGATTTATATAAAAATAATGATAATTATAATCCGAGTTTATATTATGAAACTTTGAATAAATCAGATTATTTTATTTTTAATAATGATTATTATGCTTTAAAAGAAGATGTCGCTTTAAAAGTTGGAGATAATATTTTTAATAAATCTAGTAGTAATGAAACATTAAAAAGTGAAGTACTTAACGTCATAAATAAAATATATAATGAAGCAACTAATGATTTAAAAGCTAATAATATAACCTACATTAATTCTTTAAATTTACTAGAAAAGTCTGCAAATTTAACTAAAAATTATAATTTGATTAATTTATCTATCTCTTATTTGGTAGGGTATTTAATTTATTTTTTAATTTTACCTTTTATAAATAAAAATCATAAAACAGTCTCAATGATTATCTTTAAATCATATAAAGAATATAAGTATGAAAGTAAAACCTTATCTTTAGTATTATTAAATATAGTTAGATTTATTATTTTTTATTCTTCAATATTAATAAGTGGATATTTAAGTTTAGGATATTCAATGACTTTAATTTTATTTAATGAATTTAATAATATTTATTACCTATTATTTATTATTTTATTTACTTTACTTTTATATATATTCTCTCTTTTAATAAGTTTAATTAAGCCATTAAATCAAAACTTTGAAGATAAGCTTAGTGGAATTATATATAAAGATGAAACAAAGGTAATTATAAATGCTAAGTAATGTTATCCATTATAAAAGAGTAGGTTTAATTAAAAGAACATTTGTCGCTATTTTAGATATTGTTTTTTTATTAGTTTTAGTATTTATACTTTTATTTACTTCTTTAGGCATATTTATTAATACAAGTTACTTCATTTCATCTAATGAAACTTTAATTTCTATTAAAAATGATTCTAAGTTATTTAAGGATAATATTGAATATTCGTATATATTAAAAAATGATGATACATTAACCATAAATGAAAAAAGTGAACGCTTAAATGAAGTTATTACTAATTTTTACATTTCTTTAGATAATCTAGATTTAAATAATAACTACTATGAAAGTTATTTAAATAGAAAACTTGAAGCTAAAAGTAATGACTTAAATTTATTTGTTAAAGTTAATGAAGAAGTAATTAGAAGTAATAATGGAATTAGTGATACAACTTATTTTGATTTTTATTTAAATGAATATAGTAGTTATAGTGTGCCAATATTATATGGGACTAATGAATATGAATCTATTTCTAAAAATATAGTTATGATTAATTTAACTATTATTGTTATATCTATCTTAATAAGTGGATTAATTATATACTTAGTTTTTCCTTTAATTTTTAAACGAGATCATGCGACTTTAGCAATGAAAATATTTAAATTAGGCTTAATAAATCAAAATGGATTATCTTTAGAAAATAAAGAATTTCTTTTTAGATTTTTATTTTTATATATAGTGGAATTTATTTTAGGAATACTTTCTTTATTTATCATTCCTTTAATTTCTTATTCATATATGATCTTATCTAAAAAGGAATCTCCTTTTCACGATGCCTTAATTAATGTATTAATGGTTGATAAAAACATGAATAAAATTTATCTAAATAAGAATGAATATTTAAAGGATGTAAATAGTTTAATTAGTATAAACTAGCGATGTAATCAAGATTTTTTCTATCAAGATAATATTAAGAAATTGTTAATTTTGATATAAAAACTTAAATAAACTTTAAAAGTAACTTTTAAACAAGTAAAATATCGTTAGAGAAATGAACTTATCTATAGTCCTACGAACTAATCATTTTTTATAAAAGTAGATTTAACTACAGATATTTTTTAATGTGAAAAAACATTTTCTCAAACGGGTGATATTCTTTAAGAAATTGCCTCAATTAAATTTTTAAGTTATAGGGAGATAATATGAAAAAAACTGCAAAAATTTTAATTGGCGTTCTTAGTGTTGGTGCCTTAATTGGAACTGGCTATGCAACTTGGCACATTAGTGGTGGCTTTACAGGTGATGAAGCTGAACTTCTTCCTGGAGTTGAAACAGTAGTTGATAAAAACTTTGGTTATATTGAAGTTACTGCTGTCGATGGAGATGACTTTATCAATTTTGATGGCGATGCTAATGACGACTTAACAATAAGTTATATGGTTAAAGCTTTTCCTAATAAAGGAAGCGATAGAGATCCATATGATTTAAAAAATTATGAAGGAATCGCTAATGAATATATTCCTAACTTAAAAGTTGAGACTATTGTTAAAGAAGGTGATGTTGAATTAGGAAAAGATGATCCTTTCTTTGACTATGTTGATTTACCTTCAAGTGCTGCAATTGATTATAAAACGTGGTTAGCAAGTGAATATAAAGATACTGGCTATAAAGTAACATTAAATTTCTCTTGGTCAAAAGAGACATTAGGCGGACAAAATCCTGAACAGGCTTGGAAAGGATTATCAACAAGTGAACAACAAGCAAATTATGATAGTTTAATTGATGCTTTAAGCAATGTTAAATTTACATTTAAATTTATTGTCGGAAATGATGATGGTGTTATTGAAGAACCAGGCACAGAGGAGCCAGATCCAGAAGAACCAGGTACTGAAACACCAGTAACTCCTACAGAAGGTGAATGGGTTAATTTTGGTGGAACACTTGGCTATACTGATGTATATCAAGTCACAGAAGATAAAGAAAATAATTCATACAATGTAACTTATACAGATATAGGTGGTATGAGTTATAAGAATTTTGTTTTCAATTTAAAAAATGCTAGTAGCTATAATCATATAAAATTTACTGTAAAAAATAATGGTGAAAATCTTGTTCAAGCAAGAACTGATGTTAATACTTCAGTTGCAGGTGGAGGAACAAGTACTAATACAAGTTCATTAAATTTATCTGCAACTCAAGATGGAACTGCAATTAGAACAGATACTGACTGGGGTGGCAGTTTCTATAACATTGATGCAGGTCAAGAAACTACTGTTGAAATTGTATTCTCAGGTGATGCTAGTATATTAAGTTTCTTCTTTGATAGTTCAACAAATGATGAATTACTTAGAAGTGGAAATTTAACAATTAGTAATATTCAACTCGCTTATATTAATAACGAAGTAGAAGAGCCAGCAGAAGAAAAATATAAAACCATTTATATCAAAGATTTAAAAGGCTTAAATAATTTTGGTAGTCAAACATTCATTTATGCCTGGAATTCAAAAGATGCAACAATCCAAAATGCAAGTTATCCTGGAATAAAGATGGATACATATTGTTGGAATGTATTTGATGATGAGGCTAGTATCTTTAAAACCGAACTTAACATTGGAAAGTATACAGATTTCTTGATTTCATCCTTCTTAAATGGAAATAATCCTTATGCTGAAGGTGCTCAGCCAAATGGAAAAACTAGAGACATCTCAATAAGTGAACTTGGAGATAATGATTTTGTTAAATTTAGTACAATTGATGACAGTTCAAAACTTTATGATGTAACATTTGATAATTTTGATAAAGCGATAGACCCATATAAAGCTAATATAAATTTAACTTATGATGAAACTAAAGGTTCTGTTTCTTTTGAAAATAAAGAACATTTTAAGAATGAAACAATGCTATTAAACATTGAACCAAATTCTGGTTGTGTTATAAAATCTGTTACTTTAAATGGTGAAACTGTCGAAATTGGTAATGATGGAAAGTATTATGTAACACTTACAAATGGCGATAATAATATTGAAGTTATTTTTGAAGATACAATTAAATATGGAACTCTAGAACTAACAAATAACGAGTATGTTGCGATAAGTGCAACTATTGATGGTGAAGCAGTTACTACAACACAATTACCTGTTGGAACAACCGTAACTTTAAATTTTGAGACATTAGTTGATAATTATGAAATTGAAGATGTTTTACTTAATGATACAACTTCAATTTATAATGAAGGTAGTTCGTGTAGTTTTGAAATTGTTGAAGGTACAAATAAAATCACTGTTGTTGGCAAAACAATTGCAACAAGTGATGCATTTTCAAATCCAAAAGTTGTCGAGCCTTCAGAAATTGTTAATACCGAAAACGAATCAACATATTTTGAAACAACTTGTTTAGTAAGTGGCTTAAGAAATAATGGATTTTATATTTCAGATCCTAATAATCTTGATTTAAAGATTGATTGCAATTTATTATATTCAACTGAAGAAAAATTAATCGACAATTCTGAATACATTGATGGAAAATATAAAGTTATTAAAAATAATGAGAGTTCTGATAAATTTGATGCTGATTCTTTAGATGTCGGTGATTTAGTTAAAGTACGTGGATTTACAAATTCAACAGGTTACTTTAAAGGTGTATTACTTGAAAAAGTAAAGGATTCAAGTGAAATTGATTACGATATTAATGTTACTTGTGAAGAAGGTGGAAGTGTAACTGCTTCTAGGACAGCTGCTCCTGTAAATACAGAAATTACTTTAGATATAACTTGCCCAGCAAATAAAGAAATAGACACTGTTACTTTAAATGGATCGCCACTCAGTACTGAGAATGGAAGTTATAAATTCTTATCATCTTTTGTTAATAATATTGTTGTAACTTTTAAGGATGTTGGCGTCCTCACATATCAACCTCTTGTGATTGATGTTAATAGTTTAAAAAGTATTGAAGGAAGTTATGGGGACGGAAAAAATGATACGCTTAATATAATTGATAGTGATGGTAATATTTATCCTGTTGAATTTTCATATTTCGCATGTAGTCAAAAAAATAAACTTCAGTTCAAGGATTCTTCTTATATTAAAAATTTAGACGCTTTACCTGCAGAAATTGATTATATAAAAATTAATGATTTTACAGATGCTAACAATAATGAATTAGATGTTACAAATAAATTTTTGTATTCTTTTTCAGAAACAACTTTGGATAAGGGTGAATTTATAAATGAGTCAGATACTTTAAATTCTACTATCGATAACGCAAAATATTTTGCATTAAATTCAAATTACAATAGAAGTTTCAGAGTTTCGTCATTCACAATTTATTTTAAATAATCTATGAAAAAGTTTTTACTTGGCATATTAATATTATCAGCTTTAGTAGGAACTGGATTTTGTATTCGGCATGTTTCTGGCATTTTGCCAGAAACTGTCGAAAAAGAAGTTACACCTACTATTGGCTTTGAAAAAGAAGAGACTACTTTAGAAGAGGAAGAACCTTTAATTGAAGAGTCTAATATTTAGAAAGAGTTTTTTATAATGAATAAAGAAACCATACTTATTATATTGTCTATTTTAATGTTAACCATTGTTTTAGGTTTACTTATTTTAGTAATGCATGAAGTTTATGTTACTAGTTTAGAAAATATGGGTAATAGAAATAAAATGGTTAAACAATATAAAAAGGATATTGCTTCAAGGGTTGAAAAAGTTAATGTTAATAATAGAGTAATTGTTTATCAACATTTTGATAGTAGATATGGATATTCTGAAGAAAGAGTAACTCCTGAAATGAATCCTGTTTATAAAGATAAGACAATATATTTTTATAAAAAGAATAAAAATAAATATATTAAAGGTCTAAGAATCTTTTTAGATGTATTTTTTATTGTTATCTTTTTAGGTATTTTAGGATTTAATATTTATTCAAAAGTAACTAATTCACTTTATTCAATTAATGGAACGACATATATAACTATAGCTACTGGATCGATGGCTACTAAAAATGAAGAAAATACCTATTTAACTATGAATTCATTGGATAATCAAATTAAACAATTTTCTTTAATTGGATTAGACAAAGTCGAAGATCCTTCAAATTTAAAAGTATATGGTATATATGCTTATAAAAATGAAGATAACCAATTAATAGTTCATAGAATTATTAAAAGTGAAGTTATCGATAATGAAGTTTATTATACGTTTAGGGGTGATGCTAATACAAAAAGTGATTACTTTTTAGTTAACGCTAAAGATGTTCTATATGAGTATAGTGGTTATCAAAATGTGCCACTTGGATACTTTTTAAGTTTCTTGAGTTCTATAGTTGGCATTACAGCATTAATTTATATAGTTGTCGCTTTAAGCTTTAATGATTATTTTGATAGCAAAAAAGAAGCAAAATATAGAGTTGGCTTAATGGATTATTTAAATGATTTAAATAAAGAAGAGACTGCAAAACTCTATTCTTCCATTTAAAATTTTTAGGAGAAAGTATGAAAAAAAGCAAAAAAATACCTGTTTACGTTTTATCATCGTTACTTATTTTAGGATCGATTAGTTTAGTATCTTGTACAAATGATACAAGCGAAACAACTGAGACTAAATATAAAGTTGCATATACTGAAAGTAATGAATATACAGTTACTGGATTAAAAGAAGAAGGATATCTTGAAGGTGAAGATGTTTATTTTAAAATTGTTGTTAATGACACTACAAAAGAAGTTGATTCGGTAGTTGTAAATCAAACTAAACTTGTAGCAAAGGATGGAACTTATTCTTTTAAAATGCCTGCTAGTAATGTTTCTTTATCTATAACTTTAAAATCTAAGGAAACAACTCCAGGAGGTGATGAATCTGGTGATGATGACGAAGATCCTGTTGTTACTGGAGATACTGTTGAAAAAATTAAATCTGGTGAAATTACTGTTGGTTCATTTGTTACATTAAAAGGAAAAATTACTTTAACTTCAGGCACTAGTGCTTATTTGTCAGATTCCACTGGTGGTATTTTTATATATAATTGGAGCGATAATGAAAATGATACTGCATTAGTTGATGGAAATTTTACTGCGGGGGAATTTGTTGAAATCCATGCAAAAGTTGCGGTAAATACTAATGGTGGAGGCGCTTTACAATTATCATCATATGAAAATGGTGGTCGTATAGAAGAAGCATATGCTAAAAAATTAACTGAAGAAATTAAAGTTAGTGAGCCTATAAAGTTAGATGAAGAAGCTTATAAAAAGTTAGAAATAACTGATACTGGAAATTTATACACTTTTGAAGCAACATATGTTCAAGGTGTTCCTGAATTAGATAAAGCAGCTAACATTGAATTTAAAATAGGCGAAACATCAACAACATTAAGAACTGATGGCAATAGTTATAAAATGTATGATGCTAATATTGATAAACTTGTAACTGATTTTGAAGCTTTAGATTTGACAAGCGGAGATAAGGTTACAATTACAACAGCATTAAGTTGGTATAATGGTCCTCAATTCTCTTATTTTGGCGATGGCACAGTTATTACTAAAAACGAAGTAAGTGCTACAGCAATTACCATCAGCGCTGATAAAAAAGAATTACTTGTTGGTGAAGAAACGACCTTAAACCATACATTAACTCCAAGTGGTGCTTCAGCGAATGTTTCATATGAAATAACTGACGGAAAAGATGTTGTTAGTTTAAAGGGTAACGTATTAACAGCTTTAAAAGCTGGCGAAGCTCATGTTGTAGCTAAAACAGCCACATTAACAAGTGAACCATTATTAATAACAGTAACTGAAACAGAAAACCCAACAATTACTATTGAACCAAGTGAAAAAACAATATATGTTGACGAAACTTTTACTTTAAATACCAAAGTTATTGGCGTTGCTAATTACGAACTAATTTACGAGTCTAATAATGAAGAAGTTGCAACAATTGAAAATTCTATAGTTCATGGACTAAAAGAAGGTGTTGCTACTATTACTGTATCATTAAAAGACAAGCCAGATGTTAAAGCTAGTTGTACTGTAACAGTTAAGGATGTAGATTTTTCAATTGGTCAAATTAAAAAAGAAGGCGAGACTTATACAGTTAAAGGTGTAGTTGCTGCGACTACAACCCAATCATTTACTATTAATGATGGTGTTGATGGTATTTTAGTTTATTGTGGTAAGGAATATTCGCAAGAATATAAAATTGGTGATTATCTAAAAGTAAGTGGTACTACGACTATTTATAATGGATTATTACAATTTGATAATAGCGAAGGTGGTACTAAAATAGATAAAATTACTAATGAAACAGTTCCAACATTACCTACAGCTATTGATTTAACTAGTGAGATTGTTTCTTCATGGAAATCTAAAGCGTCTGAAGAAGTAAGCACATTAACAACCAGTGACGTAAAACTATATAAACGGAGAGCAGCTTGCGATGAAACTGGTGGATATGAGACATTAAATCTTGATGGATGTGACATTGATATCGAACCATCATATTTACTTGATTCTATTAAGTTAGAAAAAGGAAAACTTTATGATGTTGAAGCGTATTTTAATGGCTATTCAACAAGTCATGATTATGCTAGCGTTATTGTTAAAAGTGCAACATTAGTAGAAGAAACTATTGATGCAACTGATGTAAAAATAAATGCTACATCAACAACTTTAGGTGTTAATGAAAAACTAACATTAACATATACAACTACCCCTCAAATAGTTACTACTACACCAACTTGGTCAAGTAATAATGAAGAAATTGCTACTGTTGATCAAAATGGTGTTGTTACGGGTCTAAAAGAAGGTGAAGTCAATATTACAGTTGCTTTTAGCGACACTGTTAAAGATACAATTAAACTCACTATTAAAAATCAAACTATTTTATATTCAAAAGTTTATGAATATACGAGCGATACTCAACCTAGTGGTAATTCACAATATAATGGAGTAGTTGAAAGTGTAGATGATCTATTTGTAGATTCAAATTATCCATTAGTTGCTAGTACTAGTACTTTTAAAGGTTATGTTGATAAGAATGGCTTGCCTGGTGTTAAACTTGGCTCAGGTAGTTATTCTGGTTCCTTAACTTTAAATTTAAACGATCCTACTGCCAAGATAACTAAAATTCAGATTCAAGCCATTTCTTGGGCTAAAAGGAGTCCATCTATTATCGCATATCGTGGTGAGACTTTAACTGGCACATATCAAGATATGGAAGGTACAACTGTAGCTAGTTATACATTTGATTTAAGTGGACAAACTGGTGATTCAATTACTATTGCTAATGAAAAGAAAAATCAAGCTTTTATAATTACTGGAATAGTAATTTATGGCGAATAATTAAATTAATAATAAACTGTTTTAAAAATGGCCTTTGTGCCATTTTTAAAACTATAGGTGAATAAATATGAAAATTATGAAAAGATTATTAGTTTTAGGAATAGCAGGATTTGCATTAACTAGTTGTGAAGGAAGCAATAACACAATTGAAAAATATGAATTTTCTTTAATATACAATGATAATGAATGTAAAGTTAACTCTTCACATATTAATGGAATATATTCTGAAGGAACTTTGATAAGTTTATCAATTGAGCAAAATGAAGATTATGTATATACAGGAATTTATGAAGACGATACATTAGTTACATCTGATTTAAATTACTTTTTTATACTTAACGAGGATACTTCTTTAACCATTAAATGTGAGAAAGTGATTCACAATTATGATTTTAAAATTAATA
Organism: uncultured Bacilli bacterium; assembly: GCA_944368945.1. Taxonomy (GTDB): domain Bacteria; phylum Bacillota_I; class Bacilli_A; order RFN20; family CAG-826; genus Onthovivens. Next base: position 26,479 of record CALVXH010000008.1, read on the forward strand.
TAGTAGGTGAAGGAAGTGTTAGTGGATCAAGTAGCGGAAGTTACATTGAAGGAAGCACGATTTCTTTAAATGCTACGCCAAGTGAAGGTTATCATTTTGATGGATATTATGAAAATGAAACTTTATTAAGTAATGATGAAGTTTATACATTTAATATATCTAAAAATACTGAAATTACTGCAAAATTTACCTTAAATCTTCCAAAATATTCTTTTTCAATTACTTCGTCAGAAGGTGGAGTAGTAAGTGGAACAACTAGTGGAAGTTATGATGAAGGAACAAAAATAGAATTAAGTGCTACTCCATTAAGTGGATATAGATTTGATGGATATTATGATAGTAATGACATTCTTGTATCAAGCAGCAAAACCTATAGTTTTGTGCTTAAATCCAATACATCATTAATTGCTAAGTTTATAGAAATTGGCGAAACTGACTTTCCTAATGATACAGAATTAGTATATACAATTACTCCTGGAAGTAATGGTGTAACTAAAACTGCTTATGATGTAGTTCCTATTAAAGAATACTATGCAAGTTTTGATACTTCTTTAACTGGCGAAGAATTAAGAGATGAAATTCGTAGAGTAACTAAAGTTAAAAAATATTATGGTTATTCATCTACATCTGATTGCTTAAGTTATATTGATGAAAGCCTTTCAAATCCAGGTAAGTTATTAGGAATATATGATGGTAAAAGCATTAATTATCCTTGGGATGGAGGAAGCACTTGGAATAAAGAACATATTTGGCCTCAAAGTAGATTTGAGGGTTTATCAAATCATAGTACAATAAAAGGTGATATGCATAATTTAAGAGCTTCAACCCCAAGCGTTAATTCTAGTAGAGGTAATAAGCCATATAATGAAAAAACTGACTCGACTTATTATTATCCTAATTTAAATAATAATGTTGATTTTAGGGGTGATGTAGCTAGAATGCTATTTTATATGTATGCTCAATATGAAGATCTTAAACTAGTTGAAAATCCTAGTGGAGGATTAGAAATGGGTAAACTAAGTGTTTTAATTGAATGGAATAAACTTGATCCTGTTGATGATTTTGAAATTCAAAGAAATATGAAAGTTTCTCAATATCAAGGGAATAGAAATGCATTTATTGATTTCCCTTATTTAGTTGACCAACTATTTTAAGACTTCAAAGAATCAATTCTTTGTTTAGCAATTTTATAGTATTCTGGATTTTTTTCTATACCTATAAAATTTCTTTTTAGTTTTTTTGCAACGAAACAAGTGGTGCCACTTCCCATAAAAGGATCTAATACCATATCCCCTTCATTAGAAGTTGCTTTTATTATTCTATCTAAAAGTTCTTCTGGCTTTTGAGTTGGATGATAGCCGAACTTTTTTTCATTCATCTTAACGGCTTGAATATTCCAAACATCATGCATTTCTTCATTATCGACTTTATACATATCTTGATAATTAAATGTTTTACATCTATCTTTGCATGCCCATATTATAAATTCATACGAAAATTTAAATTTGTTTTTAAAAATTAGTGGTGGAGGGTCAATTTTATGCCAAATAACAATGTTTTGAATCTTAAAACCCATTTCGATTAAAGCTTCCCTTATATCAAAAATATTATGTTGAGTCCCACTAATCCAAATTGAACCTCCAATTTTTAATATTCTATAGCATTCTTTTATCCATGTTTTAGTGAACAAATGTATATCCTTATAGTTTTCTTTTTTATCCCATTCGCCTTTGTTCACCGAAACAATTTTTCCACTATGTATGGTTAATCCATTATTAGACAAAAAATATGGCGGATCTGCAAATATTAAATCTATTTTATTATCTTTTATTTTTTTCAACACATTTATACAATCTCTATTTAGCAACATAAAAGTACCTCTATATGTACAACAATTTGAAATTATCTTTTTTTATAAAAAATGTTAATTAAATATATTATGTGTGTTAAAATACACATAATCGATAGAGGTAATTTATGCTACAATCACAATTTGGGAATAGGGTTAAAGAAATCAGACTAGGCCAATCAATTTCTCAATTAGAATTGGCTAATAGAACAGGAATAGAGAGAGCACAAATATCAAAGATTGAACAAGGCAAAATAAATGTTACATTAGAAACTATTGAAAAAATAAGTAAAGCGTTAAATGTTCAATTAAATGATCTTTTAACATTTGATAATCCATATAATGTTAGACCATTTGTTAAATGGGCAGGAGGCAAAACTCAATTATTAAATAAAATAAAAGAATTGCTTCCTATAAACTATAATCGATATTATGAACCTTTTGTTGGAGGAGGAGCGTTATTTTTATATTTAGCTCCAAAAGAAGCTTTTATTAATGATATAAATAAGGAACTAATCTCTGCTTATTTATGTTTTCAAAATGATTATTTATATGATTCATTGGTTAGAGAATTAGAAAGATGTGAGAACGAGCATTCTCAAGAATTCTATTATAGAGTAAGAGAGATTGATAGATTGCCAAATTTCTCAACTCTTCCTATTTCAATACACGCAGCAAGATTAATTTATCTTAATAAAGCATGCTTTAATGGCTTATACAGAGTTAATGCAAAAGGGTATTTTAATGTGCCTTCGGGAAACAAAGAGAAAGTTAGGACGTTTGATAGGGATAATTTTATTGCATTAAAGAAATATTTTAGTAGTGCTAAGATTCACATTAGCTCTACTGACTTTGAAGAAGTTGTAGGTAGTGCACAAAAGGGCGATTTTGTTTATTTTGATCCACCTTATGATGTATATCCAAATAAAAATGGTTTTGTTGACTATAGTAAAGAAGGTTTTAAAAAAGAAGAACAAGAGCGTCTTGCTAAAACTTTTAAAAACTTAAACGAAAAAGGTGTATATGTCATGTTGTCTAATCATAATACGGAGTTTATAAATGAACTTTATAAAGACTTTAATATTCATGTTGTTAAGGCTAAAAGAATGATTAACTCTAAGGCTGATGGCAGAGGGGATGTTGAGGAAGTTTTAATAACTAATTACTAAAATGAAAAAAATAAAATTAAATGAATGTTTTACTATTATAGAGGGTGATTCTTTTAAAGTTTTAAAAACGATTGATAAAAAAAGTGTTGATATGATATTTGCTGATCCTCCATATTTTCTTTCTAATGGTGGTGTTAGTTGTCACTCAGGTAGACAAGTAAGCGTCAATAAAGCTAGTTGGGACATTACTGATATGAGCATAAAAGAAAAGATATCATATTCTAGAAAATGGATTAGGCTTTGCAAGGAAATTTTGAAAGATAATGGTACTATTTGGATCAGTGGAACATTACATAATATTTATGTAATTGGTGTTGCTTTGGAATATGAAGGATTTTCTATCATTAATAATATCACTTGGCAAAAGAGTAATCCTGCTCCCAATTTAGCATGTCGATGTTTTACTCATTCTACCGAAACAATTTTGTGGGCAAGAAAAGTTTTAAGTAATGGTAAAAAAGGTAAGCATTATTTTAATTACAGTTTAATGAAGTCAATTAATGGAAATAAGCAGATGAAAGATGTATGGATGATAAATCTACCAAAAAAAAGTGAAAAACAATTTGGGAAACATCCAACTCAAAAGCCAGAAGCTTTACTTGAACGAATCATATTGGCATCAACAAAAGAAAATGATGTGATTTTAGATCCGTTTGCTGGCAGTGGAACTACTGGAATTGTTGCTAGTAAATTGAAAAGAAAATTTATTGGTATTGAAAATCAAGAAGAATATATAAAACTAATTGTAAATAGATTCAATGAGGTAAAGAAAATATGAAAAGAGATTTTAATTCGTGGTTTAAATCGATGAAAGATAATATTGCAACTTGGGACTATTATACTGATTTTAAAAAGATATATAAGAATGTCAATGAAATTAAAATTGAACTTAACATCTTAAATTCATTAATTGGTTCTAAGAATATTGAGCAAGAGTTTGTTAATATTATTGACTCTTATCCTAATGTGATAAAGGTTATTCCTATTTTACTAGCAAAAAGAGAAAAAGAAATTAAGATAAATGATACAAATAAAGAGTATATATTTAATTTTAATAAATTAAATTATGAAATAAATGAATATGTTCGTTTCATGCGATTAACAGGCTTATTTGATTTATTAGAAAATCATATTATTAATAATCTAGTGGATTATGTAAGTGGTATAGAGGTTGGAATGGATACCAATAGTCGAAAAAATAGAACTGGTGATATAATGGAAAATCTTGTAGAAGCATTTATTGTTAAAGCTGGTTATGTTAAAAATAAAACTTATTTTAAGGAAATGACTAAAAGTGAAGTTGAGAGAAGATTTAATCTAGATTTGTCTAATATTAGCAATCAGGGAAAAACCGAAAAAAGATTTGATTTTGTATTGGTAAAAAATAATCATATATATGCTTGCGAATGCAATTTTTATGGTAGCAATGGCTCTAAATTAAACGAGACAGCAAGAAGTTATAAAACATTGGCATTAGAATCTAAAGATATCCCTAATTTTTCATTTGTATGGTTTACTGATGGAAAAGGTTGGAATGGTGCTAGACATAATTTAGAAGAAACTTTCGATGTCCTCGATACAATCTATAATTTGAAAGATCTTGAAGAAGGTGCAATTGAAAATCTATAAATAAAAGTTAAAGTTTTTAAAACTCAATTTTAAATAGAAAGATTGGGATTATCATTTTATAATAAATAAGTATTTATTATGAAACTTGTAGTCAAAGATTTAAAAAAGGTTTTTGAAGGAAATCCTAAGAAAAATATTCCTGATACAATCGCTGTATCTGATTTTTCAATCACTGTTAATGATGGAGAATTAATTGGATTATTAGGCCCAAGTGGATGTGGAAAATCAACTATTTTATATATGCTTGCTGGCTTAAAAGAAGTTACAAGTGGCAATATTTATTTCGATGATGAAGATATAACAGATTTACCTAGTGAAAAAAGAGGTGTAGGTTTAGTTTTTCAAAACTATGCTCTTTATCCTCATTTAAATGTTTATCAAAATATTGCTTTTCCATTAGAGGATACATATGTAACCACCAATATTAAAGATTATAAAATTATTTTTTATAAAAAATACATTGAGCTATTAAAAGAATATACTGAGATTCAAAAAATAATTTTTAAGTATTTAGGAAGTAATAAAGGCGATTCATTAGAAGCTATTAATGAAATTAGTTTTAAATATAATGTTCCTTTTAAACTTAGTAAAAAGGTATATAAACTTCTTAAAGATAAAAGACATTCTTATTTAGAAGTTCTTTCTAATATTTATTTTTATAATGAAAAAATAGAAAAAGAGAAAAATAAACTTAATAAGCGTGGTTATACTATTGATGAAGAATTTAATTTACTTAAAGATAATAAAATTCTTACTAAAAAAAGAAAAATCGCAAAAGATGAAATAGATTTAGAAGTTCTTCGAGTTGCTCGAATTGTTCAACTTGAAAATTATTTATTTAGAAAACCTAGCGAACTAAGTGGAGGTCAACAGCAAAGAGTTGCTATTGCTCGCGCTTTAATAAAAAAACCTAGACTTCTTTTATTAGATGAGCCTTTAAGCAATCTTGATGCAAGATTAAGAATTTCTACTCGTGAAGAAATTAGAAAAATTCAAAAAGAAAGTAAAGTTACTACTGTATTTGTTACTCATGATCAGGAAGAGGCTTTATCTATTTGTGATAGAATAGTAATTTTAGAAAAAGGAAAAATTAAACAAATTGATATCCCTCAAAGAGCTTATGATGATCCTAAAAATGTTTTTGTTGCTTCTTTTTTAGGAACTCCTCCATTAAATAAATTTGATGCTAAAGTTATTAAAAATAAAATTTTAGTTGGAAATTACGTAGTTTTTGAATTAAATAATAATGATTTAGATGGAGAAGAAGTTGTTTTTTCGGTTAGACCTGAAGGTTTAGAAATAACTAACGACAATAACTTTAAATATTATTTAGAAGGAAAACTTGATAACTATGAAACATTAGGAAGAGATAAAGAATTAGTCCTTAATAATGAATTTAATGATTCAATTAAAGTTGTTTTTAAAGATGATTTAGTAATTGATAAGTTGTCTTATAAATTATATATAAATCCAAAAAAGGTTTTACTATTTAAAAAATCTGATGGGGAAAGGATTTATTTATAATGGTTAGAAAAGATAATTATAAAGGCTGGATTTATCTTGCTCCTAGTTTAATTTTACTTGCAATATTCACTTTATATCCTTTAATAGATACTTTTGTCATTTCTTTTTTAAAGGATTATAACTATTTAAAAGGAACAAGTAGTGGCTTTACTTTGGATAATTATAAGGCTTTATTTGGTATTATACCTCCTCCTGACTATATTTCTGGAATTAGTGGACCAATTAAAGCATTTTTTCAATATGCTTTACCAAATACAATGATTATTACTTTTGTAACAGTTCCTATTTCTATTATTTTAGCCTTAATTATTGCAGTTTTAATTAACTCAATAAAAGCCTTCCAAAAGTTCTTTCAAACATTATTTTTTACTCCTTATGTAACTAATATTATTGCGGTTGGTATGGTATTTGGAGTTATTTTCTCTCATGATGGTTTATTTAATGCTATTTTTAATCTAAATAAATATTGGGTTGAATCTAATCCTGAAACAACTTATTGGAATGCAATGACTGTTATCTTTTTAGATATTATTTGGTATCAACTTCCATTTAAGATATTAATCTTTGTCAGTGGACTTCAAGGAATTGATAAAAAATATTATGAAGCCGCTAAAATTGATAGCGCAAGTAAGTTTAAGCAATTTTATAAAATTACTGTACCTTTACTTTCACCTCAAATTTTATACATTTCAATTACATCATTTATTAATGGTTTTAAAGAGTATCAGGCAATTGCTGGACTATTTAAAGATAGAGGTACAAGTGGTAACTCATATAATCTATATACTGTTGTTTACTTTGTTTATGATCAAGTAAATAGTGGCAATGGAGAAAGCGTAAGATATGCTTGTTGTGGAGCAGTCGTTTTATTTTTAATTATTCTAGTCTTTACTGGACTACAATTTTTGATTTCTAGAAAGAGGATATATTATTAATATGAAACAAGAGAATTTTTCATCATTATATTCTAATGATAATAAAATCGAATTTGTAGTTGATGGTTTTAATAAAGATGCAAAAACTACTGAAAAGTTTGATAAGGTAAAAAAGATAATTTTCTTAACTTTTGCATACTTAATTTTAATATTCCTCGCTTTTATTATGATGATTCCTTTTTATTGGATGCTTATTACCAGTTTAAAAAGCGAGGTTGTTAATGGAAAATATGTAGGTTTAAGTAATGACTTTTTTATCCCATTTAATGAAATAGCTTGGAATAATTATGCATTAATTTTTGATCCTTCTAGATTTGACTTTTTTAATTATTTAATCAATACATTTATTGTTTTAATTATTTCTACTATTGGAACTTTATTTGTTACTATTTTTGCTGCCTTTGCGTTCACTAGACTTCAATTTAAAGGTAGAGATACTACCTTTTATATTTATTTAATAACTATGATGATTCCTAGTGAATTATTTGTTGCTAGTAACTTTATTACTGTATATAGATATGGCTTATTAAATGATAGATGGGGAACATATTTTGCGATTATGCTTCCGTTTATTGTTAATGTTTTTTACATTTATTTATTAAGAGAAAACTTTAAACAAATTCCTGAAGAATTATATTTAGCGAGCAAAGTTGATGGTAAAAGTGATTGGAAATATTTATGGAAAGTTATGGTTCCAATCGCTTCACCAACTTTAATTACTATTACAATATTAAAAGTTATTTCAACTTGGAACGCTTATGCTTGGCCAAAAACAGTTACAGTGGCAAATCCTGAATATACTTTAATTACTGTAGGCATTAGAGATATCGCTAATTTTGATAGTAATATCGGAGGTTTCTTATTTACCTTACAATCTTTACAAATGGCAGCTACAGTTATAATCACAATTCCCTTAATTTTATTATTTATTTTCTTTAGAAAATACATTATGAGTGGAACTAGTAGAACTGGTATTAAGGGATAATTAAAAATTTACAAACTATAAAATTAAAAATTTTATTTCCGGTGCCAATTGTTATATTATATTAAGGTGATTTAAGTAAGGGAGGAAACTTGATGAAACTTAAATTCAAATTACTTACGCCCGTTATTGCCTTAGGGGCTGTTTGTTCGTTTTTAATCTCTTCATGTTCAAATGCAGATGTTGATCCATATGAAGATACAAATTATAGTGAAATGACCGCTACAGTTACCTTCTGGGAAAACCTTTATGATGAAGATGGTGCAGCTGGACCAGAACATACAATGATGAATAATATCATCAAAGAATTTAATAAGGTTTATCCAAATATTACAATTAAGTTAGAAGATAAGGGTCGTTATTGGGATATTGATGAAGCTATTTCAGGAGTACTTAGCACACCAGATAAATTACCTTCAATGGCTGTTTGCTACCCAGACTATGTTGTTGGATATTTAGATAGTGGAAATGTTTTAAATATGGATCCATATATGAGTAATTCTACATATGGATTAGGTTTAAAACCAAAATCAGGAAGTACAACAGAAGTTGAAACAGATTCAACAACAGCTAAAGATGATTTAAATAGTGCTTTCTTAAAAGAAGGACAAGAATATATTGAAAAAGGAACATATTCACTTCCTTGGTATAAAAATAGTGAAGCTCTTTTCTATAATGTTGATGCTTTAGATCAATATTTAGGAAAAGGAAATTATGATTTAACAAACTGGGAAGATATTATCGATGCTGGTAGAAAATTATTAGCAATGGATAATATTGTTACTGATATATCTGCTTGGGATGATGCAGCAAATGATTATGTTGTTAAACCACATACAGTTACATGGGAAAAAGGAAAAGTCACTCCAATTGGATATGACTCAACTGATAATCTTTACATTACTTTCTCAGAAATGATGAATGTTCCATATGGTGGAAATAAGGATGAAAATGGCGATGGACAAATTAATAAGTCAGAAGCTGTTAAATTCTATACTGAAGGTGGTGGAGCAAATGAAAAAGCTGTTCAAATGGTCAAGATGCTTAAATCTTGGTATGATGAAGGCTTAATTACTACTAGTAGTATTATTGATCCTGAAGGTGATGAAGGTGTTTGGAATTATTATACTTACAATCAAGAATGTTTCATTTATGTAAATGGATCAAAAAATGCTTGGTATGGAAGTGCTAATTATTTTAGAGGCGAGGCTTTACCAACTCCAGTTATTGATGATGGAATGTTAGAAGCAACTCCAACAGTTAAAAATAAGACTGCAAAATCAAAAGCAATGAGCCAAGGTGCTAACATTGTATTCTTTAATAAGAGTAAAGTTGAAAACATTGCTGCTTGGTTATTCTATAAGTTTATGACTAACTCAATGAATTCAGCTTCTACAGCAGTTACAATGTCTTCAATGCCAGTAAGAGCTACTTCATATGATGAAGATGCGATTACAGCAATTACCGAAGCTAATGTTTCTTTACCAGAAACACCAAATCAGGATGCTAACTATAACTACTTACAAAAAGAAGTTTATGAAATCTATGAAGAATATGATACAAATGAGCAAACATTTATCGCTCCTGTTTCACAATTCTCAGATGCTACAAGAAGTGCTGTAAAATCATTACTTGAAAACGTCTTTAAGTCAACAGCAAAAGGTGCTGCTTTAGATACATATATCGAAGAGCAATTTGAAGCTGCTTGGAACTCAATTTAAAATAATTTGTTTTTCTTAGGGGCTATCAACTGATGGATATTTATTATAAAAAATTATAAAATATTCTTAAATTTTTATAATAAAATATGTTAAAATAAATCATGGGAAAATTAGTTAATATAAGCGAAGCTGCACAAATATTGGGTGTAACCA